>JBPPMH010000085.1:0-22901 GCA_051305945.1 Gemmatimonadaceae bacterium
CGGCTGGAGTCGCTGGCGGGAGTCGCGCAGGTGATTCACGTCACCCAGCCGTACAAGCAGGTGTCGCGCGAGTGGCGGCAGGAGAACACCATCGTCACGATCGCGCCGGGCGTCTCGTTCGGCGGCGACACCGTGCCGGTCGTGGCTGGGCCGTGCTCGGTCGAGGGCGAGCGGCAGATCATCGCGGCCGCGCAGGCGGTGAGGGACGCGGGCGCCAGCGCGTTGCGCGGGGGCGCGTACAAGCCGCGCAGCTCGCCGTACTCGTTCCAGGGGCTCGGCAAGCAAGGACTCGATCTGCTCGCGCTGGCGAAGCGGGAGACGGGGCTGCCGATCGTGACGGAAGCGATGGACGACGAGGGCGCGCACCTCGTGGCCGAGGTCGCCGACTGCATCCAGATTGGCGCGCGGAACATGCAGAACTATTCCCTGCTCAAGACCGTGGGCCGCATCGGCATGCCGGTGCTGCTCAAGCGCGGCATGGCCGCGACCATCCATGATCTGCTGCTGAGCGCGGAGTACATCCTCGCCGAAGGAAACACGCAGGTGATCCTGTGCGAGCGCGGCGTGCGCACCTTCGACACGGCCACGCGCAACATGCTGGATCTCACCGCCATCCCGACCGTGCATCAGCTGTCGCACCTGCCGATCGTGGCTGACCCGAGTCACGGCACCGGGCTGCGCGACATGGTCGCGCCGATGGCTCGCGCAGCGCTCGCGGCCGGCGCGGACGGCTTGTTGCTCGAGGTGCACCCGGAGCCCGACCGCGCACTCTCCGATGGCGCCCAATCGCTGTATCCCGAGCAGTTTGTCGCGCTGATGGAAGAGCTGCGCGGAGTGGCCGCCGCGATAGGTCGCGAGATACCCCAGCCCGCCGGAACGGTACGCGTTTAGCAGGGTACTCTCTTAATGCTCAAATCGATCGCTTTTTCCGTCGCCCTCGGCGCTGCCGCGGCCTCCGGCCTGCCCGCTCAATCGCTGGGCGATCTCGTGGATCGCGCCGCCGCGGAGCACGCCAAAATGCGCACCGCAAAGGTGCAGTTCACCCAGGTCATTACGAACCCGCTGACCGGGAACCGGATCAACGCCCGCGGCCAGGTGCTGCGGAAAGCGCCGGGTCTGCTGGCGATCACGTTCACCGACCCCGCCGGGGACAAGATCATCTCGGACGGAAAGGCGGTGTGGGTTTACCTGCCGAGCACGACGCCCGGACAGGTGATCAAGATGACGGCCGGCGGGAGCGAAGCCGAGCGGCTCGATCCAGCGTCGCAGTTGCTGAGATCGCCGAGGTCGCGGTTCAACATCGCGGACGGCGGGACGGCGACAGTCGGCGGCCGTTCGACTCGGGTCGTGCTGCTCACGCCGAAAAGGCGGGAGACATTCACCCGGGCGAAAGTCTGGATTGATACGAGGAATTCACTGGTTCGACGGTTTGAGGTCACGGAGCCGAGTGGGTTGGTTCGGAACGTGACGCTCACGTCAATTCAGGCGAATGTTGCTGTGCCGGCTTCCGCGTTCCGATTCACGCCCCCGAGAGGGGTGAGGGTGATAGATCAGGAACAGCTTGGTCGCGGGCAGTAAGCGCGGAGATAACCCTCAGCTCCGATAGCGCGACCGGCGGGATGCAAGCTGTGAGTTCGAGTCAGTGAGTGGGAGTCGTGAGTGAGTGGGAGTGGTGAGTTAGTCTTGAGGTTCCTCAGGGTCCGGCTTCCCAAGGACCTTCTTCCGCAGACCGATGGTCATGCGGCGAACTTCGACGGTTTCGGCGGACAGAGAGCGCCAATTTCGGTAGCGCAGCACTCCGCTATCGTGAGCGAGTTGTAGCTGGTATTCCACTTCGCCTGCCGACTTGATCGAGACATCCAGAAACCGCGCAAAGTCTTTCTGGGAAGCCGCAAAGCAGCCTTCGACGATGTTGGTCGGAATCGATTCAACTGCGCGCAGTATCTGCGTGCGCTGCGCGGTGTAACCCGACCTCGGAAACGCTTTCGTCACGCGCCGAACGTCGAGCGCGAGCGCGTGCGCCCTGTGCCACACATCCAGCTTCCGAAAATCCTACATAAGGACAGTATCGCACGGCCACCGATTCGGTCACGTGACCGATTCCCAGCCTGCCACACCGATTGACCGCACATTCTCAAAACTCCAACTCACAGGCTCGAACTCACAGCTTGCATCCCGCTTGTCTGCGGTTCGGAGGTGAGCAGCGGAAAAACGCCGCCCCTATCTAGATGATGTTTTTCCAGGCAGCAGCGCCTTCTCGATCTGCACAAGAGCGACAGGATCCGTCCCCCTCTCCTTCGCCATCCTCAACGCTGCCAAAGACAAACGGCGGTAAACCCCCAACGCCCGATCGTCGCCGGAGAGCGCTTCGAGATGCTTCCGCACCATCACTGCATCCCCGCGTACCACCGGCCCCGTCAGCGCCTCCTCCGGCGTTTTCCCCGCCGCATTGGCCAAAGAACCTGTCATCAGCGAGTGCACCGCCGACTCGGCGCTCTTCGCCCCCACCCCAATGCTCTCCATCAGCTCCGCCGCGATCGCCGCGAGCACGATCGGAAAATTCGCGGAGAATACCGCGGCCGCGTGGTACGTCGGCTTGCCGCCCGCGGGGATGTCGATCGTGCGCGCGCCCACGTGCCCCGCGAGCCGCCGCGACGTCGAGCGCGCGTCCGAATGCCCATCGATCCCCACCCACGCTCCGCGCAACAGCTCGGGCGCGCGATCGGGATCGAGAAAGGGCACCAGCGGATGGAACGTCCCGCCGTACAGCCCGCGCTCGTCGATCACTTCGAACCCTGCCGGCTCCGCGGTCCCGCTGGTGTGCAGGATCACCGTCCCGCTCGTGAGCGGCTCGGGCCCGCTGTACTGCGCCCCACCCAGCACCTGGTCGAGCGCGGCTTCGATCTGATCGTCGCGCACCGCCAGGATCACCGTGTTCGCGCGCGAGATGTCGGCGGGCAGCGGGCCGTGCGACGTCGCGCCGGGCGCGGATCGCTTGCCGTGCACGCCCACGATTTCCACGCCGGCGCTGCGAAAAGCGCGGGCGAGTCCCTGTCCGACCCGGCCCGCGCCGACGATGAATACCCGCTCGCTCATTCGCGCAGCGCTTGCTTCTCTGCGTCCGCGCCCATCGCCTCCACTCGCTGCACCAAATCGCTCGCGTCCCGCGACGCGTTGATCGCGGTCAGCGCGGCCATGATCACGGGGTCTTGCGCCGCGCGCCGACGGAACTCGGCTTCGGGGCCGAGCACGTAGCGCGCTATCTCGAAGCCGAGCACGCGGCTGACGTACGGCGCCGCGTCGTCGTAGATGACTTTCGGCACGTCGATGCCGCGCTGCCGCATCCTGTTCCACAGGTCGTCCAGCATTGGCTGCGTGACCTCGAACCCCGGCGCGATTCCGTTCCCCGCTCGCATCGCTCCCCGCGAGTAATCGGTGATCGCGTCCCGAAACCGCCCCACGTTCGGTCCGAGCTCCTGCAGCAGCTCCGCCGCTTCCGGCGCTTCGACGGTGTCGCCCGCCAGCGCGTCGGGAACGATGCCGCCGCCGCCGAGGATCGTCCGCCCGCTCTTGCTCCTGAAACGGGTGCGCCTCTTCGCGGAGTCGTCGAGTAGCGGCGAGGCTCGCTCCGATGGCTGCGCGATCGAGCGGCCGAGCGGGGTGTACCATCTCGCGGTGGTCAGCTTGACGGAGCCGGTGTGCTCGGCGGCCATCGGGAAGACCGTTTGCGCGCTCCCCTTGCCGTACGTCGGCTGTCCGATGATCGCGGCGCGGTCGTGATCCTGCAGCGCGCCCGCGACGATCTCCGACGCGCTCGCGCTGCGCCCGTCCACGAGCACGACAAGCGGGAGCCGCGGCCACGACTGAGCCGCGCTGTCCACGAAGTCGCGATTCGCGTCCGGCGTGCGCCCGCGTATCCGCACGATCGGATCGCCCCGGTCGAGGAAGAGATCGGCGACTCTGACTCCCTGGTGCAGCAGGCCGCCCGGGTTGACGCGCAGATCGAGGATGAGCGTCTTCATGCCCGCACCCATGAGCTCGCTAACCGCGCGCTCGACTTCGCCCGCCGTCGAATCGGTGAAGACCTTGAGATCTATGTAGCCCACGCCCGGCGCGACCATGGCCGACCGGCGCACCGCGTTCTGGTGTACGCGGCCGCGGGTGAAGCGCAGCGTCAGCGGCTGCTCGAAGTTCACGCGGTCCACGACCACGGACACGGGACTTCCCTCCGGCCCGCGCAGCGCGCGCGACGCTTCCTCGGACGTCCAGTTGAACGTGGACGCGCCGTTGATCTCCAGTATGCGGTCGCCCGTCTGCAATCCCGCGCGCTCGGCGGGGCTCCCTGGAAGCGGCGCGATGACGATGATCCAGCCGTCGCGAATGTCCACCTGCATCCCGACGCCGACGTAGGTGCCGCTCGTCGTCTCGGATAGCCGCGCCGCGCGCTCGCTCGAGAGGAACCGGCTGTACGGATCGCCCAACTCTGACAGCAGGCCATCCACCGACATCTTGTAGAGCCGGTCCTCGCCGATGGAATCCACGTAATCGCGCGCGATGTGCGCCTTCACGTTGTCGTACAGCCGCGCGGCCTCGTACGCCGTCTGCGGCCCGCCGCGCGCGCCGCGGTGCACGAGCGCGCCTCCGGCCACGATCGCGATCAGGAATACGACCGCGACGAGGCCGGCGCGATGCGCCTGGTCGCCGCTGAGGCGTCTAAGAAAGTCCACTGTGCTCCGGTTGCCGTAACATCCAGAATCTGTCGGGCAGATTGTCGGCCAGCGCGTCAGCCACGCGCGCCGCGACTTCTTCCGCGCTGCCGCGGGCATCCACGCTTACGATCCTGCCGCACTCGGGATGCGCCGCCGACCACCCGTCGGTCGCGAACGTCACGAATGCGCGGCCGATCCGCTCGTGGAACTCCGCGTCGAGCTGCTCCATTCGGTCACTACTCCCGCGGCCGCTCGCGCGTTCCAACCCACTCCGCACGGGATAGTCGAGGATGATCGTAAGATCGGGCACCAGCCCGCCGGTCGCGAGCTTGTTCGCCCCGCGCACTTCGTCTTCCGGCAGTCCGCGCCCCGCGATCTGATACGCGTAGGTCGAGAGGAAGAACCGATCGAGCACGACGATCTTCCCTTCCGCTATCGCCGGCGCGATCTCGCGCTCGCATAGCTCGGCGCGGGAAGCCATGAACAGCAGCGCTTCCGCAGCAGGCGATATCTCGTTGCCGGGGCTGAGCAGAATCTCGCGGATCCGGTCGCCGACGACCGTGCCGCCGGGCTCGCGGAACGACACGGCAGCGATCCCCGCCTCTTTCAGACGGCGGAGCAGCAAGTCCACCTGTGTGGACTTACCGACTCCCTCCGCGCCCTCGAAGACGACAAGCCCGCCGGTGGACACAGATCAACCGAGCGTGATGATGGGACTGGCGGCGCCTTTCTTCATGCCGTCGAGGATCCAGCCGTTCACCTGCGCCATCAGCTTGTCGAAGTTCTCCTGCGCCACGATCGCGCTCTGATACACGGGGTTCACCTGGATGCGGCCGAGCAGGTCGTCGAGCTGCTGCTCCATCTCCGCGGTGGGCTGCTCGCCGCGCTCCATCATGCGCTGCGCGTCGGTGCGGATCTTCTCCATCTCCTTGAGCAACGCGACGGCCGTGGCGTCACCGTTCAGTGCTTCGCCTGAGCGCTTCACCAGCTTGTATTCGTCGGTCTGGCCGATCTGCCGGCCGAGATCCTTTGCTTTTTCCTCGAGCATCACGTCTCCAGAACGAAATTCGTCAGTTATCGCAGCCGCGCGACGAGCACACGGTCGCGGCCGGTGAGGTCGGAGTGAACGGCGATGTCGGCGTACCGGTCCTGCGCGCGGACCAGCGTTTCCGCGGCTCGCGCGCGGGTCGAATCGGTCTCCAGCACCAGCCACCCGCCCGGCGCCAGCACCCGATGCGCTCCCTCAATGATAGTCGCGGTCGCGGCCATCCCGTCCTCCCCCGAGAGGAGGGCCAGCGGCGGCTCCCAGCCGCGCACGTTTGCGGGAAGGCCGTGCATCTCCTTCGCCGCGATGTACGGCGGGTTGGACACGAGCAGCCGCGCGCCGACGCCCAGCACCGGCGCCAGAAACGAGCCCAGCCGCAGCTCTACGGGCGCTCGCAGAGTCGGCCCCAATCGCGCGAGGTTGGCGCCTGCGGCCTCGATGGCGTCCGCCGAGACGTCGGTCGCTATCACGCGCTCGAACGAGCCTTCGAGCGCCAGCGAGAGCGCGATCGCCCCGCTGCCGGTGCCGATGTCCACGGCGATGCCGCCTCCGATGCCGGCCAGCTTCAACGCCCAATCCACGACAACCTCAGTCTCCGGCCTCGGAATCAGCACTCTCTCGTCAACGGTCAACTCGAGATGCCGGAAGTACGCTTTGCCTTCGGCGTACTGCACCGGCCGTTCGCGGTTGACTGACATCTGATCACTGATCACTGATCACTTCCCCCAAGCCGCTCCTCCACCTCCGCCTCCACCAACGCTTCCACCAGCGGCTCGATCCCGCCGTTCAGCACGCGATCCAGCTCGTGCAACGTGAAGTTGATCCGGTGATCGGTCACGCGGTTCTGCGGGAAGTTGTACGTGCGGATCTTGGCCGAGCGATCGCCGGTCCCGACCTGCGTCTTCCGCATCTTCGAGCGCTCCGCTTCCTGCTCCGACACGCGCAGGTCGAGCAGCCGCGCGCGGAGGACTTCCATGCCCTTGAGCTTGTTCTGAAGCTGCGATTTCTGGTCCTGCTGGCTCACGACGATTCCCGTGGGAATGTGCGTGATGCGCACCGCGGAATCCGTCGTGTTCACCGACTGTCCGCCGGGGCCCGACGAGCGGAACACGTCGATGCGGAGATCCTTGTCCTCTATCTTCACGTCCACTTCGGCGGCTTCGGGTAGCACGGCTACGGTAGCGGCCGACGTGTGAATTCGCCCCTGGCTCTCGGTCACGGGGACGCGCTGCACCCGGTGCACGCCGGACTCCCAGCGCATCACGCCGAACGCGCCGTTGCCGACGATTTTGAAGATCGCTTCCTTGACGCCGTCGTGCGTTCCCGCGGAGTGCGACAGCATCTCGATCTTCCACCCGCGCCCCTCGGCGAAGCGCGTGTACATGCGGAAGAGATCGCCGGCGAAGATCGCCGCTTCGTCGCCGCCGGTGCCCGCGCGGATCTCGACGATTGCGGGGCGGTCGTCGAGGGGATCGGGCGGGATGAGCACCGGTTTGAGCTTGCGCTCGAGATCCGCGAGCTGCTCTTCGAGCGTATGCACTTCCGCGCGGGCCTCGGCGGACATCTCGGGGTCGTCAACGGAAACGAGCTCGCGCGCCTGCTCGAGCTCGTTCGTAAGCTTGTCGATTCGACCGCCCAGCTCGACTACGGTGCCGAGCCGCTGGTGTTCCCTGCCGAGTGAAGCGAACCGCTGCGGGTCCCTGGTCGTCTTTGGATCGGACAGCTCCCGTTCGACCTCGGCCGCGCGCTGTAGCGCTTCCGCGAGCCGATCGCTGAGGCTCAGGCTTCCTTCTTCCGGTACTTCTGGCGGAAGCGCTCGACGCGTCCTGCGGTGTCGATGAGCTTCTGCTTGCCGGTGAAGAACGGATGGCACTGCGCGCAGATGTCGGTGTGGATCTCCGCCTGCGTGGAGCGGGTCTCGAACGTATTCCCGCACGCGCACTTCACGTGAGCGGTGGCGTAAACGGGATGGATGTCGGCCTTCATGTGAACCTCTTCAGCGGAGGCCGCGGTCTTGGACTCGCGGCCAGCCCGGTACGGTGATGTTTCTGGGACAGCTTGTAAATATAAGCCAAACCCTTGTCCCAAAACAAGTTGCCCGCGGGAGAAGGGCAGCGTGACGCCCGGCGTCCCGGGCTTCCTCCGGTTAGGGCCATGGCAGCCCAATGGGCGCCGGGCGCGGACGCTTAGCAGGATCGTCCCGCCCGTCGAAATAACGCTCGATGTCCCGGCGTATCGCCGCCCGGTGCCCCTGGTCGGCAGCGGTGAGACCCTCCGACAGGTTCGTCCGTCGCGCTATCCAAGCCAGGTGATGCTCGACTGTCGCACGAACGCCGGAGGTCGCCGAAGCGCTGCCCGCGAGGTCGAGCAGGCCGTCCACGACCGCCCGCTGCGCAACGCGCCGCAGCTCCGGACCCTGCTCTTCCCCGGCAACGGCCACTGTCGCCGGCGACATGCCCCACGTCGTCTCGACCAGCGCGCTGATCACCTCATCGAGCGACGGGTTCGACGTATCGCGCGCATGAAATGACACAAGTCGCGCGGCGCGCTGCGGATGCAGCAGTCCGTTCACGATCTCCTGCGCCAGGCTGTGCGCGGCCGCGAGCGGGTCGAACGCGGTGCCGGCGGGAGTCGGAATGAGCGTCAAATCCGAATCGTATCCGGCGGGCACAGGCGGAATCATCGCCGCGATCCGCCCGGGAATCCGCAGCTCGCGCGGAGTCAGCGCCGAAAGGACCAGGCGTAGCGCACGCCGCTGCTCGGTGGGCGGAAGGATCCGCGTCGGCTCGGTCTGCTCCCCGCGCAACGCGTAGCCGAACTCCATCCCACCCACGTACTTCGTCGCGCCTACAAGGGCGTACCTGTGGTGCAGGTACACGTGCGCGAATCGGCGATTCAAGACCGCGAGCGGCTCGCCCGGCTGCGCCGCGCGCTCGTCGAACTTCTCCATCAGCACGCGCCGCACGGCCATCGTCCGCTGGAGCGCCGTTAACATGTCGCTGCCTTCGATCCACTGGCTCGCGCTCGGCAGCGATCCCGCCGCGCCCACGTGCTGGTCCGCGATGAACCGGAGCCCGCGCGCCTCCGCATCACGCACGATCCGGCTTAGCCCGGCCGCTTCCTCCGCGGGCGTGCGGAACCAGGTGTACGCGTATCGGATCGCGAGCGTGTCGTGCGCGCCGCCAGAATTGCGATAGGCGTCACTGATGTCGAGCCGCCCCTGCGCGTCGAGCGTGATTAACGGATACGGATAGTCCATCACCGACGCGCGCCCCTGCGTCGCCGCGATGTAGTTGTGCGCGATGCCAAGCGTGTGCCCGATCTCGTGCGCGCTGTGCTGCCGCCTGCGCGCCATCGCGAACTGCTCGGCGGTAAGCTGCAATCCGCCCGGCGGCGCGGCCGGCAACAATCCCATGTAGATGTCGTGATCCACCATCGAGCGGTACGAGTCCATCCGGATCACCGTCTTTACGATCTCGCCGGTGCGCGGATCGACCATCGCCGGACCGACCGACGGACCCCGCTGCACCCGGTGCACCCAGTAGATCGCGGGATAGCGTGCGTCGAGCGGACTCACCCCCGCCGGAAGCGTCTCGATTCGGAACGCGTTGCGCCAGCCCGCGGCGCCGAGCACCTGGTTCCACCAGAGGCCGCCCTCGATGAACGCGCTCCGGTAGGGCTCGGGGATTCCGGGATCGATGTAATACACGATCGGCTTCACCGGCTCGACCTTTTCACCACGGAGATACGCCGCGGTGTCCGACGGCTCGAGCCGCCAGCGCACTACCGCGCGCTGCCGGTAATCTCCCGAGAACGGCTGCGCGAAATCGAAGAAGTCGTTGGCGAACATGCCGGCGCGCGGATCGTATGGCCGCAGCGGGAGGGGCGGCGCTGGCAGCGGCAGAAAGCTGTGGTGCTGCTCGATGGCGATCGTGCGCGCGTCGGGCGCTATCTGGCGGAGAACGAAGTTGGGATCGTCCGTGGAAAAGGTGAGCACCGAGCGGATCTCGGTGTTCTCCGGGAACGAGCGCGTGTTGGCGGGATCGATGAAGCTCCGCTCGCGGTCCAGCCGCGCCGAGCCGAGCCGCGCGCCGCGCAGCGAGCCGATCACGTCGTACACGTCGCTGAGGAAGAAGTCCGTCGCATCCACTACCGTTCCGCCGGATCCGTCGCGCTGCACGGCGAACGACGCCAGCACCGAGCTGGGGAACGACTCCTCCACCGAGCGCCGGAGCGCGGGGTTGTCGGAGCGCGCGAGCACCGCGGTGTTCTCGCGAATGAGGTACACGCGCGCGCCACGGCGCTCGAACCGCACGACGGCGTTGTCGCCAAGCTGGCCGCGATCGAGCCCGGCTGCGGTGGCGCCGACGCCGGTGGCGAGGGTATTGAGGTACAGCAGCCGTTCGCCGAGTCGGGGGATGGTGAGGAACACCTTCCCTGTCGCCGCGTCGTACCGCAGCGGTAGCAGCCCGCCCTCGGCGGTCGCGGGCACAACCGCCGGCGCCGGCCCCTCAGCGGGCGGCGCCCCCGCAGGCGCACACGCGCCCGCGACGAGAGTGAAGAGCGCTATGCAAACCGTGCGCGAGCAAGCGGCGAATGGCTTCACAGGTTCATCCCTTCGAGTTTTGGTAGTTGTAGTTACTAATCACTAGTCACTTTCTGCCCGCCCTTCAGTCTTTGAGCTTCCTCGTAAGGTACGTGTACTCGAGCGCAATCCTCTTCGCCGACTCCCGCAGATTCGCCGCCGCCGAGTGCCCGCCATCGGTGTTCTCGTAGAAGAGCACGGGGTACCCGAGCTCCTCCAGCCGCGCCGCCGCTTTCCGCGCGTGTCCCGGGTGCACCCGATCGTCCTTCGTGGACGTGTGGATGAACGGCTCGGGGTACCGCTGTCCCGCGCGCAGCGCCTGGTACGGGGAGTACGCCTCGATCCACGCGCGCTGCTCCGGGATGTCCGGATCGCCGTACTCCGCCATCCACGACGCGCCCGCGAGCAGCATGTGGTACCGCAGCATGTCGAACAGTGGAACCTGGATCACGACGGCGTTGAACAGCTCCGGGTGCTGCGTCATCGCGACGCCGACAAACAGTCCGCCCTGCGAGCCGCCCATGATCCCGAGCCTGCGCGGCGAGGTGATGCGGTGCGCGATCAGGTCCTGCGCGACCGCGACGAAATCCTCGTGCGCGCGCTGCCGGTTGGCGCCGATCGCCGCCTGGTGCCACGCGGGACCGAACTCACCGCCGCCCCGGGTGTTCGCGATCACGTACACGCCGCCGTCCTCCAGCCACAGCTTCCCGACAGTGCCCGAGTACCCGGGCAACAGGCTCGACTGGAATCCGCCGTAGCCGTACAGCAGCGTCGGGTTGTTGCCGTCGAGCGCCATGTCCTTCGGGTGCGTCACGAAGTACGGAATCTTCGTCCCGTCCGCCGACGTCGCCTCGTACTGCGTGACGGTGTGGCGCGACGCGTCGAACCGCGGCGCGATGGACTTCGCCTTCTCGACGCGCCCGGTGGCAGCGTCCGCGAGCCAGAGGCTGTTCGGCTCCAGATAATTTGAAGTGCTGAAGAAGATCTCGTCCGTCAAGCTCGACGAAGATCCGATTCCTACCGACGCGTTCTCCGGCAGCGCCAATCGCCGGCGCGTCCAGCCGTCCGGCCCCCGGTCGTACACGTACGCCGCGCCCTTCACGTTCTCGTACAGCGCGACGATAAGCTTGTTGCGCGTGCTCGACACTCCCTCGATGGACTCGCGCGCGCCGGGGCGAAGAATGAGATAAGGCTTCGCGTTCGCCGGATTGGCTTTCAACTCCGCGAGATCGTACGCGAACAGGTCGCCGAGCTTCATTCCGTTCCAGTCCACGTCGGTCGACATGACCAGCTGGCCGTCCACCAGTGCATAGATCCCGCCCTTCGCCGGGAACGGCAGCTTCACCGGCGGCCCCGAATCGCGCAGCAGCCACTGCTCGCGCTCCCAGAACGTGAGTCCGCGGCCCGCCAGCAGCGCCTGCACCCGGCCGTCCGAATCGCGCAGCGCGAACGCGCTGGCGGACACGTCGTCGGCAGTCCCGCGGAACACCTCGGGCGCGTCCTCGATCCGCTGACCCCGGCTGAGCCGCCGCACGATGAACGGATAGCCGGACTTGGTCAGCGTGCCCGGCCCGAAGTCGCGCGAGATGAAGATCGTGTTCGCGTCTATCCACGACGCGCTGCCCTTGGACTCGGGCAGCACGAACCCGCCGGCAACGAACGCCTTCGTCTCGCTATCGAACTCACGAATCTCGACGGCGTCCTTGCCGCCGTTCGACAGCGAGATCAGGCAGAGCCTGTGCTCCGGCGGAAGGCAGTTCGCGCCGCGGAACACCCAGTTTGCGCTCTCGCTCGCCGACAGCGCGTCCACGTCGAGCACGATCTCCCACTCGGGATTCGCCGCGCGGTACGACTCCAGCGTCGTGCGACGCAGGATCCCGCGCACGTGACTCGAGTCCTGCCAGAAGTTGTAGATCGTCCGGCCGCGGAATCCCGGCGACGCGATCCGGTCGGTGGCCTCGAGGATTCGCAGCGCGTCGTCGTGGAACCTCTGGTACCGCGGATCGCCCTGGAGCACCGCCAGCGAGCGCGTGTTGCGCTCCCTGACCCACGCGAGCGCGCGCTCGCCCTCCACTTCCTCCAACCAGAGATGTGGGTCGTCCGTGGTCACCGCGACCGGTTGAGCGACACCGGCTTGCGCTTCGGCGAGCCGACCCGGCGCACAGAGGGAGAGAATCGCGAGTGAACCGCACAGTGGAAGCAGCCGCATATGCCTGACCTCGATTAAAGCCTGTAATGCAAACGGCCTGGCGCCGGCATGATCGCCAACGCCAGACCGTTTACCAGAAACCAGAAATCCTATCAGCTTCTTGCCAATCTCCTAACCTCTCCGGCCATCGCTCTCACCCGCGCCGCATCGCTCGAACTGCGAGCATCGCGGTCGAGCCCCGACGCGATCCGGTTCAGCGCGCTCCGCCGCGCCGAGCCGCTCATCCCTTCCGCGCGGCTCAGGTCCGCGGTCACGGCCGCCGCCCGCGCGCTCGCGAGTCCGTTGTTCCGGCCGAGCTGATCGAGATACGACCGCACGACCGCGAAGCTCGCCGGCCACTCGATCCTCTCCTGCAGCTGCGGATTGAACCGGCGCACCCGCACAGACTTCGCCGCGTCGATCTCGTTCTGCGACAGGAACTCGCTCGCCTTGAGCGCGAAAATGTCGAGCCCGCGGCCGATCTCCGAGCCCACGATCATGCCGTTGTACCAGTACGCCGACCAGTGACCGGCCAGCGCCAGCGTCTCGCGGTCGATAGGCCCGCGATCGAAGAACGCGATCTCGAACGGACGCGCGGGATCGGTGAAGTCGAACACCGAGATTCCGCCCTGATACCACGCCTGCACCATGATGTCGCGGCCCGGCACGGGAATGAGCGAGCCGTTGTGCGCCACGCAATTCTCCTGCGCGGTCTGCGGGGCGGGCAGCTTGTAGTAACCGGCGAGGCTGAGCCTGCCGCCGATCAGATGGAACAGCGCATTAGCGCCCCACTCCTTCCGATCCGACGCCTGGCAGCGCGGCGCTCCGCCACCGCCCCACTCGTCGGTGAAGATCACCTTCCGGCCGTCGTTGCTGAACGTGGCCGAGTGCCAGTAGGCGAAGTTCGGATCGATCACTTCGTGCGTCCGCTTCGGATTCGCGGGATCGCGAATGTCGAGGATGATTCCGTTGCCCGAGCACGCGCCGGCGGCCAGACCGATCGCCGGATACACGGTGATGTCGTGGCACATGTTCGTCGGCGCGGTGGCCTGCGTTCCCTCACCATGCCTGCCGCCGGGCCAGAGGCCCGCGATCCGGCCGGTCGCCGGGTCCGCGAAGATGCGCGGCATGCTCACGACCCGCGCCTCCTGCGGCGCGTTCAAGGGAACACGAATGACCTCGATCCGGAACAGCGCGGTGGCCGTGTCGTCCGGGGAGCGGACGCAGCCGGGAAGCTCCGACGCCGGACGCACGCCGCCGATGCCCTGCACGTACACGTAGATGACGCCGGCATCTCTCGGATCCGGTACCAGCGTGTGCGTGTGCGAGCCGCGGCACGTCTGCACCGTGGCAACCTGCTTCGGCTCGGCCAGGTTCGTTATGTCGAAGATGCGAACGCCGCGGAACCGCTCGTTGCTCACCGTGTCCCGCACGCCCTGTGTGCCGCAGTCGAGCCGACCGCGTGTCTCTTCAACCGAGACGAACAGAAGGTTGTTGTACACCGAAACGTCGGCCTGCCCACCCGGGCAGACGATACCGGCCGCCAGCGTCGGCGTAGCCGGGTTCGAGATGTCCCAGATCTGGACTCCGCTGTAGTTCCCCAGGAACACGCGATTGCCGTCGAAGGCCAGATCGGTGTTGGCGAAGCCGAAGTCGTTCGGGTTGCCCGGATTGAAGAAGCGCACGGGGCGCGTCGTGAAGGAGACTCTCTCCATGTTGCGAATCGCCTCCTCGGCCGGCACCCAATGGCCGCCGGCGAGGCCGACGCGCGGGTCGGCCGCCTGGGCAGCGGCGTCGCCAGCGATGGCGAAGACCGAGGCCGCGAGCAGCAGCGCACGCAAGGCGAGAGAAGTCGTTCGCGCGAAGGTCGGGGACATCGTGGAGCTCATGTCGGATCTCGTTTTGGAGTGATCGAAATGGACCTTAAAGCTGTGCAGCGGTACCGCCTTCGGCTACCGGGGCGGACGCGGCCCCATGGCGTTCAGCATGGACTGCATCCGGGCTATCTCGGCGCGCTGGTCGGCGTCGATGTCCGAGACCAGGGCGTACAGTTCGGAATCCTGCGCCGCTCCCTGGCTCCCCATCAGCTCGGCTACCATGGTGATAGCGCCTTCGTGATGCTTGATCATCAACTCCAGGAACAGGCGCTCGAACTCGCTGCCGGTCGCGGCACGGAGGCGGGCCATCTCGGCATCGGTGAGCATACCGGGCATCGCCATGTGCATCATGTGCCCGCCCGTCGGCGGCAGCGGCTTCCCCCTCCGCTCGAGCCAGCGCCGCATGAGCGCGATCTCGTCCTTTTGTGAGATGTCGATCCGCTCCGAGAGGAGCCCAAGCCCCTGGCTCGGATTCCGGCTCGGCACCAGGCTGGTCATCTCCAGCGCCTGCCCGTGGTGCATGGTCATGTGATGCATGAAGCGCACGTCCGGGTCCATCTGGTGCACCATCCCGGTATCCCGGGGGGCGGGCGCCATCACCATGCCGGGAGTGTGCTGGTGCTCCGCGGGAGCCGCCGCCGGAGGGGTGCCTGCCACATCGGCCTGCGCGGTTGCCTGGCAGGCCGCCGCAAGCACGAGAAACGCGGGCGCGACGGCGCGCATTGCGCGAAAAGTCCGGTGATTCTCAGTCATATATCCTCGATTCGTTTCACTGCGTGACGGCGCAGGTTCATCCCTGCGCGCTAACCGCCGCGACGAACGCGTCCACCGCCGGCGGTCCCGAGCCAACTCCCTCGTCGTGCTTGAAGTATACGTACGCCTCCGTCCAGGGTTGATCCGCCACGCACCTGGCCCACTCGGCGAGCGCTGCCTCGCCGTAATCGAAGCGGTGCAGCCGCAGATACCCCCACGACGCGGTACACACGACCGGGCACTTGAACTCCTCCTGCTCGGCCACGCACATGGCGACGTCGCGCGCGCGCAGCGCGTCGTACACGTCGTCCTCAAACCAGCTGTCGTGGCGGAACTCGATCACGAACTTTCTGTCGGCCGGCAGGAGCTCGATAAATCCGCTGAGCCGGTCGAGGTCCTTCTTCATGTTCGGTGGCAGCTGAAAGAGAATCGGGCCGAGATGGCCCTCCAGCACCGCCGTGTTCTTCAACAGGAAGCCGAGCAAGTCTGCCGAGAGCTCGGTCTTGAGGCGCGCGTGGTGGGTAATGCGCTGGCTGGCCTTGATGGCGAAGGTGAAGCCGTCCGGCACCTGCGCCGCCCACTCGAGCAGCACGCTCTCGCGCGGCAGGCGGTAGAAGGTGTTGTTGATCTCGACCGTCGGAAACCTCGTAGCGTAGAAGGCGAGCATTCCGTCCGGCTTGATGTCGGCCGGATAGAACGAGCCCTTCCACTCCTTGAACGAGTAGCCGCTGGTACCCGCGATGATCTTCACAAGCTGAATCTGACACGCTCAATTGCGCCGCGCGACCGTCATGTGGTACACGGGCTGGAGCCGCTCGAGCGTGACCATGATCTTCCCTTCGCCCTGAATCTCGAGCAGGACGTTGCCGAGGATCGCCATCAGCTCCCGCGAGCGCCGCGCGGCAACTGTTTCGGCGAGCGTACCCGCCACCCACACGAGGTGCGGCTCCAGCCAGGCCGCTTCGGGGAGCGCCGGCGCGAGGACGGGCTCGGCCGGCGGCGCGAACGCGCTGTACGCGACGTCGAACGTCGTTCCGTACTGGTGCGTGCTCTCGCCGGCGGCGGCGTTCACGTTGTCAGTCCGCAGCGCCGCCTGATCTTCCGCGCTGCGCAGCGCGGAGGTCACCTCGAGCCGGTACGCCGGCAGCCCTCTGCGCGCGAGCGCCTGCTGAAAACGCTGCGCGATCTCGCGCAGCGCCGCCGCGCCATCACGCGTGAGATACGGGGACGAATGATCGAGCTTGCGCACCACCCAGTGGTCCGTGCTGTCCGTGAGTCGAACCATGCGCCCGTCCGCGACCATGCGCTCCACGGCCTGACGCGGTGTACTCGCGGGAATGCCCAGCCGCCGGGCCGCGACCAGCTGCGCATCGTTGTCGAAGCGGCGGAGCGCGGCCTCCTGCTGTGGCCGTAGCAGCGGCAGTGGCTGGAAAATGGCATCAATTGAATCAGCTCGTGCCTGGATGCGCGCGAACTCCCGCGTGAACGCGGTCTCCGCCGCGGTGCCTTCGCGTTGAGCCGTGTCGGCGCCCGTGTCGCCTTCCCGCCCGCCGCAAGCGGCGAGCAGGAAGGCAACGACGAGCCATCTACTCTTCGACTGCGAACCCTTCCGGGTCACAGCCGAACTGTCCTAGAGGTCCCAGGGCCTGAGCGCGACGACCATGCGGTCGCTGCGCAGGTCACGATCGGTATGCACTATCTCCGCGACCGGATAATTGCCCGAGTTCACGAGCAGCACCCGCGGACCGGCCGGGTCAGTGCGCCAGGTTCCGACGAGCGGATCCACGAGACCGAGCGTGATCGCGTGCAATGCGAGCCTGTCCACAGCGCGCTGGCCAAGCACGGCTTCCAGCGCCGCGCGCGTCAGCGTCGCCGACGTCGGCTCCCGCACGAACACGACGTCGTTCGCGTCGAGATTCCGTCCCCACCTGATGCCGTTGAGGCTGTTGTCTACGCCGAGGCCAAAGCCTTTGTCCAGGCACCACTGACGGCCCCAGTTCGGGTGGCCCTCGCCCGACCGGCAGAAGCTCGGCGCGCCTTCGCCGATGCGGTCGTCGATCGGCTTCACTTTCCAGCCGCCGAGGTTGCGCGCGCGGTCCTCGTCCAGCGCGACGAGCACGTCGCCCTTCTGGTTGCGCACCAGCATCATCTGCCCCGAGGACGCGATGACGAAGGCGTTGTCGCGCACGTTGCGCGCGAAGCCGTGCGCCAGCGCGCCGGCGGCGACTCTCTCTGCCCAGCTGTCGCTCGCAATGCGGCGGCGAAGGTCCGGCCGGATGTCGCTGGTGCTCCACGTTCTCTTGAAGCGCGCGTTGCTGCTCGCCCGCTCGATTGCTCTCGCGCTCGGGTTCGGCGCGGCGTCGCTGCGCCCGCGATTCGCCTGCGCCTCATTGCGCGCCTGCTGCGGCTTGCCCTTGTCGTTGCCACGGGCGGCAGCCGGCTGCTCGGCGCGTCCCTGGTTTTCCTTCGCCTTGTCGGCGCCCTGTCCCTGTCCGCGTCCCTGCGCGTCCGCGACCGTGACGACCGCGAACAGCGCTAGCGGCAGGACCGAGAAACGAATCAGCTTTTGGTGATACATCGTTGGCTCCCAAATGAGGGGCATCGGCCCCGTTATTAGGGAGTCAAGTGAGCAAAGAACGAACCATTCCTACCAGAGGAAACCGGCGGATCGGGGGAACTTAATCAGGATTGTGGTTCGGTCGGCCGCCCGGACCTGCTTCGGGCCGCACCCAGCGCCAGAATCGCCACGATGACAGCCGCGCTCAGCCAGCTCACCCAGTCGCCCAGATGGCTGTACAGCGTCGTCACATCGGCCCGCTGAACGGTGTGCGTCCACGCTCCTTCCACCTGGAGCGGCGTGGCGCCGTGTACCCGGCCGAGCGGATCGATGTACGCCGATATGCCGGTGTTGGCGGACCTTGCGATGGGGAGCCGGTTCTCGATGGCGCGAATCGGAAGGTGCGCGAAATGCTGGTACGGCGCGGTGCTGCGTCCGAACCAGGCGTCATTCGTCACGTTCACCAGGAGCGATACGCCGTCCCGCCGGTACTTGCGCGAAAGCTGCGGGAAGATGGACTCGTAGCAGATCAGCACGCCGACTGTCCCGAACGGCAGAGTGAACGGGACAGGGTCCACGCCACGACCGAACGAGCCGAAATAGTTGAAGCGAGTGAACCACGCCGGATTCACGAACGGAACGCGCTCGACGATCGGCACGAGAAACGCTTTTCGATACGGCTGCTGGCGGGAGAGATTGCCCAAGCCGTCGGTCAGCGCCGCGGCGTTGTAATACTCGAAGCCGTACGGTCCGGGGATCGTCGAGTCCAGGAAGCCGAAGAGGATCGGGACTCCGCTCGTTCCCACCGTCGCGCGCAGCGAGTCCACCCAGTGCGGGTTGCGCCAGAGAAAATCCGGGACCGCGGTCTCCGGCCAGACGACGAGGTCGGTGCGCGTACGCGCCAGCTCCTCGCGGGTCACGCGCCCCGCGATCCCCAGATACTTGTCCTTGTCCTCCGCGCGGAGCTTGTCCTCTTCCGGGATGTTGGGCTGCACCACCGTGACGCGCGCCAGCGGCGTGAGCTCGATCGTGCGCATCCGCCACGCGCCGTACCCGACGACCGCGAGCGCGAGCCCAACCGCGATCGCGGCCCGTAGCGCTATCGGCTGCGAGCGCTCCGCAGCGGGCAGCGCGCGGGCCGCGAGCCAGGCATCAACGATCAGCCCGTTGGTCGCCGCGATCCAGAAGCTGAGGCCCCGCACTCCGCTCAGGTCCGCGGCCTGCGCAAGCATGGGCCACGCGGACAGCGAAAGGCCGAGCGGGAGCCAGGGGAACGACAGATCGCTCAGGTAATTGAGCACAAGCTCGAACGAGACCCACGTCAGCGGCAGCAGCACCGCCATGGGCCAGCCGGTGTGTCTGCGCGCCGTGAACAGCACGGCGACCGTGAGCGCGCCGAACGGGGCGAGCCAGACGAGCGCAGCCGCGTATCCCAGGAACGCGAGATTGGTGAACAGCGACAGCGCGACGGCGATCCAGTAGATGTTGCAGCCGTAGCCGAGCAGCGTGAACCAGAGCCCGGCCCGCGCCGCCTCCCAGCCTGTCCCCTGGCGGTCTGCGAGCCGCGCGACGTGCACGCCCAGCGGCGCGAGAAACACGAACGCAGGCAGCAGCAGCTGGAACGGCGGAAACGCGATCGCGAACAGTCCCGCCGACGCGGCCACTGTGAGCGCCTCGCTCCGCGTCGGAACCCACCCGCGCAACTTCACCGTCGAATCAATCGGGTATGGCGCCGGCCGGCGAAGCCGACGGTCAAAATCGGATCTCCGCTCCCTCGGCGGCCGAGCGATAAGCCGCCTCGATGATCCTGTGGAGCTTGAGCTGATCGGTCGGTGGCTCGTACTCGGCCGCGCCGGTCAACACCGCGACGAAGTGCGCCAGCTCCGCCCGGTACGACTGGAGGAACACGCTCTCGCGCGCCGCCGCGCCCGTGGGTGACACGTCGGTCGGCTTGCCGTTCAGGTCCTTCACGACCCGCAGGGGTGCGAGGCGCGCGCTGCCGCGGTTGCCCAGGACCTCGAACCACCAGCGCTCGTCCTGGCCGATGTAGGACCAGTTGATGTCGAAGGTGAAGTCGACGTTCGCGGCGCACTCGATGTGGACGAACATCGAGTTCTCGACGGTGCCCGGCGCGGACTGCCGGTCGGAGTGCGCGGTGACCCGCACCGGATCGGGGAATCCGGCGAGCCACATCGCGAGGTCGAGCAGCGGAAAGCCGTGCTCGAAGAACGCGCCCCCTCCCGCTTCGGCCCGCCTGAAGCGCCAGCCCTCGCGCGAAGTCCGGAACCGGTATTCGCCGGCGCGCATGCCGGTCACGCGCCCCAGCTCGCCGCCGTACAGGAAGCGGCTCAGCTGCTGCACGTCGTTGCGGAACCGGTGGTTGTTGCCGACGACCACTTTCCGGCCGGTGCGCTCAGACGCGCTGAGAATCCGCTCGACGCCGCGCGCGTCCATCGCCAGCGGCCGCTCGCAGAGCACGTCCACCTTCGCCCGGAGCGCGCTCAGCACGTGCGGCTCGTGCAGATGGTTGGGCGTCGCGATGATCACGGCGTCCAGCTCGTCCAGCTCGAGCATGTCCTCGAGATCGGTGAACACATGCGGCACGTCGAACCGCTCCGCGAGCGCGCCCGCCTTGGGGCCGTCGTTGTCGCACAGCGCCACGAGTTGCCCTCCGCGCAGCTTCGAGAGCGCGGGCAGGTGCGCGAGCTGCGCAATGGCGCCGGCGCCCACCAGGCCGATGCGGATCGGGGAGCTAGTCATCGGTACAATGCCTCCAGTCTCGTCCCCGGATAATAAGTCTGCAGAATGTTCTCCCAGCTCTGGCCGGCGCGCGCGCGGCCGATCGCGCCCCACTGGCACATGCCCACGCCGTGCCCGTTGCCCCGCCCCTTGAATATCACGCGAACGAGGTCGCCGTTCGCGGCGCGGACGGACTCGGCAGAAAAATAGGTACTGGGCAGAATCTCGCCATTCGCGGGACGTATCACGAAGCGCGCGCTGTTGCCCCGGAGGTAATGCGAGCCGCGATCCGTGCGGATGCGCAGCCCCGCGACCCTGCCGGAGCGCGTGCGTCCGGCTTCGTCTATCGAGATCGCGCGCCCCGGGCCGCCGCGGAGCCCCGCGATGTACTCGCGGAGATATTTCTCCAGCGAAGCGTTCACCTGCCGCGCCTCGATCGTGCGCGTCCATTCCGCGCGCGGGTAAATGTCGCAGTAATGGCCGTCACTTCCCGGGATTCTGTCGCTCACTGACAGCAGATACGGGCGATCACCGCCGGGGAACAGCTCTCCCCCCGCGGCCGTGCTTCCGCCGCAGCTGGCGAAGTACGGCGCGTCTATGGGCTGCCGATCATAGTGCAGGACGAGCCCGCGGGTATCCGCGATCGCGCCGTCGGTGAGCGCGGTCTCCGCGTCGGCGCCGCCATATACCTGGTTGGTGACCGTGCCGACCAGGTCGAACGGACGCGCTCTGGAAATCCGGATGCGCGTGTGCGCGTAGCTGCGCGCGGCAACGGCCTGCGCCTTTATCGCCGCAAGCTCGCCGGGCGTGCGGACTCCGATCTCCAGCGGGACCACTCCGCGCAGATAGCTCTCCAGCGGCAGTTCGTTGACCACCAGCAACGCCGTTCCCGCGGGCGCGATGAGGATCTCGCCCCGGTAACGCTTGCCATTGAACAGCAGAAACGCCGTGGAATCCGACGGACGGAGCACCACGCCCCCGCTTCGCGCGGCCATGGAAAATCCGCTCTGCGACGATCCGCGCACACGGCCGCCGATCGGATCGAAGCGCCAGCTGTCCCGCGCGGAAGGACGATACAGCAGGGTCCGGCCGTCGGCAGCGTACACCCGCCATGCACCGGTCGCGCCGATCGTCGCCGTCGGAGCGGAGAGGGTCAGCGCGACTCTGATGGACGGCTCACCCGCCTGCGGCTCGGGCGGCCGCTCCGACTCCGGCAGCGCGGTCGCCGCGCACGCGACGATCGCTACCAGCGCGACGATCGCGGCTGCCGGGCGGTCGCTAGCGGCCAAAGCTGTGCGATCCCGCCGAAGCGAGCGGGAGGGATTGGCGTGCAGGCGCCACGCGCGCCGCGCCGCCGGCGTCGGGCAGCTCCCGGACCACCGTAGCGACGTAGTCGAAGTCGTCGCGCACTGCCGTGATCGCGACCTCCACGAACGAGCCCGCGCG
The DNA here is from genome assembly GCA_051305945.1 of Gemmatimonadaceae bacterium. Classification (GTDB taxonomy): domain Bacteria; phylum Gemmatimonadota; class Gemmatimonadetes; order Gemmatimonadales; family Gemmatimonadaceae; genus JACDCY01. Next base: position 21,900 of record JBPPMH010000085.1, read on the forward strand.
CTGCATGGAATCCACCCACGTCACGCCGTCCACGTCGTCGGCCTGCCATTGCAGCCGCGCGCGCGAGATGCCCGCGGCTGCGTCGGGCAGGTCGATCAGGGCGACGGCGCGCTTACCGACTCTGTCCTCGTTCTTCTCGGCGCTGATCGCCCGCTGCAGCTCCGTGAGGCGCTCGAGCCGCTCGCGCTTCAACGCCTCCGGTACGTCGTCGGGCAGCTCCGCGGCGCGCGTGCCCTCCTGCGCGGAGTACGTGAACGCGCCGACCCGGTCGAAGCGAACATCCTCCAGAAAATGCAGGAGGTGCTCGAAGTCCGCGTCCGTCTCACCGGGGAAGCCGACGATGCACGTGGTGCGAATGGCGACGTCGGCAATAGTTTCGCGAAAGCGCGCGACCTTCTCGCGGATTGTGCGGTCGCGCTCCGGCCGGCGCATGCGCGCCAGCACCGCGTCAGACGCGTGCTGGATCGGCGTGTCGAGGTAGCGAACAATGCGCGGCTCGCGCACGATCACGTCCAGCAGCGGCTGCGTGATCCCGGCGGAGTAGAGATACAGCATTCGTATCCACGGGATCGACGTCTCGCGCGCGAGCGCTTCGAGCAATAGCGCCAGGTTCGTCCCGTCCCGGAGGTCGCGGCCGTAGTGCGCCAGGTCCTGCGCCACCAGGTTGATCTCCCGCGCGCCCGCCAGCTCCAGCATCTGCGCCTCGCGCACGACCTCGTCCAGCGGAAACGACCGGTGCCGTCCTCGCATGAGCGGGATCGCGCAGAACGCGCAGCCGTGGTCGCATCCCTCGCTCACCTTGAGATACCGCACGTGCGGGAGGTCGCCCATGTACTGCCGCACGCCCGGATGTGCGAGCATTTCGCCGCCGAGCACTCCGCGCGCCTCCAGCTCGGGTACCAGCCGGTCGGCGTCGGAGGTGCCGAGGAAGAGATCCACCTCCGGCAGCTCGGCTTCCAGTTCCGCGCGGTGCCGCTCGATCATGCAGCCGATCGCGACGAG
>JBPPMH010000086.1:0-17297 GCA_051305945.1 Gemmatimonadaceae bacterium
AAATACAGGCAGAAAACCTTTCAGCGTGTCGAGGATGTACACCACGACGCCGGTGCCGACTCCAAGGACGCGCACGGCGTTGGTCGCGCCGAGGTTGCCGGATCCGTGCTGCCGCAGGTCCACTCCGCGCGCACGGCCTGCGAGGTACGCGAATGGAACGGAACCGAGCAGGTACGCGATCACGACCGCCGCGACCGGATGCACGTCAGCCCGACTTGCGCCGCATCACCACTCTCAGCGGGTTGCCGGTGAACCCCCAGGCCTCGCGAAAGCCGTTGTGCAGATATCTGATGTAGTGCTCCTGCACCTTCTCGGGATTGTTGCCGAAGACCGCGATCATCGGCGGCGCGGTCTCCACCTGCGTGGCGTAGTTGAGCTTGATCTCGTGTCCCGCCGCCTGCGGCGGCTGTCTCCGCGCCACGAGTTCGCCGAGTGTGTTGTTCACTTGGGACGTGGAGATCCGCTTCTGCCGCTCTTCGTCCACCTGGAGGATGAGCTCGAACAGCTTCTGCACGCGCTGGCCCGTGAGCGCCGATGTGAACACGAACGGCACGAACTTGAGGAACGGCGCCTTCTCGCCCGCTTCCTTCTGGAACTTTGCCGCGCTCTTGTCGTCCTTGTCGGCGAGATCCCACTTGTTGACCACGACGATCAGGCCGCGCCCTGCCTCCCATGCCAGGTTGGCGATCTTGAGGTCCTGGTTGTGCAGCCCTTCGACTGCGTCGATGAGCAGCACGCAGATCGTGGCGCTCTCGATCGCGCGGCGCGTACGCAGCGTCGAGTAGAACTCGATCCCGTCGCTGACCTTGGATTGCCGGCGCAGGCCCGCCGTGTCCACGAACACCATAGGGCGGCTGTGGTACGATACGGGCGTGTCTATCGCGTCGCGGGTGGTGCCGGCTTCGTCGGCGACAACCAGCCGCTCCTCGCCGAGGAGCTTGTTGACCAGCGACGACTTGCCGACGTTCGGCCTCCCGACTACCGCGACGCGCAGTTCATCGGGCGGCTCTTGCGTGACCTCGGGGATTTTCTCTACCAAGGCGTCGAGCAGGTCGCCGGAGTTCTTGCCGTTGGCCGCGGACACCGGCAGCGGGTCGCCCGCGCCCAGCTCGTAGAACTCGTAGAAGTCGGTGCTCGCGGGATTGTCCACCTTGTTCGCGACGAGCAGCCACGGCTTCTGCGAGTCGCGCAGCAGGTCCACGACTTTGCGGTCGCTCGGGTGCAGCCCGGCCTTCGCGTCCACCACGAGCAGCATCAGGTCGGCTTCGGCGATGGCCTCGTCCACCTGGCGGCGGATCTCGACGTCCATCGGCATGCGCGGATCGTCAGCCAGCCCGCCCGTGTCCACCAGCCAGAACTGCCTGCCGCTCCAGTCCGCCCTGCCGAAGTGCCGGTCGCGTGTCGTGCCGGCCTCATCGCTCACGATCGCGGAGTTCTCGCCGATGATGCGGGTGAACAGCGCCGACTTGCCGACGTTGGGCCGGCCTACGATTGCTACGACGGGAATGTTCACGCGGCCAGCGCCGCTTCGAGCGGCGCGCGCTCGAGCGCGTCTATGAAATCGTACGACGGGAGCACGGGCATCGGCATGGCGGCGCGCAGCGCGGCGAGCGAATCGTCGTCGAGGAACAGGCCGTCGTCGTTGATCGTCTCCGCGGGAATCAGAGCGAGGTCGAGATCGCCGCGCGATTGCAGCGCGGCGCGCAGATCCGCGCCGACGAGCAGTCCGGCGGTGCCGATCGCGGGACCGAAGAGCGTGTTCACCCGCGGGATCAGCTCGAACGTCGCGCCGGTCACGCGGTGCAGTTCGGCGAGCAGCTCCGGCATCAGCGACTCCATGGACTTGCCGGTGACTACGCCGATACGCATGCCGTCGAGCCGGTCGAGCCTGCCGAGCCCTTCACGAACCTGCTTCCGCAGCGACGTGACCGCGCCCACGCCGTTCTCGATCTGCGCGAACTCACCATAGAACTCTTCTCCGGGGAGCTCGCGCCCGGCGAGCAGATACAGCTCGTCGGAGCCGGCGATCCACGTCTCGCCGCGCTCGCGCTGCGCGCGCTCGCCCCACGCTTCCACTTGCTCGAGGATGCGCGTCGCATTTTTCACGTCCATCGTCTCGCCCGTATACAGGTGGGAGAACTGCGTCAGCCCCACCGGCACGACCGCGCACGACAGCACCGCGTCGCCGAGATCCCAGAGGTCGCTGATGGATTCCTCGAGTACCGCGCCGTCGTTCAAGCCGGGGACGATCACCATCTGGCAATGGAAGCGAATCCCTCCCGCGGCGAGCGCGGTGAGCTGCTCCACGACGTTCGGCACGCGCGGGTTGTTGAGCAGGACCTTCCGCGCTTCCCAATTGGTGGCGTGGACGGAAACGTACAGCGGCGAGAGCCTGTACTCGAGAATGCGGTCGATGTCGCGCTGCTTGAGATTTGACAGGGTGGCAAAATTGCCGTACGCGAAGGACAGGCGATAGTCGTCGTCGCGGACGTACAGCGAGCGGCGGAGCCCGGTGGGCAGCCCCTCGATGAAGCAGAATTCGCAGCGATTGGCGCAGCGGCGGATGTTGGGCGGCTCGAGCACCACTCCCAGCGACTCGGCGTCGGGCCGCTCGATCTCGAGAACGAGCTCTTCTCCACCAGGCAGCGCGGCCTCGATCAGCAGCTCGTCCTCGGCGGTCAGGAATTCCCAATCGAGGAAGTCGCTCAGCTTGCGCCCGTTGACGGTCTTGAGCTCCGTTCCCGGAACGATTCCAACCTGCTCCGCAATGCTGTCCGCGAGAACGCGGGCGACTTTTATCATAGCTCAAGTAATTTATCCGTTCGTGGCCAGAAAACAAGCACACTCAACGGGTTACGGCTTATCACAAAAGTCTGACAAATAAATAAAACGCGGGAATGGAGAGCGGCATGGCAAGTGCGCTTGATTGGGTACAGAGGAACAGATGCGCCCCGCATCCCACGCAGTGATGAACCGGAATCCACCGCTGGTCAAGGAAATCGAGACGTACGCCCAGGACATCGTCGAGACGGTGCGGGAGCCGCTTCTGATGCTCGACAATGCCCTCCGCGTCCGGAGCGCCAACCGGGCGTTCTACCAGACGTTCCTCGTCTCCCGCGAGGAGACCGAAGACCGGCTCATTTACGAGTTGGGGAACGGGCAGTGGGACATCCCGGCCCTGCGCACCCTGCTCGAGGACGTGATCCCGACCAGCTCTGTGTTCAACGACTTCGAGCTGGAGCACACCTTTCCGATCATCGGGCGGCGGATCATGCTGCTCAACGGCCGGAAACTCCGGGCGGGCAGCCACACCGAGCTGCTAGTGCTCGCGATGGAGGACGTGACCGAGCGCCGGCGCGTGGAAGCGGATCTCAAGGCCATCGAGACGTACGCGCAGAACATCGTGGACACCGTTCGCGAGCCGTTGCTGATTCTCGACACCACGCTCCGCGTGCGGTCCGGCAACCGCGCCTTCTACCAGACCTTTCAGGTAACGCTGGAGGAGACCGAGAACCGGCTGATCTACGAGCTGGGCAACGGCCAGTGGGACATCCCTGCCCTGCGGACGCTGCTGGAAGACATCGTGCCGATGAGCTCCGTGTTCAACGACTTCGAGCTGGAGCACGACTTCCCCGCGATCGGCTGGCGTGTCATGCTGCTCAACGCGCGCAAGTTGCAAGCTGGTCATCACGGCGAACTGCTGGTGCTGGCGATGGAAGACGTTACCGAGCGCCGGCGCGCCGAAGAGGAAGTCGCCAAGGCGAAGGAAGCGTCGGAGACGGCTAACAAGACCAAGAGCCTGTTCCTCGCCAATATGAGCCACGAGCTGCGCACGCCGCTCAACGCCATCCTCGGCTACTCGGAAATGCTCCAGGAAGAGGCAGTCGAGCGCGAGCTGGTCGAGTTCGGTGCCGACCTCGAGAAGATCAACAGCGCGGGCAAGCACCTGCTCACGCTCATCAACGACATTCTGGATCTTTCCAAGATCGAAGCCGGCAAGATGGAGCTGTTCCTGGAGAGCTTCGACGTCGCCGGAATGGTGAATGAGGTGGCGTGCACGTTCCAGCCGATGGTGGAGACGAACGCGAACACGCTGCACGTCGAGCTGGCGCCCGACATCGGCGCGATGCACGCCGACCAGATCAAGGTTCGCCAGGCGCTGTTCAATCTCCTGTCCAACGCCGTCAAGTTCACTCAGAACGGCAGCATCACGCTCGAGGCCGGGCGGGAGCGGATGGACGGCGAAGACTGGGTCGTGTTCCGCATCACGGACACGGGCATCGGCCTGAGCGCCGACCAGATCGTCAAGCTCTTCCAGGACTTCACCCAGGCGGACGCGTCCACCACCCGAAAATTCGGCGGTACAGGGCTGGGTCTCGCCCTCACCCGGAGATTCTGCCAGATGATGGGCGGCGACGTGACGGTGCACAGCACGCCGGGCGAGGGGTGCGTGTTCACCATCAAGCTTCCGGCGCACGTATCGGACGCGCTTCCCGAGCTCGCGAGCGCGCAGAGCGACGTTGTGCCCGGGAACGCCAGCTGCAGAGTGGACGACAACGGGGTTCCGCTCACGTCGGGGGCGACGTGCATTCTCGTGATCGACGACGACCTCACTCAGCGTGAGCTGATGAAGAAGTTCCTGACGAATGAAGGATTCAACGTGCGCGCAGCGGGCAGCGGCGAGGAAGGGCTCCGGCTCGCGCGCCAGTTCAAGCCGGTCGCGATCACGCTCGACGTGATGATGCCCGGCATGGACGGCTGGAGCGTGTTGACCTCGCTCAAGTCCGACGTCGCGCTGCGGGACATCCCAGTGATCATGGTGACCATGGTCGACGACCCCGACCGCGGCTTCACCCTCGGCGCGGCCGACTACGCCACCAAGCCGATCGATCGCAGGCGCCTGGCGCAGATCCTCCGGAAGCACACGTGCGACACTCCGCCGTGCCCCGTGCTCCTCGTGGAGGACGATCCGTCCACGCGCGCGCTCACGCGGAAGATGCTGGAGAAGGAAGGGTGGAAGGTCAGCGAGGCCGCGAACGGCCGCGAGGCGCTGGAGAGCATGGAGCGCGAGCGCCCGCGCCTCATCCTGCTGGACCTGATGATGCCGGAGATGGACGGCTTCGAGTTCGCCGCGCGCGTACGCCGGCATCCCGAGTGGCGCTCGATTCCGATCGTGGTGCTGACGGCGATGGATCTCACGAACGACGACCGGCAGCGGCTGAACGGTTACGTGGAGTCGATCATCCGGAAGGCCGGCGATTCGCGCGAGTCGTTGCTGAATCAGGTGCGCGATTTGCTGGACGATCACAGGTCGCCGCTTGCCGCCACCTTGGCGATGCACGAAAAGCCGATCGAGGTCCACGCGTGACCGGTAACGGGAGCATGCCATTGGCGAAGATCCTGCTGGTGGAAGACAACGAGATGAACCGCGACATGCTCTCGCGCCGGCTCGCGCGAAAGGGCTACGAGGTCGTGCTCGCGTTCGACGGCCAGGAGGGCGTGGACATGGCCGGGTCGGCGACGCCGGACCTTATCCTGATGGACATGAGCCTGCCCGTGCTCGACGGCTGGGAGGCGACCCGCCGGATCAAGGCCGCGCCGGCTACCTGCCATATCCCGGTGATCGCGCTTACCGCCCATGCGATGTCGGGCGACCGCGACAAGGCGATCGAGGCAGGCTGCAACGACTACGACATCAAGCCGATCGATCTCGCGCGCCTGCTTGGCAAGATCGAGAAGCTGCTCGCCGCGGCGAAGGAAAGAGACTCGGCCGGAGCGCGACCCGCGTGACCGAGGATGGTGGTCCCCCGGAAGATCTGCGCTATCTCGTCCCCGCAACGCTGCTGCACGATCTCCGCACGCCGCTCAGCCAGATGCTCGGCTACTCCGAGATGCTATTGGAGGAATCGGAGGCGTTAGGCAACGAGCACTTCGTCGAGGATCTGAAGAAGATCCGCGCCGCGGGGTGGAAGCTGCTGGCGTTGATGGACGCGAACTTTCAGCCGTTGCGCGTAGTGGTGCTGGAAGACAAGGACGCGTAGCGGCCAGCTCCGGTGGCTAAACCGTTTCGCTCAGGCGTGCCAACTGGGCGAGCAGCTTCCCCGCGCTCACGATGGTCCAGCCCGGAAGCTCCGCTATTTGCTCCGGCGTGGCCTGGCGCACGCCGTCCAGACTACCGAATGACTGAATCAGCTGCCGCCTTTTCGTCGGGCCGACCCCGCGAATTTGAAGCAGCTCCGACGTCACGGTGCGCATCGAGCGACGCTTCCGATTGTACGTCACGGCGAACCGGTGCGCCTCGTCCCGCGCCTGCTGCAGCAACCGTAACGCGGGCGATCGCCGAGAGATTCTGACGGGCTCCGTTCTCCCCCACACGTACACCTCCTCCTCCTTCTTCGCGAGGCTGATCAGCGGGCGGTCGCCCAGGCCGACCGACTCCATCGCCTCGTGCGCGGCGGAGAGCTGGCCGCGGCCGCCGTCGATCACCACCAGCTCCGGGCTGGGCTTCTCGTCAGCCATGCGTCGATTGAAGTAGCGCGTCACCACCTCACGCATGGACGCGAAGTCGTCACTTCCCTCCACGGTCTTCACGCGGAACTTGCGGTACTCGCCGCGCTTCGGGCGCCCGTTCTCGAACCAGACCGCCGAGCCGACGGTGTCGGTTCCCTGCGCCGTCGAGATGTCGAAACAAACCAGCGTACGCGGCAGCCGCTCGAGCCGAAGCTCGCGCTGGAGATCATAGACCGGCTCGCCCGCGCGCTCCTCCGACTCGAGCGACGACAGCTTCAGCTCCTCCAGCAAATGCCTGGCATTCTGCTCGGCGAGATCCACCAGCTCGCGCCGGGGTCCGCGCTGCGGCACGCTCATCTTCGCGTCCGGCACCGACTGCTCCAGCAGCTCGCGGTCCTCGAAGTCGAACGGCAGCAGCAGCTCGCGCGCGCGCTCCGGCATGGCCGGGTAGCTTGCCGCGAGGTACGCGGACAGGACCGCCGGATCGGGCTCGCCCTCGACATTCTCCAGGAACCGGTGTTCGCGCGCGAGCAGCTTCCCTTCCCGGATGCGGAGCATCGTAACGCACGCGTCGTCCCCGTCGCGGGCGTAGCCGACGACGTCGCGATCACCGCCCTCCACGCGCAGCACGACGGTGGGCGCTTCCATGCGCTCGAGATGGTGCAGCACGTCGCGCAGCTCGGCGGCGCGCTCGAAGTCCATCTTCTCCGCGGCCTCCTCCATCCGCGCGCGCACGCGGCGCACGACCTCGCTCGCGCGGCCGCCGAGGAACAGCAGCACCTCGTCGATCATCTGCCGGTATTCCTGCTGCGACTGCGCCAGGATACACGGCGCCTTGCACCGCTTGATGTAGTAGTCGAGGCACGGCCGCTCGGGCATGTCTGTCGGCATGTCGTAGCTGCACGAGCGCACGGTGAAAATCCGCTTCACCACGTTGAGCGCGCGCCGCATGGCGCCGACGTCGGTGTACGGGCCGAAGTACTTGGCGCCGTCATTCGTCACGCGCCGCGTCACGAACACCCGCGGAAATGGCTCCTGAGCGGTCACCTTGATGAACGGGTACGACTTGTCGTCCTTCATCGCGATGTTGAACCGCGGGCGGTGCTCCTTGATCAGGTTCGCCTCGAGGATCAGCGCATGCGCCTCGGTCGGGACGACGATCGTGTCCACGTCGGCGATCTGCGTGACGAGGTACGTGGTCTTGAGGCTCGTGCCCGGATCGTTCCCGAAATAGCTCCGCACCCGAGAACGAAGCTTGGCCGCCTTGCCGACGTACAGAATGGTCCCGTCGCGCCCCTTCCACAGGTACACGCCGGGGGATTCGGGGAGATGCGGGACTTTCGAGGCGACGAGGTCGGGGAGGGGTTGCACGTCTAATTATACCCCCACCATCGGCTGATTTCCCACCTGGAACGGCGCCGCGTGTTGGTTTTGCGCGCTTTGCGACGTTTCTACTGATACATGAAGACTCCGCGCCCCATCTTACCGGCATGACACTGCTTGCCAACTCGGTCGCGCGTGCCGTGCATCCGGAGCTCCACATACAGGAGCTGATTGCGCGCGCGAAGGCGGGGGATCCGGACGCGCTCGACACTCTCTACCGGCGCTACGGCGACGGAGTTATGCGGGTCGCTTATTACATCACCGGCTCCGTGCAGGATGCCGAGGATGTGCTCCAGGACGTGTTTCTTGGCCTGTCTACCGCGCTGGCCCGCTACGCGCCCGAAGGAAAGTTCGATCGCTGGCTAAATCGCGTTGCGGCACGCGTAGCGCTGAGTCGCGTGCGTCGCCGAGGAAACCGGGCCGAAGTCGATCTCACCGACAGCTTACCAGCCAGTGCGGAGAATCACGGTGACACGCTGGAGCAGATGCAGGTCGGCGATGCCGTACGTGCGCTGCCTGACAATCTTCGCGCGGTTTTCGTGCTCAAGGTCGTCGAAGGTTATTCGCACGCCGAGACCGCGGCGACGCTCGGGATTTCGGTGGCAGCTTCGCAGATGCGCCTCTCGCGGGCGTTCCGCCTGCTCCAGAAGGACCTGACAAGATGATTGCGCTCAACTACTCGAGGCAGACGTCATGATGTTCATTCACCCGACCGATCTCACCCTGTCGCTCTTCTCCACTGACGACCTCGCGCCCGGTGCTCGCCGGCGCGTAGCATCCCACGTTGGGCGCTGTGAGAAGTGTTTCGCGTACGTGGCTGCGACGCGATCTACGATGGCGCTTGCAGCAGCGCTTCCTGCACCTGGCACGAGCGTCGATGGCATCGTCGCGATTCGCTTGCGGCGCGAAGCGGGCGAACGCGTGCTTCTGCCGCAGTCCTCAGCCGAGGAGCTCCGGCCTGCGCGGCGTTTTGCAGTGCCGATCGCTGCGGCCGCGGCGCTTATTGTCGCCGCGGGGGTTTTCTCCTCGACACGCCAATTAGGAGCCGTCGCGGTTGAAAGCGAGCTCACTCTTTCAACAGCCGCACCGCGCGCCGGCGACAGTATCAGCGTCTTGTACCGCCCTCTCCAATCGCTCTTCCCCCACGCTGAGCGGTTACTTCTGCGCGCCAGCGTTCGTACGCGGCATTCGCAATCCTTCTATCGCGGCGTCGAAGAGGTCGTTCTCGACACTCTAGTGCGCGACGGGAGAGGAATGTTCCGCGGGACGTTCGTGCTTCCGGACTCCGTGGTGTTTGCCTTCATGGCGGTAGAGGATTTCGAGGCAAGTGTCGTCGACGACCGAACCGACCGACCCTGGGAAGTCATGCTCTTCGGCTCCGACGGGAAACCGACATTCGACGCCCTCGAACAGCGGGAGAACGCGTACGTAGGCGTTAGCTGGGAGGAGGCGTACGCAACCGCTCGACGCAGAGCCGAGTTATACCCGAACCAAATCCGGTCGTGGGGCGCCCTCGAGTTCTTCGAGGGAGAAGTGCTCGACAAAGCCGCCGCGGATAGCGCGGCTGCCGCACGGCTGCCTCGTATAGAGGCACTGGTGGCAGCCTACCGGGCGGCACCGTCGATCCCTCTGGAGGAATTGGCGCAACTTACCTATCGCGCCTACGCGCAAGAGGACACGGCCGCGTGGAATTACTGGTGGGAGCGTCTGCGACGTGAAGCTCCCAGGAACCCGGAAACTGTTACACATGCAACTCTTCGAGCGCTCAGAAAATACCCGTGGGTAGACGGCAAATGGGACGAGCGCATGCTTGTGGATATCGAAAAGATTTGGGAGCAGCACGGGCCCGTCACCGAAGCCGGCAACATCATATTCCAAGTTGGAATCCAGATCAGCCGCCAGAAGAATGACGCGTCGGCGTACCGGCGATGGACGCACCGCCAGATGGCCGGAACTCCGTCCCTTGTGCGTCATAATGCGTCCAACTTTCTGAAATATCCCGAGTTACGGGAAGAAGGCCTCATAATCTTGCGCGAGCAGCTGGCCGTGATACATCGCGACGTACGGGGTCTGGGCGTTACGCGGGCAGCGCACGCCAGGGGGACCGCCGCCAAGCGACGACGTTTGTTCGCGGCGATCGGACGCGGGCTGCTGGATGCCGGAAACCAACGGGGAGGACTGGACACGCTGGCGCTCGCCGTAGGCGATGGCTGGGACCACGCTCTCTTCCTCGACGTCGCCGACGCTCGCATGAATGCGGGCGACACCGTGGGAGCCATCGTGATCGAGGCGAAGATCGCGGCCGATCCGCGCACAACCGAGGCACATCGCGATAGCATGGCGACGATCGCCGAGCGCGTTCTCGGGGCGAACGCCTGGAGGGATGCGGTTGCCGATGCCAAGGTGTTCATGGCGAAGGCCACCATGGCGTCGGCGGTCCTGCGCCATGTCACCGGAGAGCCGCAGCTGACCGACAGCGCGGGGCGCGTGATCAGGCTTCGCGATCTCATCGCGGGTGGCCCGGCTCTGGTCGTGTTTTGGTCGCGTTTCTGCGGCCCGGCGCTCGCCGCGCTTCCGCGAATCGATTCGGTAGCGACGGTGCTACGCGGCCAAGGCGTCCCGGCTTTTCTGATCGTGGACGAGCCTCCCTCTGCTGCGCTCAGCGCGTTTCTGAAGGAGCATAAAGTGTCAACGCCCGTCTACCACGAACTGCGACGAGAAGCGTCGAAGTCGTTCCGGAACTTCGGTACGCCCGCTTACTACGTGCTGGATCCTGCAGGGCGCATACGATTCACCTGGGCGCCTACCGAGAACGATCTGCTGGTACAGGTGGCAGCGGTGAGAGACGAGCCCACGCCCGTGACGCGGGAACGTGGCCCTGATTAACTTCGCGATATCCCTTGAGCGAGATCGCGATGGAAATGCCGCCGCCCCGCATAGTGAGAACGCCGCTGACACGCGCGGAGCTCAGCTCGATCGCCGCCGAACAGTTCGGCGACATGGTAAAAGCCGTGGTCGACGTCGAACGGCGGATCATGGCTCTGGGCGGTGAGCTGCACTCGGATGAAGAGGCGGTGTTGTTGGACGACGGATCCTCGCAAAGCCACCTTTGGGGAATCAACCTCTATCCCGGAGCGGAGGACGAAGACTGGATCGAATACGATTCCATGATTAACGTCCGACCGTCACAGGGAAACCGCTCCCGCGGGGTGGAAGACCCAGGGTTACGGGACGCTATCCGCAGAATCGTGAACGGGCTCGTGAAATAGCATGGCTACGTCGGCGGCTGGACACGCCGGTTTGGCGGCGGGTAAATGGGGCTCGCTATCGCTGATCGAGCAGCTTGCCAACATCGGGAGTGAGGTTTCCCGAGCGGTGTCGGCTCAGGAGGCGGGCCGCCAGGACCGGCGGGACGCCGCCGTCGACCGCGGCCTCGAGCTTTTCGATCTGACAGCCGCGGATGACCGGTGGCGAGGAGCTCGGCGCCGCGAAGTACTCAGAGCAAGAGAGCAATTCTGCGCGCTCTTCTGGGGACGCGAGCGTGGGGCGGACGCCGCTTCACTCAACCGGTATTTTTTTCATTTTGCGCTAGCCGCGCGCCGCCTGGCCGGACGTGCATGAATAGAACAGCCAGCAGCTAGCAGCGAACGAGTCGCCTATTGACTGCGCTTGAGGAGGCCCGAGAGCTCGGAGACGCCTAGAAGCCAGGCGGCGCCGAGATAGATCGCGCCGTACACGGGCAGGATGGCCAGTGCGAGGACGAGGGGCTGGGTGTCGCCGATGAACAGCGTGCGCATCCACCCCGCCGCCGCGGCCGCCACGCCGGCGATGGCGAGCAGCTTCATCAGGTGGTTGAGCTCGACGGGAACGTGCCCGATCCGCTTGGCCAGGCCGCGGCGAAGCAGCGCGTACTCGACCCACCCCGCAAGGCCGCCCGCCAGCGTAAGCCCTACCGCGCCGAGCCTGCGATCGACGTCGAGCGCGCGCGGGAGAACGACGGCGAGAAGCAGCCCCAGCACCACGCTGATCGTGATCCGGATGATTGCATACCGGACCGGCGTGCGCGTGTCGCGCGTCGCGTAGAACGTCGAGGCGTACAGCCGGCTCAGGGTGAACGCCAGCAGCCCGATGGACGACCCGATCAGGATCTGCCATACCCAGATGGTGTCGGCGCGGGTGAACTCGCCCCGCTGATAGATGGCGCCGACGATGACGTCGCCCAGAAAGAGAAATGCGACAGCCGACGGCACGACGAAGAACGCGATGCGCCGCAACCCGGTGCGGAGCCGCATGCGCAGGTGCGCGGCCGTCTCGCCGAGATCGCCGGCGATGCTCGACATCGCGGGCAGCTCGGCGGCGGACACGGACATGGCGAACAGGCTGATCGGCAGCAGGTAGAGAATCTGCGCGTACACTACCGCCGCCAGAGCGCCTGATACTACGAGGCTCGCGATCAGCGTGTCGAAGTACGCGCTGATCTGGACGACTCCCCTGCCCACGAACACCGGTATGAAGTTGCGCACCACGCGCTGCACGCTCTCGCTCCCGCGCGCGAAGGTGAGCCGCGCGCCCTGGATGAGCGGGAGCACTACCGGCAGCTGCACGGCGAACTGCAGCGCGCTTCCGACCACTGAGCCCCACGCGAGGTAAACCGCGAGGTGCGGCTGGGACGACGTGGCGCCGTAGAACAGCAGCGTCGCGATCAGCGCCAGGTTCCAGATGACGGGCGCGACGTACGGCAGGAAGAACCGCCGGTGCGAGTTGAGAATCCCGAGGCACCAGGCCGACAGCACCAGCAGCGCCGCTCCGGGAAAGAGGATGCGTGTGAGCTGGATCGTCAGCTCCCGCTTCTCTCCGGTGAAGCCCGCCGCGATCACCGAAACGAGCAGCGGCGCCGCCAGAATTCCGAGCAACACCAGCACCGCGGCCACGGTCGAGAGCAGCGCGAACACCGCTCCGGCGAGCCGCGTGGCTTCCTCGTGCTGCCCGCGTGCGCGCAGCCCGGCGTACTCCGGAATGAACGACGCCGACAGCACCCCTTCCCCGAAGAGGTTCTGCAGCAGGTTCGGGATCCTGAACGCGGCGTTGAACGCGTCGCCGGAGATGGACGTGCCGAAGAAGTGCGCGAAGACGCTCTCCCGAACGAGCCCCGTGATCCGGCTCAGGAATATGCCGGCCGCGACCAGGAACGCGGATCTGCCGGTGCGCTCGCTCACAGCGACGCCGCGTGCTCCCGTGCCTGCGCGAGAATCCCCGCGAGCACGTCGTCGCCGTACTTGGCCAACAGCGGTATCGCGTTGAGAGCGCGCTCCTGCGGCTGGCCGTCCGGGTACAGCGCGCCGCGCGCGGTGCCGACCTCGGTCAGCAGCTCGCTTCCCTTGCGCTTGGTCGCGGCGACGTACCGCCGCTCGAGGCGGTCGAGCTTGTGCAGCAGCTGCCGCTTCGCTCCTTCGAGCACGGCCCGCGGCAGAACGTCCGCCGCAGTGTCCGCTTCCCCCAGCTCGTCGAGCGCCGATTCGACGCGGGCCCGTGCCTGCTTCAGCGCTTTGACGATGCCGGCGGGCAACTGCTCGCGCGCCACGCGGTGGAGACCCGCGTGCGGATCCGCGAAGTCGTCCACGTCCGCGCCGATCCGGTCGAGCACCTTCCGCACGTGCGGCTCCACGATCACGCCCGACCAGCGCGGCACGATCAACGGGCGCTTCGCGCCAAGCTCGTCGGCCACGGCGCTGACCTGCGCGAAGTAGGCGATCTCCGCGGGCCCTCCCACGTACGCGACGGTCGGCAGTATCGCCCGCTCCATCACCGGCCGCAGCAGCACGTTCGGTGAGATGTCGGCGGAATTCGATCCGGCCAGAGCTTCCGCCTCGCGCACTCGCACGCGGTGCCGCCCATCGCTCCCCGTCGTGAATACGAGCGTCCTGCCGGCCACGTGCGCGACCTGCGCGCGGTGGCCAGCCTCCTTCAGTGCCTTGGATCGCTGCTTCAGCGCGGCCTCGAGTTCGGGCCCGCGCGCGAGGGCCTTCTCGAGCAGCGGACGCCCGGCTCCACGAACCGCGGGGTGGGAGGCGTCCAGCACCGCCACCCCTGCCGGCTCGAGAATCGCCCGGAGGAGCCGCACGTACGCGTCTCCGACGGTAGCGCCACTGGTGTACGCCGCGCGCGCGGCCTCCAGCGCTGCGCCGTTCGGCGCGGAGCCGCACGCGCGAGTGAGAGCGTCGAGCTGCGGGCCGAGATCACCCAGCGGCACGGCGGACATCGGCGAGCCTGCATCCGCCCCGGATTCGATGCGGATGACCTCTGCGCCCCCCGGCACGCTCACCGTCGTCTCGCTCGCCTCCGCGAAATCAGAGTCGTCGGTCGCCGCCCAGAACACGGGCGCGGCCGCGACACCCGTGCGCCTCTCCAGATCCTCGGCCAGCGCGAGCGCGGACATCGCCTTGAACCAGGTGTACAATGGTCCGCCGAACAATCCGGGCTGCTGCCCCGTCGTGACCACGACTCCGCCCGACCTCGCGACGCGCTGCAATCGCTCGGCGGCTGCTCCCTTCGCGTCGAGCGCGGGAGCCAGCGCGCGCAGCCACGCTCCGCCCTCGAACTCGGCGGCGGTCTCCGTGACGCGACGCTGCCAGCCTTGGGCATCCGGGCGCGGCTCGTACCAGTCTGTGGGAGTGTCGTGTTGCCCTGCCAGCGCAACCAATGGCGATGCGCTCAGTGGCCGCGAGCGGAGCTCGAGCGTCATTCCCTTATCGCGAACATGATCGTGCGGGGCGAGCGGGTCGAATGGGCGCCGCCGGCGTAGTCGCCCAGCACTTGCTCCACGCCGAAGCCGCTCTCCTCCAGCATCGTCTCCAAATCGAGCCGGTCGAACAGCCGCACGCGCTCCACGAACGTCTGGTCGCCGGTCTCTCCGCCCGCCGCGATGGTCTTCACCACGAACCTGTCGTCCGGCGATATCTCCCGGCGCACTTCGACGGCGCGCCCGCCGATGTTGCTGCTCTCCTTCGGCACGAGCGAACTCCGCACGTGATCGGAGTTGAGGAAGTCGAGCACGAACTTTCCGCCGCGCCGCGTCACGCGCGCGACCTCGGCAAGTACGCGCAGGTGCTGCGCGTCGTTGTCGAAGTAGCCGAAGCTGGTGAACAGGTTCACGACCAGATCGAAGCCGTGGTCCACGAACGGCAGCGCCCGCATGTCGCCGCGGACGTAAAAGCCGTCCGGATCAGCGGCCTTCGCCCGCTCGAGCAGCGGCGCGGACAGGTCGAACCCGGCCGTCCACCATCGCTCGCTCAGCAGCCGCGAGTGCCTTCCGGCCCCGCACGCGAGGTCCAGGGCGCGATCCACCTTGATCCCGCCCAAGTTGGATTCGACCAGGCCGACGGCCGTGGCCGCCTCCCGCTCGTCGCGGTGCGGATACAGCGCGAGATATTCCTCGCCGAACCACTTCTCGAACCACTCGGTCATACGGGGACAGCTATTAGCTGTTGGCTATTGGCTCTTGGCACGTAGGACTCCGGTTCATTTGTGGTACGGCTCGCCGCGAACGATCGTTCCGGCCCGGTAAAGTTGCTCCGCGAGCACCAGGCGGGCCAACTCGTGCGGCAAAGTCCACGGCGCAAGCGAGAGTCGCATGCGGGCTCCATCGCGTAATTCATCTGAGATCCCGTGCGCTCCACCGATCACGAACGCGAAGTCACGGCCCGACTCGCGCTCGGCTTGCAGCCACGCGGAGAACTGAACCGAATCGAACGCGCGCCCGCCCGGATCGCACACCACCGCGCGCGCAGGCTCCCCGATCCGGTCGCGCAGCCGGTCGCCTTCACGCTGCTTCACCATCTCCGGGGAAGCGCCCTTGCCCGACTCCTCCCGCACCTCCACTACCTCGATCGGCCAGTACCGCGCCGCGCGCTTCTCATACTCGGCGATCGCGCCGGCCAGGGAAGAATCCTTCGGCTTCCCCACCACCGCGACGATCACGCGCATCGGCGGGGATCAGGCGTAGATGCCGCGCAGCTTGTGCACCGTCGAGACCCGCTCGACCGAAAGCATGTACGACGCCGTGCGCATGTTCACCTTGTGTTTCTTGGCGATGTCCAGGACGTTCGCGAAGCTGCGGCACATGATGTCGCGTAGCCGGTCGTTGACGAGGTCCTCGGTCCAGAAATATCCGCCGCGGTTCTGCACCCACTCGAAGTACGAGACAGTCACGCCGCCCGCGTTGGCGAGGATGTCGGGAATCACGAACACGCCCTTTTCGTCCAGGATGGCGTCGGCCGGCGCGGTGGTCGGCCCATTCGCGCCCTCGCAGATGATTTTCGCCCGAACCTGCGACGCGTTCTTGGTCGTGATGACGTTCTCCAGCGCGGCGGGCAGGAGCACGTCCACGTCCAGCGTCAGCAGCTCCTCCTGCTTCATCTTGTCGCCGCCCGCGAACCCCTTCAGCGTGCCGTGCTTGCGGTAGTGCTCGATGGCCTTCTGGGTGTCGATGCCGTCCGCGTTATACAGCGAGACGTGCCGGTCGCCGATCGCGACGATTCTGCAACCCTCCTGCGACAGTAGATCGGCCGCAACCGACCCGACGTTGCCGAAGCCCTGCACCGCGACCGTCGCGTTGCGCACCGCGAGGCCGAGGTGGTTGAGCGCTTCCTTGGTCACGATCTGACAGCCGCGACCGGTCGCCTCTCGCCTGCCAAGCGAGCCGCCCATCACCACCGGCTTGCCGGTGACGACGGCCGTCACCGTGTGGCCGACGTGCATCGAGTACGTGTCCATGAGCCACGCCATCACGCGCTCGTTGGTGTTCACGTCCGGAGCGGGCACGTCGGAATCGGGGCCGAGCGTGTTGATGATTGCCGCGGTGTAGCGCCGCGTCATCCGCTCCAGCTCCCCGACGCTCATCTTCTCGGGGTCGCAGTTAACTCCGCCCTTGGCGCCGCCGAACGGGATGTCCACGACCGCGCACTTCCACGTCATCCATGCCGCGAGCGCCTTCACTTCCTCGAGCGTCACGGCGGTGTCGAACCGGATTCCGCCCTTGGCCGGTCCGCGGGACGTGTTGTACAGCACGCGGTAACCGGTGTACACGTCCACGCTGCCGTCGTCCTTCAGCACCGGGACGGCGACGATGATCTGCTTCTCGGGCTGCCGCAGCACTTTCACCAGCCCAACGTCGAGATCGAGCAGCTCCGCCGCCCGGTCGAAGCGCGACATCATCGATTCGAAAGGATTCTCTTCGGAAAGAAAGCGGTCCTTGTCCCGGCCGATTATGCCGTGCGCGGGGGTGAGGCGGCGGTCTTCTAGAATGGCCATTTTCAGGAAGGCGATCGCGCGGTGCGCGTCGCCGGAAGTTCCTTGTCAGTGAATGTCATCGGAGGGCGCGGCGAGCCAGCAGCGCATCCATCAGC
>JBPPMH010000087.1:0-2806 GCA_051305945.1 Gemmatimonadaceae bacterium
GCCGTGAGATGAAGCAGAATCCCGACGCCGCGCACCCGGTGCGCGTGATCATGGTGACGGCTCTGCACGACTGGACCAACAAGCGCCAGGCGATCCAGACCGGCGCCGACGATTTCGTCGAGAAACCCTTCGAGCTCTCCAAGCTCGCGGACACCGTGGAGCGCAATGCGCGGATGCTCTCGCCGGGCCGGTAAATGGAGACCGAGCACCTACTCTACGACGGCGTAACCGGCCTCCCCACTCTCCAGGCGGCCGTCGAGAGCATGCGGCGCGCGATCGTCGAGCGCGGCGAGCTGCTGATACTGTACTTCAACTTCAGCCGCTACTCGAAGATCGAGGAGATCTATGGCTGGGAGAAGCTCGACGCCGTGCTGGCCACCACCGCGGCCGCGACGCGCGCCTATCTGCACGACAGCCCGCTCCGGTCTTCGCGCGTCATGGTCCGGTTCACCAACGACGACGACTTCGTCTTCTTCCATATCCCGGAGCCAGGCTTCGAGGCGGCGAGCGACGAGCAGATCACGGAGATCATCAGCGGGCTCCAGAAGCACGTCTCCGAGAGAATAGAAGCGGCGCACGGCGAGGAGATTGCGTCGCTCTTCGACATATACGCGGGCCGCGCGCATGTCATGGTCAATCCCAAGTTCCGCTTGGAGCGGCAGATATACCGCGGCGTGCGCCAGGCGGTGCTCTCCTCGCAGAGCGTCGAAGCGCGGGAGACGGTCAAGAAGCTGGAGGACCTTCGCGAGAGCATCAGAACGCGCGGAGTGTACGTAGACTATCACCCGATCGTCGTAGCAGAGACCGGCGAAATCTTCGGCTACGAGGCCCTTGCCCGCGGGGTGATGCGCAGCATGCGCAGCCCCGAGGTGATGTTCGAGGTCGCGGCGCGCGGCGACCTGCTCTGGGAGCTCAGCCGGATCTGCCGGGCGCGCGCCATCGAGGGGATGCAGCACCGGTTCGATCAGGGCGAGCTGCTCTTCCTGAACGTGGATCCCGGCGACTTCGCCGATCCGACGTTCACCCCGGAGCAGCTCAACGCGCCCGACCCGAAGCGCGTCGTGATCGAAATCACCGAGCGAACCGCGATCAAGGACTATCCCAAGTTCCGGAACCGGCTGCAGGCCTTCCGCGACGCCGGCTTCCGCTTCGCCGTGGACGATGCGGGCAGCGGCTACGCCGGACTTGGCTCGATCGCCAATCTGGAGCCCGACTTCATCAAGCTCGACATCTCGCTGATCAACTGCATCGACGAGAACTTCATCAAGCAGAACCTCGTCGAGACGATGATCAGGTTCGCGAACGATCAGGGCGCGCAGGTCATAGCCGAGGGCGTGGAGACGGCGGCGGAGCTGGAGATCCTGAAATCACTCGGCGTGCATCTGGTGCAGGGATTCTTTCTGCACCCGGCCGGCGCTCCGCGCCACACGCCGGAGCATCTGCCCGTACCGGGCATGCCGTCGGGCGGCGCGACTCAGTCCGGCAAAGGCGGCGCGGGCATGAGGGCGGTCAGGAGCGCGTAGGTCCGCTCTGAAGCGCCGGCTTCCTGCCCGACGACCGCGAGCGCCCTGGCGCCCGCGGTTTTTCTTTTTGCTTCCGGCAGCCACGCGGCGACCGCGCGCTCCAGCGAAGCGGCGCTGTCTATGGCCGCGGCGCCGCCGGCGGCGAGCAGCAGATCCGCGTCGCGCCGGCGCGCGTGCGTGGCGCCGTAGATCACGGGAACGCCGAACGCCGCGGGCTCGATCACCGAGTGGAGGCCGGCGCGGTGCAACCCGCCTCCGACGTACGCGACGTCGGCGACGGCATAGATGTCGCCCAGGACTCCGTACCGGTCCACGATGATCACCTCCGCGCTGGTGGCGTCCGCCTCGCTGAGCCGCGCGAGCTTGTAGGACGGCCGGGCCCACGCCTCGATCACGCCGAGCTGCCGGTCCGACAGATCGTGCGGCGCGATGATGAGCCGCGCCTTGGAGTCGTGCTGTCTGATGCGCTCCCATGCGGGGAAGAGCGCGCGGTTGTCCGCCGGCCAGGTCGATCCCGCGACGAGCGTGAATCGCGTGGACGCGAGCCCCTCTACGACGCGCGATCCTCGCGCGGCCGCGGCGCGCGCGATCACCTGGTCGTAGCTCGTGTCTCCCGTGACTTCGATTCGCGCGCGCGGAACCCCCGCGGCGGCGAACCGCCCGGCGTCGTCCGCCGAGGCCGCGCCGATCGCGTCGAGCGCGAGATATGCGTCCCGCGCGATCGCTCCGCCGAGGCCGGAGAGACGCCGCGAGTGGGGAGGAAGAGTTCCACTGATCAGCGCCAGCGCGACTCCATTCAGCCGGGCGCGCTCGACCAGCACGGGCCACACATCGAGCTTGCTGAACACCAGCAGCGTCGGCCGGAGCGCGTCGAGCGCGGCGTCCATGTCGACGGCGTTGTCAAAGGGTAGGTAATCCGCGAAGTCCGCGTCGAGACTTCCCGCGAGCTGCTTGCCGCTCGGCGAGAAGAAAGTGTAGACGATCTGCGCCTCGGGGCGGCGCGCCCGCAGCAGCGCGATGACGGGCCTGGCCTGAAGACCCTCGCCCACCGAAGCGGCGTGGATCCACACCAGCGGCCGCGAGCGATCGCGCGACCTGGCCGCCCATTCGGCGTACCGATTCGTCAGGCCGCGGCGCGCGCGCAGGGCGGCGAGCGCGCGGGACTTTCCCGGCGGAGCGAGCAGTGGCGCGGCGCGGCTGAGCTGTCCCGCGGCACCGTAGAGCAGCCGCGCCGCGTGGTTCATCGCGTTACGGCTGAGGGGCCAGGGCCGAGTCGATGAGGC
>JBPPMH010000088.1:0-8402 GCA_051305945.1 Gemmatimonadaceae bacterium
GTGGGCGGGAAGTCGAGCCACGGCGGCTATTGCGGCCCGGCGGTGAAGCCGATCGCGCTCAACCTACTCTCCGCGACCGCGAGCGATCCCGCGGTCAAGATTCCAATCTCCGGCATCGGCGGAATCTCCACATGGCGCGACGCGGCGGAGTTCATTGCGCTGGGATCGACGACGCTGCAGGTGTGCACGGCCGTGATGCACTACGGCTTCCGCATCGTGGAGGACCTCACCGACGGGCTCTCGACGTGGATGGACGAGAGCGGGATCGCAAACATCGAGGAACTACGCGGGCGCGCGCTGCCGAAGGTGACGAAGTGGGAGAATCTGGATCTCAACTACCACATCGTCGCGTCTATCGATCAGAGCAAGTGCATCAAGTGCGAGCTGTGCTGGACGGCGTGCGAGGACGGCGCGCACCAGGCGATCCGTCGTTACCCGCGCGTGAACGGCGGGCCGGTCGTCGAGATCATCGAGGAGGCCTGCGTGGGCTGCAACCTGTGCGCGCAGGTGTGTCCGGTGCAGGGTTGCATCTCGATGCAGCCGGTGCCGAACGGCCATCCGCCGGTCAGCTGGAAAGATTTCACGGCCGGCCAGGGCGCCCTGGCCCCGCGCTCCGAACACTTCCACACGGCCACGTTCAGCTCCGCGCCCAAGACAGGCTGAACTGCTCGGCGCGCTTCGCGCGCCGGGTCGGGGCAGGCATCGGTGCTCGGCCCCCCGGCCCTACGCTCGCAAACGACGCGAGCTAACACGGGCCGGGAGCCGAGCACCGATGCCCACCCCGACCTTTACTGCCAGCGACCGCATTTTCCTTCCTCTTCGCCGCAGTTTGCCCGTGGGCGATGCATCGAGGAGGGTTCGGCGCGGGGGCCAGAGCGCCCGCAATGGATTCGCGCGCAAAGATGCTGCGACTGGAGAGCGAGTTTGCTGTCCGTACGCCCGCATCCGTGTGGGTGGGGACTCGCGCCCGGTGCCCGCCGAAGGCCGCGTGGTAGCGCGCGTAGTTTGCGCGCGTAGCGGCCGGAGCGCGGGTACCGTGGCCGAGTCCCCACGAGCCAAGGTCTCGAGCCACGGCCAACCGGCAACCTCGGCTAGATTCCGCCGCAACATGATGATCACGCGCGCGACCCACTGATGACGGACATGAACGTACAGGGTGATAAAACTCTCCTCGATGAGGAGACTCGCGCGATTGTCAGGATCTCGGCGGCCATCGCCGGGGGGAGCGAAGCCGACGTCCGGCGGGAGCTGGAGGCGGGTGTGCGCGTGGCGTCGGGTGTGGTCATCGACGAAGTCATTCTGCAGTCGTATCTGTTCGCAGGCTTCCCGCGCGCTCTCAACGCCGCCCGCGCCTGGCGAACTGTCGGCCCGGCAGCGCCAGCGCGTGTTACGGAGCCTGCCGCCGGTGACGGGTTGGAGAGATGGCGGGCGCGCGGCGAGGAAACCTGCCGGATCGTGTACGGCGACTCGTACGAGAGCCTGCGGGGCAACATCCGCGCGCTGCATCCGGATCTCGACGAATGGATGATCGTCGACGGCTATGGCAAAGTCCTCGGACGCGCAGGGCTAGACCTCAGGCGCCGGGAGCTCGCGATCGTCGCGGCGTGCGCCGCGACTGGACAGCAACGCCAGCTCCATTCGCACCTGCACGGAGCGCTCAACGCGGGCGCGTCCGAGCCGGAGATATCAGCGACCCTGGACGCTATCTCGGACCTCGTCCCGCCGGGCGACGCGGCCGGGTACCGGCAGCTCCTCGAGAAGATCCACGCCAAGCGCGTGCGACTGGCGGGGGGCTAGAGATGTTCATCGACAAGACAGTCATCCATATCGAGGGCGGCACCGGCGGATCGGGAACCGCGTCCTTCCGCCGCGAGTTCCGGGTGCCGCTCGGTGGTCCCGACGGCGGCGACGGCGGACGCGGCGGGGACGTCATCGTCAAGGGCGATGCGAACCTCGCCACGCTGCTCGACTACACCTACCGCGACCGCTGGTCGGCCGAGCGCGGCGAGCATGGATCGGGGAACAACAAGACCGGGAGATCGGGAAAGGACGTCGTGCTGCCGGTCCCGCCAGGCACCACGATTCGCGACCAGAGGACGGGCGAGCTGCTCACCGAGATTCTCGAGGACGGGCAGACCTTCGTGGCCGCCAAGGGCGGACGCGGTGGGAAGGGGAATACTTTCTTCGCGACGGCCACGCACCAGTCGCCGCGCGAGTGGCAGCCCGGCGAGGAGGGCCTGGTCCGCACAATCGAGCTCGAGCTCAAGCTCATCGCGGACGTGGGGCTCGTCGGCCAGCCGAACGCGGGCAAGTCCACGCTGCTGTCGGTGATCTCCGCGGCCACGCCCAAGATTGGCGATTATCCCTTCACCACGCTTGCCCCGAACCTCGGCGTCGTGCAACTGTCCGATCACCGGACGTTCGTCGTGGCCGACATCCCGGGGATCATCGAGGGCGCGCACGAGGGGAAGGGACTCGGGCTCCAGTTCCTCCGGCACATCGAGCGCACGCGGATCCTCGCCTTCCTGATCCCGATCGACAGCATGGACTGGCAGGCGGAGTACGACCAGCTGCGCGCCGAGATCGCTGCATATTCGGAGGAGCTGTCGCGCAAGCCGCATTGCGTCGTGTTCACCAAGCTCGACATCATCGGTGAGGACATGGTTCCTGAGCTGAACGCTCCGGAAGCATTCGGCGTGTACTCGATCAGCGCGGCAGGCCGGACTGGTCTCGACCATCTGCTCGCGGCGTGGTGGTCGCAGCTGTTGGGCATGCGCAAAGCCACGGAAAAGCGGGACGATATCGCGGAGCTGCCGTGAGGCGGTTGCGGCTTGATGGCGCGGGGTATGGGATTCGAGATTGGCCGGTGCGCGCTACGCTCGCAAACTGCGCTCGCTAGCACGCGCGCTCGGCCAACCTCGAACCCCACGCCCCAGGCAAGCTCGTCGTGGACGCTCCGCAGCTCCGCACTTCCGACCGCAAGCGTGAACGAACCACTGACCCGGCCACGTGGCGGAAGTCGGACCCGGACTACCCCGCAGATTTGCTCGACCTCCCGAATCCGCCAGACGCGCTCTTCGCGCTCGGCGCGCGGTCTGTCCTCGACCCTCCGCGCGTAGCAATCGTCGGAACGCGGGACTGCACGGCGTACGGTGACAGAACTGCTCGCAAGATCGCGAGCGCCATAGCGCGCGCCGGTGGATGCGTCGTCAGCGGCATGGCGCGTGGGATCGACGCGTGCGTGCACCGAGCGGCGCTCGAGGTAGGCGGGAAGACGGTCGCCGTTCTTGGCACGGGCATCGATGTGCCATATCCGCGCGGTCACGCGCGGCTGCATGCGGAGATCGCCGAGCGAGGACTGGTGTTGTCGGAATCACCGGCAGGCACTGCAGCTTTTCGCGGATGTTTCCCACGCAGGAACCGGATCCTCGCCGCGCTGGCAAAGGTGACGATAGTCGTCGAGGCCGGTCACAAGAGCGGCGCGCTGCTCACCGCGAAGGACGCGCTCAATCTCGGTCGGACAGTGGCTGCCGTACCCGGACCCATTGACTCCCCCCACAGCGCCGGCACGAACGAGCTGCTCCGCGACGGCGCGCAGGTGATCGCGACGGTGGACGATGCGCTGGCTCTAGCGGGTTTCCCGGCCGAGCCGGAACTCGAGCTCCCCGAATTCACGGTAAACGAACGCGCAGTTTGGGAAGCGTTGGGGAAAGGTGCCGCGTCTATCGAGCTGGTCGCGCACCGCGCGAACCTCTCTCTTCGCGACTGCATGTCCGCCACGACCGCGCTCGAGTTGAGCGGGTTGGTGAGTGCGGGTTTCTCGGGCGAGTATCGGCGCAACTGAGGGCGCGGCGTCGGCCCGAACGCTGGCGGGCTCTGGTGCCGTTGCTGGTCGGGTGTGGGTGGCAGGTCCCCACAGGCCGCGTGCTAGCGCGCGTAGTTTGCGCGCGTAGCGGCCGCCGGGACCTGCCACCCACACCCGACCCCGAAGGCGAGGGGGTATAAGCCAGGGTCAGGTATATTGGTACGTGCCCCCACGCCACCTGTACGTCCACGTCCCATTCTGCGCCCGGCGCTGCGCGTACTGCGATTTTTCGATCGCGGTCCGCCGCACCACGCCGGTGGACGAGTACCTGGGGGCGCTGCGGAAGGAGCTGGCGATCGTGGCGCGGGAGCAGCGCGTGCAGAGCGCCACTGCCTGGACGCTTGACACCGTCTATCTCGGCGGCGGCACGCCCTCGCAGCTCGGCACCGCGCTCCCGCGAGTGCTCGATCTGGTCAGGGAGGTTGCAACCGTCGCGCCGGACGCCGAGGTGACGGTTGAGGCCAACCCTGAGGACGTCACTCCGGAGAGTGCGCACGCGTGGCGCCGGGCGGGCGTGAACCGTCTATCCATCGGCTCGCAGTCGTTCGATTCGAGCGTGCTCGCGTGGATGCACCGTGTGCATTCGGCGGAGCAGATCCCGCGCGCCGTGGAGATCGCCCGGAGCGTGGGTTTCGACAACATCTCGCTTGACCTCATCTTTGCGCTTCCTCGCTCGCTCGGCCGCGACTGGAGGCGGGATCTGGAGTCGGCGCTTGCGCTCGATCCCGAGCACGTCTCGCTGTACGGACTCACTATCGAGCCGAGGACTCCGCTTTCGCGCTGGCGCGACCGCGGGGAAGTGCGGGAAGCGGCGGACGAGGCCTACGAAGCCGAGTTTCTTCTGGCGCACGACACCCTGAGCGCCGCGGGCTACGACCATTACGAAGTTTCCAACTTCGCCAAACCCGGCCTCCATTCGCGCCATAATTCGTCGTACTGGTCCGGCGCCGCCTACGCCGGAATCGGCCCGTCCGCGCACTCGTTCGACGGCTCCAGCCGCTGGTGGAACGTGGCGCAGTACGCCGAGTGGGTCGAGCGCCTGAACGCCAATTTGAGCCCTACGGCAGAAGTTGAAGTATTAGATGAGGAAAACGTAGCTAACGAGCTGGTGTATCTGGGGTTACGTACGAGACAAGGTGTGCGCGTCGCAGGTGAGGAGCTCGTCGAGTTGCAGCCATGGCTGGACCGCGGGTGGGCGTGTTTTTCGAGTACTGAGAGCGACGCCCCGCGCACCGACCAATGCGAACGAGACTCAACACTCGAAACTCACGCTCACCCCGCAAGGTTGGCTGCTGCTCGACGAGCTTGCCACCGACTTGACGTGTATTCGAAGCCGTTCCTACGTTTGAAACCGATGCCGCTACCAGAGCTGTCAGACAGAGAGAAAAAAGTCCTGGAGGCGGTCATCCAGTGCTACGTGGAGACCGCCCAGCCCGCGGGCTCCCGCGCGCTCGCGCGGAAGTTCGGGCTCGGCGTGTCGCCGGCCACGATCCGCAACACCATGAGCGACCTCGAGGAGAAGGGGTTTCTCTATCACCCGCACACCTCCGCTGGCCGGATCCCCACCGACGCCGCGTACCGCTCGTACGTGGACTCGCTGCTGCCGCCCCTCAAGGTCGCGACCGCGGACCACCGCAAGCTCGCCGCAGTCATCTCGGGCGCGGGCTCGGCCATCGATCAAATCCTCCGCCGCGCGGCCCAGAGCCTCGGGGTCATCACGCAGGAGCTTGGCGTAGCGCTCGGGCCGCGGCTCGATCGCAGCATCCTGCGCCGACTCGATCTCGTGCGCCTCGGTTCCGACCGGCTGCTGATGGTGCTGACGCTCGACGGCGGGACGATGCGCACGATCTTCGTCGAGACGCGCGGCGAGATCGCCGACGTCGCGCTCGCCGAGGTGTCGCGGGTGCTGAACGAGCGGCTGACCGACTTGACGATGGCGCAGGTGCGCGAGACGCTCGCGGTGCGGCTGCGCGACGCGAGCGTCCGCCCGGAGGTGAGCGAGCTGCTGAACGTGTTCATCGAGGAAGCCGATCAGCTGCTCGAGTCCACTCTTCCCGTTGACGAAGACTCCGTCGTGCTCGGCCAGGCATCGGTCCTCGCGGACCAGCCGGAGTTCGCCACGGGCGAGGGGATGCGCCGGCTCGTCACGCTCACCGAAACGCGACAGCAGCTCGCCAAGCTCCTGCGCAATCGGAGCGGAGTTCCCGGCATATCGATTACCATTGGAAGCGAGCACGACGACCCGGCACTGGAGAGCTTCACCGTCGTCACGGCGGAATACACCGCCGGCTCCCTCAGCGGCGTCATCGGAGTCATCGGTCCCACCCGGATGCCCTACGAGAAGGTGATCTCGCTGGTGAGTCACACCTCGCGACTCGTTACCGATCTAATGGACGAAAATGGCTGATTATTACGTGGTACTCGGTGTCGCGCGCACGGCAAGCGACGACGAGATCAAGAAGTCATATCGCAAGCTCGCGATGCAGTACCATCCCGACCGCAACAACGGGACGACTGAATCCGAGGAGAAGTTCAAGCAGATCACCGAGGCGTACGACGTGCTGCGCGATCCGCAGAAGCGCGGGGCGTACGATCGCTACGGTGAGGAGGGGTTGCGCCGCGGCGCGGGCGGGTTCCACCACGTGGATCTCTCCGAGGCGCTCAACATCTTCATGCGCGACCTCGGCGGCTTTACCGGGCTCGGCGACATCTTCGGCGCGGCGGCGGGCGGCAGGGGACAGTCGGGCCCGCGCACCGGCGCGGACGTGCGCATCATGATTCCATTGACACTGGCGGAAGTTGCGACGGGGGTCGAGAAGCAAGTCCCGCTCAAGCTGCTGAAGCCGTGCGATCGCTGCGCCGCGACCGGCGCCGAGCCGGGCACGCAGGCCGTGACGTGCGGCACGTGCGGCGGAACCGGAGAGCTGCGCCGCGCGCAGCGCTCGTTCTTCGGGCAGGTCATGAGCATCTCGCCGTGTCACGCGTGCTCCGGCGAGGGCAAGCTGATCGAATCGCCGTGCAAGAAGTGCCGGGGTGAGGGCCGCGTGCGCGAGGACGAGACGATCACCGTGCGCGTGCCGGCCGGAGTGGACACCGGCCAGTACATGACGCTCCGCGGTGTCGGGACGGTCGGTCCACGTGGGGGCCCGCGCGGCGACATCCTGGTCGTCTTCGAGGTCGAGGACGATCCGCGCTTCGAGCGCGACGGAGAAGATCTGTTCTGCGAGGTGCTCGTGACATATCCGCAGCTCGTGCTCGGCGGCGACGTCGAAGTGCCCGCCGTGAATGGAACGGTATCGCTTCGCATCCCGTCCGGCTCGCAGAGTGGACACCAGTTCAACCTCCGCGGCCGCGGGCTGCCGCGAGTCAACGCCTCCGGAGTGGGCGACCTGCACGTGCGGATCCAGCTCTGGACCCCGGACGGGCTCTCCGCGGAAGAGGAGCATCTCATCAAGCGACTGGCCGAGCTGCGCTCGAAGGCGCCTGCCCCGCAGGAGAAGGGGTTCTGGCACAAGGTCAGGGAATCGCTCGGCGCGTGAAGCTGCTCGCGGTTCGTGTCAGGCCGCGGAGCAATCACGATGGAGTCGTGGCGGCGTTGTTCGACGCGGGGTCCATGGGCATTCACGAGGACGGCGACACGCTCGTGACCAACCTGGCGCTGGATGGAGACATGGAACTGCTGCGGAAGCGCGTCGCTGAGGCCGATCCGGGCGCCGAGGTGGATGTGACGACGGTGATGCCGCCCGATTTCTCGGAGTGGCGCGGGAGCGTCGGCGCGCAGACGGTGGGTCGGATTACCGTCGCGCCGCCGTGGGTCGAGGCTGGTCCCGCCGACATTATGATTCGGATTGAGCCCGCGATGGCGTTCGGCACTGGCGAGCACGCGACGACGCGGCTGTGCCTGTCATTGCTGCAGCGCGTGATCCGTCCGGGTGACACCGTCGCCGATCTCGGCTCCGGCAGCGCCGTGCTTTCCATCGCCGCCGCGAGGCTGGGCGCGAGCAGGGTCGCCGCGATCGAGATCGATCCCGACTCGACGTCGAACGCGGAAGAGAACGTGGCGCGGAACGAGGTCGGCGCTGCGGTTCATGTCTTCGAGGGCGACGCGGCGGTGCTGCTCCCGCTGATCGCCCCAGTGCGCGTCGTGATCGCCAATATTCTTTCATCGGTGATCCTGGATCTGCTGCCCCTTATGCACAACGCGCTGACGCCCGACGGGGAAGCGATCCTGAGCGGGATCCTGCTCGAGGAGCGCGAAATGATGCTCGCGCGGCTGACTGATGCCGGATGGCGCGTGACGAGGCAGGAGAGCGAGGGCGAATGGTGGAGCGCAGTGGTCCGACCGCGGTTACTAGTCACTAGTCACTAGTCACCAGTCACCAGTCACCTCATGCGCCCCCCTCCTTCGCGTGTCGCGCTCTTCGTACCTGAGCTCTTCGAAGCCGGCAAAATCCTCACGCTGGCTGAGGACGCAGCCAATCACCTGCGCGTCGTGCGCGCATCGCTCGGCGACACGGTGGAGCTGCGCGACGGGCAC
>JBPPMH010000089.1:0-5689 GCA_051305945.1 Gemmatimonadaceae bacterium
CCGCTCCACCGCCTCCACCAACCCCGGATCGCGCAGCGCGTGCCGCCGCCGGGCCTTCCGCGCCCGCCCCTTGGCGAACGTCGCCGCGCCCGTGCCGACGCCCTTGATCGTCGAGACCGACGCGACGAACACCGCTTCGATCTCCTCCTGCGCTACTTCCAGAAGCGCGTTCAGCTCGTTGATCCTGTCCTCGGCCAGCTCCGCCGCTTTCAGCAGCTTCTGGTTCGCCGACGCGACCGTCTGATTCACCTGCTGCACGTCCACCCGGAGCGACGTCGAGATGTAGTCCAGGTTGTCGGTGATCGAGCTGGCGTGGCGCATGATCGGATTGATGTCGCCGTAAATCCGGTCCAACATGTCGCTGACCTTCTTCTGCGTCTTCCTCACGTTCAGCGCCGCCGGGATAAGCGCGGCCGCGAGAGCCAGGACGGTGAGCGACAGAACGAAGCTCGCGATGCCCGTGACGCGGTCCCACCAGCTCGGGTCCTCCGCGACCTGCTTGGTGAAGATCGTGTCCAGCACGGCGGCCTGCTGGGCGAGCAAATCGATGATCGCCATCGTCCAGGTGTTCACGCGCACGATGTGTGCAAGGGAAGGGCCATATAAGCTATTGGCTGTTGGCTATTGGCTATTGGTAACCGCGATCAAATCTACCCGCTGTCGTCGACTTTGAACTGAAGCCAACAGCCAAAAGCCAATGGCCAATAGCTGCTTCCCGGTGATATTTCAGTTTCACCTCCAGACCGAAATCCATGCCCGCAGTCCAGTACGTAGTCGAAGGCAGGGCGGCACTCAAGGGATCCATCCGGCCGTCGGGCAACAAGAACGCGGCGCTGCCGATACTCGCGGCCGCGCTCCTGTCGCGCCATCCGGTCCGGCTCGAGAACGTCCCCCGAATTCGCGACATGGAAACGCTCGTCGCGCTGATCCGCTCGATGGGGGTGACCATCGACTGGGAAGGGCGGAACACCCTCGAGGTGCATGCGGCCAAGCTGGACGGCGGGAACCTGGACCCGGTGCTGTGCGCCAAGATCCGCGCATCCATTCTGCTCGCGGCGCCGCTGCTGGCGCGGTGCGGCGAGGTTTCGCTTCCCGCTCCCGGAGGCGACGTGATCGGGCGCAGGCGGCTCGATACCCACTTCCTCGCCCTCCAGGCGCTGGGCGCGAAGGTGAACGCGAGCGAGCAGTTCGAGCTCACCGCGAAGAAGTTCACCGGCGCCGACGTGTTCCTGGACGAGCCGAGCGTGACCGCTACCGAGAACGCGCTGATGGCAGCCGCGGCCGCGGAGGGGACGACGATCCTCCGGAACTGCGCGAGCGAGCCGCACGTGCAGGACCTGGCGTGGTTCCTCGGAAAGCTGGGCGCGAAGATTGACGGCATCGGCACGAACACGATGACCATTCACGGCCAGGAGGAGCTGGGTAACGGTCCCGTCACTCACGCCATCGGACCCGACCACATCGAGGTCGGCTCCTTCATCGGGCTCGCGGCGGTGACCGGATCCGAGCTCCGGATCGTGGACGCGGGCGTGGAGCACCTGCGCTCGACGCGGATGGGGTTCTCCAAGTTGGGAATCGAGTGCCTCGTCGAGGGCGACGACCTGATCGTGCCGGCCGAGCAGTCCAGGGAGATCCAGCCGGATCACGGGGGGCACATCTCAAAGCTGGAAGACCAGCCCTGGCCCGCGTTCCCCGCCGACACGATGTCCATCGCGATCGTGACGGCCACGCAGTGCAAGGGGCTCATCATGATGCACGAGAAGATGTTCGAGTCGCGCCTCTTCTTCGTGGACAAGCTGATCGCCATGGGCGCCCGCATCGTGCTGTGCGACCCGCACCGCGCGCTGATCACCGGACCGCAGCGGCTGCACGGCGCGTACATGGACTCGCCCGATATCCGGGCGGGCATGGCGCTGCTGCTCGCGGCGCTGTGCGCCGACGGAACCAGCCGGATCAACAACGTGCAGCAGATCGAGCGCGGCTACGAGCGGATCGACGAGCGCTTGAACGCGCTCGGCGCCAACATCCGCCGCGTGGAGGATCGCCGCGGGGAGCCGCCCGCCGGTCGCGTAGTCTGACCGTCCCGCACGAGCCCGTCGCCGAGCTCGAGGAGCTCGGCGTTCGCGCGTTCACGACGACGCGCGAGGCCGGCACGTTCAGCCCGGCGAGCGGCGAGCCCGAGGAAGAGGTGCTGGGGCGCTGGGCCGATCTGGAGCGGGAGATCGCCGGCGAGGCTACGGGCGTGGTGCTCGCGCGCCAGGTGCACGGCACCAGGATCCTCGAGCACGGCGGCGGAATGCGGGGCTGGGTGCGCACCGGCGAAGGGGATGGGCACATCACGTCGGAGCGGGGGCTGGCGCTCGCGGTTTCCATCGCCGACTGCGTGCCGGTGTTCATGGCGCACCCGTCGGGGACGATCGCGCTGCTGCATTCCGGGTGGAAAGGGACCGCGGCGGGCTTCGTGACTCGCGCGACCGCTGCCTTCTCGATGCTCGGCAAGCCACCGTCGGAGCTGCGGGTCCACCTCGGCCCGGCGATCTGCGGGCGCTGCTACGAAGTCGGCGCGGACGTGCGGGAGCAGCTCACCGGCCACCCGGCCACCCGCCCGGGACAGGTTGATCTGCGGTCACTCCTCGCGGAGCAGGCATCGGCCGCTGGCGTGCGGCAGATCAGCATGAGCCCGTGGTGCACGCGGCATGACAGCGAGCGGTTCTTCTCGCACCGGGCGGGGGATGCAGGCCGCCAGGTCGCGGTGATGACGCTGAGATTGTAGAGCGCGCAGCGCTTGTCCGCATTGCGGGGCACCTAGCCAGCCACTATACTTAAGGTTGTCGCGCGGATATTTCGTGGGACGAATGTGGGGGAAGTTCGCCCCACATTTTTTTGTTCTCTGGAACTACATCATAAAGTAAATGAAGTCAGAGCTGGAACCCATTGTGAAGGAAGCACTTGCAGACGTCGGCCTTGAGCTTTTTGAGCTTCGGCGAGGGGGCACCAGGAATCGCCCTGTCGTCGACGTCCGAATAGACCGGACTGACGGGCAGAACATCAGCATCGAGGATTGCGCGCGCGCGTCGCGGGCGATCGAGGCGAAGCTGGACGTGGACGAGGACGGGCTGCGGTACGTGCTGGAAGTGTCGTCTCCGGGAATCGAGCGGCCGCTGCGGGACGCGGCTGACTGGATGCGCTTCGTGGGGAAGAAGGCGAACGTGAAGAGCGACCTGCTAGGCGGAATGGCCGAGGTCGAGATAGTGGGTATCGAGCACGATGATTGGCGTGAGATCGCGGTCGTGCGCACGGCGAAGGGCGAGGAGCTGCGGCTGCCGCTCAACGAAGTGCGGGAAGCGCGCCTCGCGTTTAACTGGAATCGATAGAGGCCCAGATGTCGGCAGATATTTTGATCGCGCTCCGCGAGCTGACCAACTCGAAGCAGTTGGACCGGTCGGAGCTGCACGGACTGATTCAGGACGGCATCTATGCCGCCCTCGCCAAGCGGCACGGACCTACGGTCCAGGCCGAAGTGGACATCGACGAGTCGAAGGGGTCGATCAAGATCGTGCTGCTCAAGACGGTCGTCGAGGAAGTCACCGACCCCGCGCGCGAGATCGCGCTCGAGGAAGCGCGCATGACCGACGAGGAGTTCCAGGTCGGCGACATGATGGAGGAGCCGGTGGACTTCGCTGAGTTCGGACGCACAGCGGTGCAGGCCGCCAAGCAGCGGATCATCCAGCGCGTGCGGGAAGGCGAGCGCACGCGCATTCGTGACGAGTTCACCAGCCGCGTCGGCGAGCTGCTCTCCGGGGAAGTCCAGCAGATCGAGCGCGGCAAGCTCGTCGTCATGCTGAACAAGTTCCGCGAGGCGGAAGCGATCATTCCATACCGCGAGCAGAACCACCGCGAGCACTTTCATCAGGGCGAGCCCGTGCGCGCCGTGCTGAAGCGCGTCGAGGAGACGCCCAAGGGGCCGCGCCTCGTGCTCAGCCGCTCGGACGCGATGTTCGTGCAGGCACTATTCAAGCTCGAGGTGCCGGAGATCCAGCAGGGAATCGTCGAGATCCGCGCGGCCGCCCGCGAAGTCGGCAGCCGCACCAAGATCGCCGTGCTCTCCCGCGACGACGCGGTGGATCCGGTGGGCGCGTGCGTCGGCATCAAGGGCTCGCGCGTGCAGGCCGTGGTGAACGAGCTGGCCGGCGAGCGGATCGACATAGTGCCCTGGTCGCAGGACCCGGAGCGGTTCGCCAAGCTGGCGCTCGCGCCGGCGCGCGTCGCGCGGGTGTTCAGCGATCCCGCCACTAAGACGATTCAGGCCGTCGTGGACGAGGACCAGCTGTCGCTCGCGATCGGCCGCAACGGCCAGAACGTGCGGCTTGCCTCGGAGCTCACCGAGTGGAAGATCGATCTCTACTCGAGCCGCGAGTGGATGGAGCGCGCCGGCGATCAGCCGATCTTCGCGCCGCTCCCGGACGATGATTCGGCGGTCAATCCGCGCCTCGCCGAGATCGACGGAATCTCCGCTGCGACATCGGCCGTGCTGGAGGAAGCCGGCTACAAGCGACTGGACGACATCATCGATCTCGAGCGCGAGGATTTCCTGCGTCTGGCCGGAATCGCGCCGGAAGAGGCTGACCGTCTGATGTCCATCATCACCGAGCTGACGACCGACGACGCCGCTGCCGAGGCCGCCTCGAGCGCGCCGGGCGACGCCGCCGAAAACGAGGGAATGGCCGCGGATCCCGCGGAAGAATCTGCCGTCGGAATTGATCCGCGCGCGGCGCCGCTCCCAGGCAACGAGGAAGCGCTGCGCGAGATCAACGAAGGAACCGCCGACACCGAGGACTTCGGTGCGCCGGTGCCGGGAGGAGAAGACGCGAACGAGATGGCCAAGGACGCGCCGCCGGCTGAAGCCGCGCCCAAGGCGAAGTCGAAGGCGAAAGGCAAAGTGAAGGCGGAGGGCTGATCGCCGCCGATTCCGTGAAGCTGCTGCGTCTCATCGGGCTCGGCGTTCGCGGCCGCACGGTCGTGGTCGGCGTGGATCAGGTGCGGCGCTCGGTGCTGAAGGGAAATGTGAAGCTGGCGGTGGTCGCGCCGGATGCGGCACAGAACAGTCTGGACAAGGTTCTGCCGCTGCTGGAGGCGAGGCACGTGCGGGTGATCGAAGCGCCGAGTGCCAGGGAGCTCGGTGCTGCTGTTGGTAGAGCTTCAACGGCCGCTGTCGGTGTGCTGGACGCGCAGCTGGCGAAGGGCATGTTGATGACTCGTGACATTTAAGAAGGTCCGGAGAACAAGTTGAGCAAACTTCGAGTTCACGAAATGGCGGCCGAGTTCGGCGTCTCGAGTGAGGAGGTCCTGAACCTCCTCCGACAGATGGACGTGCCCGTGCGCAGCCATGTCAGCGCGTTGACCGACGATCAGATCGCGCGGCTGAGAGCCCGCTGGGAGCGCGAGAAGCGCGCTCGCGCGGAGAAGCCCGCCACGACCTCGCGCCGCCGCCGCAGCTCGGCCGCCGCCGAGAAGGCCGCGCCGCCCGCCCCCGCGCCGAAGGCGGAAGCCGCCCCGCGCCGGAGACGCCGCGTTGCGCCGCCTGTCGCCGAGACTGTCGAAGCCGCGCCCGAAGTCGAAGCCGCTCCGCCGCCGCCCGCGCCGGTCGAGGAAGCGCCAACGGTGCGCCGCCGTGCCGCAGCTGCGCCCG
>JBPPMH010000090.1:0-22373 GCA_051305945.1 Gemmatimonadaceae bacterium
CGCGATGCTGTTCGGCTACGACACGGCGGAAACCTGGTCATCGTTCATGACGTCCGGCATCGTCGGCGTGGTCGCGTTGAGCGTGCTCGTCGTGCTGCTGCTCGCCGGGCTCTGGTTTGCCGCGAACGCGCTGCGCAGGCGTGCCGGACTCCCGGTTTTTCCCGCACCGCCGGCGCGCATGAGCGACGCTGTTGTCGGAGGCGCGGCGCTGGGATCGGTGATCGCGACCGGTTGGATTCTGCTGGCTGCTGCTAGCGCGGACATTCCGGGGGTGCCGGAGACGTCGATGGGACAGGCGGTACCGGTGCTGTCACAGGTGCTGGCGTTGCCGCCGTTCATTCTGGGATTCCTTCCCGTATTCGCGATCCCGCTGCTGCTGATCGTGACGTCGGCAGGCGCCTGGATCTGGCGGTTGCTGCTCGGACTGATTCTGCTCACCCTGTTGGCCGGAGTCATGCTGCCCGCGAGATCGGGCGCGGCGAGCGGGCTGAGCATCGCCGTGAGCGTTGCGACCGTGGTGGCTGTTGTGATCGCGATCCGCGTCTGGGGCTCGCTGGGATTAGCGGCGTGGATCGCGGCTGCGCTCGCGGCTTACGCCCTGCTCGCCACGCGCGGCGCGCTCGAGGCCGCTAACGCGCTGGACGCCGGGTCATTCGCGCTCGGCGCGCTCGCGGCCGTCGGTGCGCTAGCGATCGGGGCTTTGACTGCCAACCGCTGGGACACGAAACAAGTGCGGTAGCGGAATCCGTCCGAACAGGCGGCCTTCAGCCGCGAGATCTTCCGGCGACATCGCGTTCAGCATGTCGCGCACGCGGTCGAAGCCGATGTCCACGAACCGCCGCAACTCTGCCTTGTCGTTGAGATAGACCGCCTTGTCGATGCCGAGCGGCGTGCGGTCGGCGTCGATTCCCGACGCGATCAGGTTCACGTTGCCGACCACGACGTGCTCGATCTGCTCGGCGAAGTTGCGCACGCCCGGTGTGGGCGCGGAGCGCAGGCCCGCCGCGGGCATCGAGTCCACTATCCCGAGCACGCTGGCGCGCATGCGCTCGAAATCGGCGACGTACTTCTCCTTCGACGACTGCGCGAGCGCCGACGACTGCGCGGCCAGCACCAGAAATAGCGCCGCGGATGCGGCGCGAAAGATTCCGAACGTTGAGTGGATCATGGGATGCCCCCTCTGGCCCCTGTTCAAGGCGATGTGGTGTGATATGGGTCAACCAGGACAATATGGAGCACGCCATGAGGCAGCACGAGAGACAGACGCCGAACACGTCCGGGAGACGCCGTACACGCTTCGGCCAGCTGCTGGCCGCGATGATCCTGCTCGCCGGATGCGACGGCGCAACGGAGCCGGGAGTCGCTACATATATGGAAGCGATCTCCCCGACGACCGTGACGGGGACCGTAGCCGCGGAAATTTCACCGGCGCCCGCCGTGCGCGTGACAAATCAGCACGGCAATCCGGTGCAAGGAATGGACGTCGTCTTCTGGAGCACCGCCGAGAACGGCGTTCCGGCGAGCACGACGGTCCGCACGGACGCGAGCGGAGCGGCAACCGTAGCATCGTGGCGTCTTCACACGAGAGCCGGGAGACAGACGCTCCGGGCGGTGATGGCGCCGGGGCCCGCGGGCGAAGGGCGCGAGGTACTGTTCGTCGCGATCGCGAATCCGGCGGCCCCCGCCATCGTCCTCGCACTGGACAGCATGCACGCGGCGCCGCCCGGCGGCAACGTCCTGTTGCAAGTCAGAGTAACGGACGCGTACGGAAATCCCATCGCCGCCGCGCTGGTGAGCTTCGCGATCGAGAGCGGCGGAGGCTCGCTCGAGATCGTGCAGGGTGTCACGGACCACGAAGGCGTCGCTCGGGCGCAATGGAAGATCGGGGCCGGGGGCGGCAACACAGCGACAGCTTCGGTGCCTGGTCTGGATGCGGTGCGATTCTCCGCCACGGTCCTGAACCCGCCGTTCTACTTCGACCTCCAGCAATCGATGCTCTGGACACTGCCATTCCCATCCTGGATCCGGATCGAGGAGGACGGACGATTCACAGCCTCGACGGGAGGTGTCGCCGGCGGCGGACAGTACTCCATCTCCGGCCCGAAGATCGTCTTCACGTATTCCGACAACTTCCTCGAAAGAGTCGGCGCGGCCTTCGACTGGTGGGCAGTTGAACCTAATGCGCTCCAGGAAGGCGCGAGCTTCGACGCCGACTTCATTGTGGTTCGGCGTTGCTGGGGCGAGGACTACTGTTACGAGGCTGACTGGACCTACCGCAGAAGGGCGCCGTGAGCGCGATCTAACCCGCGCACGCGCTCCGCCCGAGGAAGCCGGAGCGTCGTGCGTGCGTCCTGGAGGGCCAGGCATTATGATGGTGCCGCCTCCTTCCGGGACTGCACCGGTGACTATCCGCGGTTCGCCGCCGGCTAAAACCGGCCTTGGGACGTCCGGCGCGAGAATCCTCCGCAACCTCTGCTGGATGATCGCGATCGCCGCGCTGTCCGGAAGCGTGCCGCTCGGCCGCGCCCGGGAAGCCGCCGCGCAGGGAATCACGACCGCCGCCATTCGCGGCACCGTTCGATCCGAAGGCGGCGCCGATCTGGACGGGGCGCGCGTTCGCGTTCGCAATTCCGCCACCGGCATCACGGCCGATGCGATCGTTCGTGCCGGACGCTTCTTCGTTCAGGGCCTCGAGGTCGGCGGACCGTACGTCGTCGAGGTACGGCACGTCGGATTCATGTCGCAGCACAGTGAGCCACTCACCGTGGCGCTGGGCGAGCCGCTGGAGATTCAGTTCGTGCTGCAAGGCGTGGCGCTTCGGCTCGATCCGGTGGTGCTGTCGGCAACGGAGCGTGGCACCGCGCTGCGGGCAGGCGGGGGGACGGCTACGCTCATCCCCGACTCGCTGGTGCATCGGCTGCCGACGCCCAATCGAAACTTCTACGACTTCGTCCGGCTCGCGCCGCAGGTCTCCACCAAGATCGGCTTTCAGCGGACGGGCGTGTCCGCTGCCGGCGCGAATCTCCGCTTCAACAACTTCCTGATCAACGGCGTCGACGAGCGATTCATCAACGGCAACGTCTCCGCCGCGTTCAACGTGGGCAAGTCGATCCCCATCGGCGCGGTAAAGGAGTTCCAGGTCCTGCTGGCGCCGTACGACGTTCGCTACGGTGACTTCGCGGGCGCGCTCGTGAACACCGTCACGCAATCGGGCACCAACGAATACCTCGGCTCCGTGTTCGCTTACTGGAGAAACGACCGGCTGGCGCGCGGCGGGGATCTCGCGCCGGGCGCGCCGTACGAGAGAATGCAGTACGGCTTCTCGGTCGGTGGCCCGATCCTGCGCGACCGGGTGCACTTCTTTCTCGCGCCCGAGCTCCAGCGCTTCAGCTCGCCGGCGGCTGGCCCGTACGTCGGACAACCGGCGGGCAGCGTGCCCCGCGTCCCCGTGAGCGAGACGGACGTCGCGCGCCTCGAGGAGATCATGCGCGGATACGGACTGACATCCGGGTCGCCCCGCGCCGTGAACCTCTCCAATCCGTTGACGAACGTCTTCGCGCGACTCGACGCCGCGATCCCTCGATGGAACAGCCGGGCGGTGGCGTTCGTCAACCACGTCGGAACAAGAAATCCGCGCTTCTCGCGATCCGCGGACCTCTTTTCGCTTTCCAGCTACAGGTATGAGCTGGCGAGCGGCGTGCGCCTCCTCTCCCTCCAACTGCACACCGACCTGCCGCGCATCACCGGCGCGCACAACGAGCTCGTCGTGTCCGCCTTGTCCGACTGGAACGACGCTCTTCCCGAGGTTCGTCAGCCGATCGTTCGTGTCCATGTCCCCGGGATCAGCGGCGGGCTCGTGACGCTGAACACGGGCACGCACGAGCTGGCCCAGGAAAGATTCGACCGTTCGCGATCATTTACCGTCAGGAACGAGCTGAGCGTTCCCCTGGGAGCGCGCAACCTGCTTGTCGTGGGCGCGCAGATGGAAGCGTTTCGCGTCAAGCGTGGTGGCGTAACCAATGCATACGGCACGTGGACGTTCTCCAGCCTCGACTCGCTCGCCCTCGGAATGGCCGATCGCTATGACCTGCGCAAGGATCTCGGGAGCGCGGATTCACCTCTCCCGGGAATGCAGTATGCCGCATACGTCGGCGACGAGTGGCGCGCCGGCGACAACCTCTCGATCACGCTGGGCGTCCGTGCGGATCTCATCAACTTGCACGCGCGCGCACCATTCAACGTCCTGGTCGATTCAGTGTTCGACAGACGCACTGACCGGATGCCGCGCGAGCGTGTGCACTTCTCACCGCGGCTCGGCTTCGCCTGGGACGTGAGCGGCCAGGGGCGCGACCGGCTGCGCGGGGGGATCGGAGTCTTCACGGGGCGGCCACCGCGCGGATGGATCCGCCCGGCGATCATCAACTACGGCGTCGGAATCGGCGTGCTACGGTGCGGGACGGGGGCCGGGGATGGGCTGCCGCCGCCGTTCGTGCCCGATTACCGGGACGCACCGACCGCGTGCGCCACCGGAGCCGGGCTCGCAATCGCCCCGCTCGGCGACGTCAATTTGCTCGATCGCGATTTGCGGATGGCTCAATCCCTCCGCGGCTCGCTTGCCTGGGATCGCCGGCTCCCGTGGGACGTGCTCGTCACGACCGAGCTGCTCGCGACGCGCTACCTGTCGGACTTCATGTTCGTGAACCTCAACCTCAAGGGACCGCAGAGCATCGATCGCTTCGGCCGGGTGTTGTACGGATCGATCAACTCGTTAGGTGTGGCCACGCTGGCGCGTCGCTCGGATTTCTCCGAAGTGATTGATCTGACCAACACGTCGAAGAACTACTCGTATCAGCTCTCCACGCGACTCGAGCGGCGCTTCGCGGGTGGAATTGCCGCGACCGCGTCATACACGTTCTCGCGCACGCGCGATGTCCAGTCGCCCAGCAGGCTGAACCTCGCTGGAATCACGATGTGGGCCGACGCGCGCGCCGTGTCCGGCCGGCACGACGACATGACCCGAGGGATATCGCTGAATGACCTGCCGCACCGCGTCGTCGGGACCGTCACCTACACAGCGTCGTGGCGCTGGCCCACCAAGATCTCGTTCTATTACGTCGGCGAATCGGGCAGCCCGTTCACGTATGTCGCCGGCGGAGCGGGACGCGGCGATCTCAACGCTGACGGAGCGAATACGAACGATCCGATCTACGTGCCGCGCGACGCTCGCTTGCCACAAGAGATCGCTTTCATCGGTTCCGCGGTGGGCGCGGACAACTCATCGAGCGCGATTGCCGAGCGGATCCTCCGACAACAATCGGCATTCGAGCAGTTCATCGAACGGACGCCCTGCCTGAGGAAACAGCGGGGCAAGCTGTTGCAGCGCAACAGCTGCCGCGAGCCGTGGTCGAATACGACCATCGCGTCCGTCCGTCAGGCGATCCCGGTCGGCCATAGGCGCCCGGAGATCGCGCTCGACGTCTTCAATGTGCTCAACCTGTTGAACGGTGATTGGGGTGGATATCGCGTGGCGAATCCGCGCCTCCTGGAGCACGTCGGTCAGGCGGTGGACGCCGGCGGGAGACCCCAGCCCCTCTTTCGCTTCGACACGACGCGCGCCCGTTGGAATGTTGTACAGGCCGAGTCGGCATTCCATCTCCAGTTGGGAGTTCGCTACAGCTTCTGAGCGCTCGGCAGCCGCGCAGTCGATCCCGCGTGGCCCCCAATCCGGTGTTCAGGTGTGATGTAAGGCGAGCACTTCATTCCTGCGATCCCGCGACCGTCTGGCAGTGCGACAACACCCAACATCGAGGGCGCCGAATGCATCGCATCGGATTTGCCGGTCTTCCCCTCTGGGCCGCGCTCGCGCTCGCGTGCTCGGGCGAAGGGGCGCTGGAGCCATCCGCGCCGTCGAAAGCGACCGCATTGACGGCCGTGACCGCCACGACCTTCACGGGCATCGTGGGCATGGAGATGAATCCGGCGCCGACGGTCCGCGCAACGGACGGTGCCGGAAACCCGGTGCAGGGGGTGCTCGTGGCGTTCAGCATGGCGGCGAAGGGCATTGTTGTGCGGTCCGGAGTTGTCGTCCCAACGGGCAGCGACGGCATTGCCACGGTTGCATGGATGCTGCGCGAGCAGGCCGGCCTTCACACCGTGACGGCCGAAGCAACCGGCCTCCCTCCGGTGTCTTTCTCCGTGACCGCCGCGCCGGGAAGTCCCGCTATCATGACGCGAGTCCTGAGCGCGGAGGGACAGGCCGGACCCGCCGGCACACCTCTCGAGTTGCCACTGTCGCTCGTGCTCGGCGACAGGTTCGGTAACCCGATCGCCGGCGCCGCCGTGACGTTCACCGTGCTCTCGGGCGGCGGCTCCATCGACGGTGCCGCGGCAATCACCGATTCCTCGGGCGTCGCGACGTCAGGGCGGTGGACGCTTGGCACGACACCCGGCCAGCAACAGGTCGGCGCGCAGGCGGGAGACCTGAGGGTCGCGTTTACCGCGACCGCGCTCATGGAGCCGTGTCCCGACTGTGCGGCTACCGCGCAGCTGGCCTTTGTCCGCGACGACGACATCCATGTCTCCAACATCAGCGGAACCGCCGTGGCCCGGTTGACGCACAACGGTGTGAACGGCGACCCCGCGTGGTCTCC
The DNA here is from genome assembly GCA_051305945.1 of Gemmatimonadaceae bacterium. GTDB lineage: Bacteria > Gemmatimonadota > Gemmatimonadetes > Gemmatimonadales > Gemmatimonadaceae > JACDCY01. The sequence continues at coordinate 6,651 of JBPPMH010000090.1, forward strand.
GGACGGCAAGAGAATCGCGTTCTCCAGCGACCGCGGCGGCCGCAGGGACATCTACATCATGAACGCTGACGGGTCCGGACTCCTCCGACGCACGGACATCGGCGGTTACAACACCGACCCGGCATGGTCGCCCGACGGCCGATCCATTGCCTTTTCCAGCCTGCGCGACGGACAGTTCGGGATATACGTGATGGCCGTCGACGGAGACTGGTCGAACCCGAGGCACGTTGGACCCGATCGAGGCTGGAACGCGCACCCTGCCTGGTCTCCCGACGGCGGCAAGATCGCCTTTACCAGCGACTGGCGCGCATATGACATCGTCTACGATCTGTACACCATGAACGCCGACGGCTCGAACGTCACCGCCATCGCGGAAGGACCCTTCTTCACGATAGACGGTCACATCTTCTACTACCAGTCTGCATGGTCGCCAGACGGGAAAACCATCGCGGTTGTCGCCTGCCCAGATACAGCGTACTGCTACTCGAGCAACATCACCCTCGTGAACGCCGATGGCTCTGAGCTGAGGGTGCTGGCACAGGCGGGTGGTTACGCCAGTCCCACATGGTCGCCCGACGGGACAAAGATCGCGTTCTCGTCGTCGGCGTGCGGCGGCTGCGCGTCGTCGATCCGTTACGTCAGGGCGGATGGCAGCGGCGAGGGTCTGCTCATCGCCAATGCCCACAGCCCCGCGTGGCGGCCGTGACAAGAAGGGAGCGCTAGCGCCTCGGATTGCCCATTCGCTCCATCGTCGCGGGGAAGCGCGGATCGCGGTGGAGATCCTCGAACGCGGGGTCAAACAGATACACGCGAATCGAGTTCTCGTCCATCGCTTTGTCGAGCCACGCAAAGGCGCGATCGTAATCGCGGAGACCGGCGTACACGATCGCGATGCCGAACGCGCCATGGCTCGACTTTCGTCCTGCCAGCAAGTCCGACAGGAGCGCCCTTGCTTCATCTTCCCGGCCGCCCCTCGCCTGCGCGTACCCTAGAAACGCGAGCGCGGCCCGGCCAACAGTGTTCTCCGTCGTCCAGCGAAACTCCGCGATCGCTTCCGGCCACCGCTGCAAGCGGGCGTAGCATAGGCCCCCAATGATCCCCGCGGGCGGGAACGGAGGGTCCACCGTCTTGAAGGGCCGCAGCAGGCGCAGCGCTTCTTCACACCTGCCGTTGGCGTTGAGCGCCAACGCCATCTCCCTGGCGGCGTCGTCCGAGAACGGATCCATATCCAGCGCATGGCGGGCGGCCACAAGCTGGGCGGCGGGTTTTCCCGTGTACAGGTAAATGCGCGCGAGACCCTCGTGCGCGCGGGACATGCGCGGGTCGAGCGCCACGGCTCGTTTGAATGAGGCCTCCGCTCCCGCCCATTTCCTCAGGGGCATGCGGGCCCAGCCCAGGGCCGTATGCGCCTCGGCGAGTGAGTCGTCGAGCGCCACGGCTTTCAATCCCGCCTGTTCAGCGCGGGCGAACCACGCGGAGTAGTCACCGGGCGCATCGCCCGGCGTGAGGATGTACAGGGGGACCAGGGCGGCGTACGCCGCCGCAAAGCTCGAGTCCGCTTCGATCGCCCGATTGAAATAGGCGAGTGCCTGCGCGAGTCCTTCCCTGCTTCCCCTGAGCGTCAGGTCCATGCCTCGCAGATACAGCTCGTACGCCGCAGCGTTGGGACGGCTTCGGCGACGCGCTGATCCCCGCATTGCCGCTCCCACGAGTCGCACGTCCAGCTCGCTGGCGACGGCGCGGGAGACGTCTTCCTGCACCGCGAAAATGTCGTCCATATTCCGGTCGTACGTGGTCGACCACGTGGTCGAGCCATCGCGCGCATCGACCAGGCGGACCTGCATGCGCAAGCGGGGGCCGACCCTCTGGAGCCCGGCCTCGAGCACGTGCGACACGCGCAGGCTCTCGGCGATCTGGCGGACATCGAGCCCGCGGTCCTTCAGCGCCACGACGGACGTCCTGGCTATCACGCGCAGGTTTCCAACTCTCGAAAGCGTCGCGATTAGCTCTTCGGTCATCCCGTCCGTCAGCGCGGAGTCGCGCGGATCGGCGCCGAGGTTCACCACGGGAAGCACAGCGATCGATGCTTCCGGCGCTTCCGCCGCAACCGGCACTGTGGCGCGACGCTGTCTCGTTTGCGTCCACCCGAACGCCGCTGCCACGAGCACGAGCGCAGCCGCTGCATAAGCCAACGGAACAAGCCGCTCTCGCGGTCGTTTTTCTGTTCGTCGCTCGTCCCTCGCCGGGAGCGAGTCGAGCGCGGCGAGGACCGCATCGGCGCTGTCGGGGCGCGCGGCGGGGTCCTTCGCGAGACAGCGCGCAACCAGGTCCGCCAGCTCGCGCGGGCAGTCGGATCGGCTCACCGCCGGCGGATCGTGCGTGAGACGGGCGAGCAACAGCTCCCGTGTAGACCCGCCATGGAACGGGGACCTTCCCTCGAGCATCTCGTACATCACGAGCCCGGCGGCGTAGATGTCCACGCGATGGTCGGCATCGCGATCGCCTGTGACCTGCTCCGGCGCCATGTATGCCGGCGTCCCGATGGTGAGGCCCGTCGCGGTACTCTGCGCGTCGCCGGCCGCCGCCTCTATCGCCCGCGCGATCCCAAAGTCGGTGACGAGCGCATTCCGCCCGCCCAGCAGTATGTTGGCCGGCTTGATGTCGCGATGCACGACGCCCTTCGCATGCGCGTGCGTCAGCGCGTCGAGCACGTCGTGCCAGATGCCGGTCGCGTCGGAGATCGGAAGCGCGCCGTCGCGGGCCAGCCGATCGCGCAGAGTCTCGCCGGGGACGAACGGCATGGTGTAGTACAGGAACGAGCCCGCCGAATCGCTAGTCAGTAGCGGCACGATGTGCGGGTGCTGTAGCTGCGCCGCGACTTGGATCTCGCGGCGGAACCGTTCCGCGCTGACGCTCACCGCCAGTTCGGGCGGCAGCGTCTTGATCACCACTTTGCGGCCGAGCTTGATCTCCTCCGCAAGAAAGACACGGCTCATCGCGCCGCCGGCCAGCTCCCGCTCGATGCGGTAAGCGCTTTCCAGGGCCGCCTGCAGTTGTGGGAGCAGAGTCGGCTCTGGCGCCGATCCGGCGGGGGCGACGATGGCCGCGTACGCCGGTGCGATCATTTCCTGCGCGAGCGCGTCGAAGTAGCCGGAAGCGGAGTCGCTCGCCTCGAGCAGCGATGCGAGCTCCCGGCGCAGCGCCTCGTCGCCGCCGCAGGCGTCGGTCAGGAAAGCGGCGCGCTGCGCGGGCGGCACCTTCGAGCCGCGCTCGAACAACTCGAGCAGCCGCGTATGCGGCGTGTGCGGCATCGCCCGTGCTACTCGAACGGGACGACGAGTCCCTGCATCTCCCGCCGGAGCCATGCGCGCGCGAAGCTCCACTCGCGCTTGACCGTGCGCGGCGAGACACCCAGCGCCGCGGCCGTATCCTCCACGCTCATTCCACCGAAGAAGCGGCACTCGACGATCCGCGCCTGCCGCGCGGAGCTCTCCTCGAGGCGGCGCAACGCTTCGTCCAGCGCCGTGAGCGTTTCGCTCTGCTCGTCGGTGAAGTCCAGCCGCGCCGCGGGATCCTGCCCGGGGTCGATGCTGACGTGCTGCACGCCGCCGCCGCGCTTCTGGCGGCCCCGGTCGCGCGTGTAGTTGCACAGGATGTGGCGCATCGCTTTCGCCGCGACGCCGAAGAAGTGGGCCCGGCTCTCCGCGGGGAGCCGCTTCTGGTCCACCAGCTTCAGGTAGGCTTCGTGCACGACCGCCGTCGTGTTGAGCGTGAGATCACCGTGCCACCCCTGTCGCTGGCGGTGGGCAAGCAGGCATAGCTCGTCGTACACGAGCGGGAACAGCGCGTCGAGGGCGGCGCGCTCGCCGCGTTGAACCGCCTGCAGCAACCCCGTGATGGTGGCCGGTCCGGACGACGCCGATCCGTTCGCAATGGCCCCCATTCCGCCGTCCCGGTGTGATATGAGTCGAGCAGGCCTCGTCACAAAGTTCGGCGGAACCCGTCGCACGTAGACGTTACAGCCGGGCCCCGGCACTCTCAAGCATTCGGCCCGTTGACCCCAAGGAGCAACGATGAACAGCGCTTTCCATCCACGGCGATCGATGATCACGGCTGGCCTCTTCTTGCTGTCCGGCGGTGGCTGTGGCGACGCGAAATCGCCGATCGACCCGATCGTAACGCAGCCCGGCCGGATGAACGTTTGGGTCGTGGCGACGGGGGGAGATCCCGATGACAACGGCTACGATGTCGTCGTCGGCGCGAACGGATTTCGTCGGCCGGTCGGCGTGATCGGGATCAGCTCGTTCGATTTTCCGGCCGGAACGCACTCCGTCCTCCTCGAGGGCGTCGCGCCGAACTGCACTGTCACCAGCGCCAACCCGCTGTCGGTGGCCCTATCCGCGGGCGGTGTGGCTGAAGCCTTGTTCCGGGTCGAATGCGAGACCACGGGTGTGGAAGTCAGGACGCGCACTACGGGCTCCCACTTCCCCAGTAACCATCTGCTGCTGATAGATAACCTTCCTCGCGAAGACATCCCCATAAACGGAGCGATGGTAGTCGGCCGGCTCGCACCCGGCCCCCACGCCGTCACGCTCTCGGTCCAAACCCAGAACTGCACCGTGACGAGCGCGCAATCCGTCACGGTCATCGTCGCGAATCGAGCCGTGACACCCGTGGAATTCGAGATCAGCTGCCGCCAACCGCTCCGGTTGGAGAGCATCGCGTACACGATCCTCTCCGCGACGCAGCCACAAACGTTCAGCATCGGCCTGGTGAGACCGGACGGGACAGGCGCGTACGAGGTGGCAGCCGGCCATTCGCCGGCGTGGGCGCCGGACGGCATCAAATTGATCTTCTCAACCACTGAATGCGGGCTCGACTACTACTACAGCGATTTCTGCACCGGTGGGCTCATGATCGTAGATCCGGAGATGCGCCAGTTCGAGATCCCCTCCGGCGGCGAGTACGGTCGAAACCCCGCTTGGTCGCCCAGCGGCGACGCAATCGCGTTCACCCGCTCCTCCTCTGGAGAGACGTCCAGCCTCTACGTCCTGCCCCTCGGTGCGTCACCCGGCGGCACCGCAGTCCGGATAGTCGTGCCGTCAGTGCTGGACGCCCAACACCCGGCCTGGTCGCCGGACGGTCAGCGACTGGCGTTCTCCTGCATGATTGAACCTGACAACGCCGACATCTGCGTCATCAACACCGACGGCAGCGGCCTGATCCGGCTCACGTCCGATACCGACCTGCAGATGGATCCCGCATGGAGACCCGACGGCGGCGCCATCGCCTTCACGATCTATGGCGCAGCAGCCCCGGAGCTCGCTGTAATCGCCGCAACGGGCGGAGCAATCACGACCATCACGACGGGGTCAAAGCCCGCCTGGTCGCGCGATGGAGCGAAGCTGGTGTTCGAGCGCGGCGGGTACCTCTTCACCAGCGATTCCGATGGATCGAACGCGACTCAGCTCACGGTCCAGCGTGGAAATGATCCAGCCTGGCGGCCGTAGGCTGGCGCTCGGCGCGGCGCTCGCCGCGAGCGCCAACGCGTGCGCCTCCGATGCCCTGTACGATCCGGTGCCGTGCTCGGCGCCCGTCGTCTCGCACAGCGCGGTCGCGAAGAACGAGACGAACGTACTGAGCGTGTTCGTCACGACGGTCGTGGCGGGGGCCGACAGCGTTGCCGTGCGATTCGGTGATCCCGATGGACAGCTCGACGGCGTCACACCGCCGTCGAGCGTGCGCGACGGAGCGGCGCTGGTCCCGGTGCTCGGCCTCTTCCCGCTGAAGCCTTATCACGCGCGAGTAGTCGCATTCAACGGCTGCGGCGCGACCGAGGGCGAGCTGCTCGCATTCGAGACGGGCGCGTTGCCCGCGGATCTGCCCGCGTATGCCGCCGGCGGCGCCGCGCCCGCACCGGGGTTCGTCGTGTTTGCCGCGGGAAGCTACGGCCTGGTGATCGACAATACCGGCCGCGTCGTCTGGTATCACCGCTTCGCCGTCGGCCCGGGCCTGAACTTTCAGCCGCAGCCGAACGGCCGCTACGTCGCGCGTCCGCCCGCACCGGCAGGCGAAATCGGAGCGTGGGTCGAGATCGATCCGGCGGGCACGGTGACGCGAACGCTCGGCTGCGCGGGTGGCTTGCAGCCGCGGCTGCACGACATGGTCGCCCAGCCGGACGGATCATACTGGCTGCTGTGCGACGAGATCCGCACGGTCGATCTCTCGGCGCAGGGTAGCTCGGCCGCCGCGCGCGTGCTTGGCACCGGCGTGCAGCATCGCGGGGCGACAGGCGAAGTCCTGTTCAGCTGGAGTCCGTTCGACCATCTGGCCGTCGAGCTAAGCGCGCTCGAGCCTTCCGACCTCACCGGTTCGAGCATCAACTGGACGCACGGCAATGCGATCGACCTGGACCGGCAGGGAAATCTGCTCGTCTCCTTCCGCAACCTCAGCGAGGTCATCAAGATCGACACGCGTACCGGCGAAGTCGTCTGGCGCATGGGCGGCCGGCGCAACCAGTTCACCTTCGGCAACGTACCCCTGCCGCCGTTTGCGCGGCAACACGGAGTTCGCGCCGACGGCGATGGCCGCCTGCTGCTGCTCGACAATCTGGGAGAACCGGGCGGAAGCCGAGTCGAGCATTACACGTTCGACGAAGCGACGCGATCGGCCACCCTGAGCGCGTCCTACACGTCCGCCGCGAAGCTCGTCGCGCAGATCGGCGGGAACACGCAGCCGCTAACCGGCGGGCACACGCTGGTGTCGTTCGGCAACGGCGGCGGCGTGGAGGAATACGACGCGGTTGGAACTCTGGTGTGGAAGCTCACTGGAACCACGGGCTACGTGTTCCGCGCGCAGCGGATCCGTTCGCTGTATCAGCCGGGCGTGGGAGAGTCGCGCTGATTCGCATGACCGGAGCGCATTCAGGGTAGGGCAGTCGGCAGCCAGCAGCCGAACGCGGCTGATGGGCATTCTGACATGGGCAGTTGTCTTGCATTTGCAAGTTCTGTAGTATATTCTTGTGGTTGCAATGCCGCGTCCACTCGTTCTCCACCCGCCCCCAGCGCTCGGGCCGTCCGCTGTCCTCACGAAGGCCGTGCTCGCCGCGGCCGTCCGGCTCGACCTCCGCGCCCGCCATCTCGCCACGATCATCGGCACCAGCGAAGCGTCCGTCTCCCGCCTGCGCAGCGGACGCACGCTCGATCCCGCGCAGAAGGAAGGCGAGCTCGCCCTCCTCTTCCTCCGGCTATACCGCTCGCTCGACGCCCTCGTCGGCGGCGACGAAGAAAAAGCGAAAGCGTGGCTGCACGCCGACAACAACCACCTCGGCGGAGTCCCCGCCGACCGCATCCGCACCGTCGAGGGACTCGTAGATGTCATCCAGTATCTGGACGCGATGCGCGGGCGACTCTGAGCTGCGCCCGCTCCGCCTCTCGCCCTGGCGAGTGGTGGAAGCGCAGCATCAAGTCTCGACCCGCAAGCTCGTGGACTCCGCCGAGGAGCAGGCGCTGCTCGAGGAGCTGATTGACGGAGTGAAGCCGCCCGACCGTACGGGCGGCAAGCTGCACTACCTGCTGTTCACGCCGTTCCGGTATCCGCCGCTGCCGCACGGCTCGCGCTTCGGCCCCCGGCGGGAGCGCGGGATCTGGTACGGCTCGCTGGAGCAGCGCGCCGCGTTCGCCGAGGTCGCGTACTACAGGCTGCTGTTTCTCGAGGGCACCAGAGCGGATCTTGGCACCGTGGAGACCGCGCTCACCGCGTTCACTGCATCCGTGCGCACCGCGCGAGGCATCGATCTCACCGCCCCGCCGTTCGACGCGCACCGCCGCGCCATCGCTTCGCCCACGAGCTACGCCTCGGCCCAGGCGCTGGGCACCGCGATGCGGAGCGCGGGTGTCGAGGCTTTCAAGTATCCGTCGGCGCGCGATATCGAAGGCGGCGTCAACGTCGCGGTGTTCGCGCCGTCGGCGTTCGGTTCCGCGAAGCCGAAGTCATTCGAGACCTGGTTCTGTTTCGCGTCGCGCGAGCGGGTCGAGGTCGTGCCCGGTGGCTACGTCAAGCGCGACACGTACACGTTTCCGCGCACGCAATTTCTCGTACGGGGAGTGCTGCCTTCGCCGGCGTTATAGTCCCGCGCCGGCGGTGGGCTATTCGGAGGTCACTTGTCAGACCAAACCGCGAGCTCGTTGCCGCTCGGGTCCTTGAAGTGGAACCGGCGGCCACCGGGAAAGTCGAACGGCTCCTGTGTAATCTCCCCACCGGCTGCACGAACCCTGGCAATGGTCGCTTCGAGATCGTTGGAGTACAGGATGACCAGCGGACCGGCCGTCGCTGCCTCCGATTTCAATCGCAGCCCGCCGGCCTCGCCACCCCGTCCTCTCTGAATCCCGGCGTAGTCCGGCCCGTAGTCGTTGAACTTCCAGTCGAACGCCGATTCATAGAAGCGTTTCGATTGGACCATGTCGGTGATTTCGAACTCGATGTAATTGATCTCGTGATGGACCTGATCGTTGTCAGCCACTTTCTGTTCCTCCCAATCTCATTCCGGGGATGGCCGAGGCGCCGGGCGAGGGTTGATCGACACCGTGTCCATGCGCGCGATAATCACGCGCAGCGCGCGTCCATTGACGGAGAGCGTGGTGTCCGCGCGAATCCCGCCGCTCCCATCCAGGCGAACCGTCATTGGAATCCGCGGCTGCTTCCTTCCCCGCACGATCGGCCGGTTCAATCGTGCCATGAGCAGGCTGTCGGTTGCGCTCAGTGGCGGAACGAGCGCCTCGAGATCGTCCCATAGCGCCTCCGGAGCCGCCGCCAGGAGGAACTCGAGCTCGCCGTAAAGCGCGCGCCGCGTGTCGTTACCCGGCGCGGTGGGCCGGTCGTTCGTCGTGAGCCACACTAGTGGCGGCCACTGAGCATACTGAGCGCTGCCCGGCATCGTGCTCACCAGTGAATCGCGTGAGCCGGCGGCGAAGCCGACGAGCCGATAACCCACAACGTGAGGCGATGCGAGCAGCTCGGCCGTGGTCGCGAGCGAGTCGGCGCCGCGCCAGCTGTATCCCGGGAGATCATGAGTGCGGAAAAACCAGGTGGTCCGCTCGCCGCCCAGCTCCATGTCCACCCGATAGCTCCCGCGGAGCCGGCTGGGAGTCCGCGACGCGGTCCGCCAGTCCGTTGCGAGCACGGCTCGTCGCACCTGCGCGCGCACGGGCTCCAGCTCGGCGGCAACCGGGTTGGCGCGTGCCCAGGCCATCGCGCGAATCCGTCTCACGCTGTCCGCGGCCGCACCGGCTGCCGCGGTCGTCGGCTGCGGCATCTCCAGCGTCGCGTTGATGCTGAACATCGCATCCGCCGGCGCGAGCGGTGCATCCGGCGGGACGCCGAAGGCGAGACCGCGCCGTCGCGGATAGGGATAATTCCACACGTCCGGGATGACGATCAACGGAACTCCGTCGATCCAGCGCTCGCGGCGCGCGAGCGTGGCGCGGATGTAGCCGACCTCGCCGCGCTCGACGAATGGCACCGAGCCGGTCCACCGAATCGTTCGACAATCGGCGCGATACGGCGCCGCGCGGATGAAGGCGACTGGCTGGCTGTCGGTGATCCCGTTCGCCGCCAGGATCTCGCGGGTGGTCGAGTCCACCTGCAGTAGCCGCACGCGAGCCGCTGGCATCGGCGTTCCCTCGATCGCCACCAGCGAATCCCCCGGGCCGGCGCGGACGCCGGACCCGGTCATCGGCCGGACGTCGACAGGGGCGAACGGAAGCGTGGTGTCCTGCTCGACGCGCACGAGTGCGAGCGTACGGCCCGGGGCCAGAGTGCATAGGCGTGAGCCGGCGTTCGGAGGCCGCGTGGGTTCCATGGTCAGCGCGGTCGTCGCCAGCGCACCGACAGCCAGAACCGTGGGCAGATACCTCATCCGTTCAACATGGTTGCGCGCCTCCGCAATTGTTAGGGCTCTCTGCCAGACGACCCGGCTCCGCTAGCTTAGTGTCCATGGCAAAGCGTCTCCTTGTTGCTGGCTCAATCCTGATGATCGGCGGCTGCGCGACGATCCAGCGCGCGCCAGCAACGACCGACGCTCCCCCCTGCTGCACGCGCGACGCGTTTCGCGACGTTCTCGCGGACGCCGATCGCTATCGCAATCCGGCGATTTCCACGCGGCGGTTCACGCATCAGGAGTTCTGGACCGCGGTGGACGGGTCCATCATGTCTCCGGACGCCCGCGTGGAAATCATCGGGCAATCCATGCTCGGCCGCGACATCCGCGCCGTGACGTACGGCACCGGCCCCACGCGCGTGCTGCTATGGTCGCAGATGCACGGCGACGAGTCCACCGCTACGATGGCGCTCGCGGACATCTTTCGTTTCCTGTCCGAGGCGGATGCGTCACCGCTGCGCCAGCGGCTGCTGCGGGAGCTGACGCTGGTCTTCGTGCCGATGCTCAACCCCGATGGCGCCGAGCTCTTTCAGCGGCAGAACGCGGTCGGTATAGACGTCAATCGCGATGCCCGCCGCCTGGCGACGCCGGAAGCCCGCGCGCTCAAAGCGCTGCGCGACTCCGTGCAGCCACGGTTCGGGTTCAATCTGCACGATCAGAATGCCCGGACGCGCGCCGGCGAAGATGGCCTTACATCCGGAATCGCGCTGCTGCCCCCGGCGTACGATGAAGGGAAGAGCTACAACGAAGTCCGCCTGCGTGCCCGGCTGGTCGCGGCCACTCTCGCGACGGTGTTTGCGTACGAGATTCCCGGACGTGTCGCCAAGTACGACGACGAGTACAACCCGCGCGCGTTCGGCGATCTGATGCAGCAATGGGGCACGAGCACCGTGCTCATCGAGAGCGGCGCGCTGCCGGCCGATCCGGAGAAGCAGCGGCTGCGAGCGCTGAACTTCGCCGGCATCCTGCTGGCGCTGGACGCGATCGCGACGCGCGGATACGAGACGGCGGACGCCGGCGCGTACGAGCGACTGCCGTTCAACGAAGGCGGCGCATTCGACCTGCTGGTTCGCGGCGGCCACCTCGTTCTGCCCGGCAGGCCATCGATGCAGGCGGACCTCGCGATCAACTACGACGACGCCGTCGCGCGGACGGGCGGCCGCGTGCGTGACGTCGGCGACCTCGCCCATGTCGTGGCCATAGACACGATCGAAGCCGGTGGGCTGTATCTCCACCCCGCGCCGGGTGCGCTGAGCTTTACCCCCGCGGGCCCGATGCTGCGGCTGGGCGCGTCCGCGGTGATTGACTTACGCCGCGGCCCGGATCCGGCCAGCGATCTGGTGCGGCGCATCCCAGACTAGCTTAAGGTCCATGGCAACCGACGTACGAACCATCGCGATTCTCACCGGCGGCGGCGATGTCCCGGGCCTCAACCCGGCTATCCGCGCGATAACCATCCGCGCGCTCCGCGAAGGCCACCGCGTTGTCGGCGTACGCCGCGGCTGGGCGGGACTCGTGGACTACGATCCGGCGAAAGGCGCCGACAACTCCGCCAACGTGCAGGAGCTGTCGGAAGCCATCGTGAACCGCGCGGGCCGCACCGGCGGCACCTTCCTGCACACTTCGCGCACGCGGCCGAGCCACCTCCCGCGCGAGCGCGTGCCGGTGCACCTCACCGGCTACGACGAGCCCGTCAACGACGTCACCAGGGACGTGCTTCGCAACCTCGAGCACATCGGCGTGGACGTGCTGATCCCGATCGGAGGGGACGACACGCTCAGCTACGCGAAGCGCCTGCACGATGAGGGCGTGCACGTGGTCGCCATCCCGAAGACGATGGACAACGACGTGTACGGCACCGACTACTGCATCGGCTTCAGCACCTGCGTCACCCGCACGATCGAGCTCACGCACCGGCTGCGCACGTCGGCCGGGTCGCACGAGCGCTTTCTCGTGATCGAGGTGTTCGGCAGGTATGCGGGCTTCACGTCGCTGCTGCCGACGATGGCCGGCGCGGCCGATCGCTGCGTCATTCCGGAGCACCCGGTGGACTTTGAGCATCTCACCGAGTTGATGACGCTGGATCACAACAGAAATCCCAGCAAGTACTCGGTGGTGCTGGTGTCGGAAGGGGCGCGACTCACGTCGCAAGAAGGCATGAGCTTCGAGAGCGAGGAGACCGACATGTTCGGCCACCGCAAGCTCGGCGGCATCGGCGACAAAGTCGCGTCGGCGCTGAAGGAGTATTCACCCAGATACAACAACGGCCGCCGGATAGACGTCGTCAGCCAGCGGCTCGGCTACCTGGTCCGCTCGGGCGATCCCGACGCGCTCGACTCCATCGTACCGATGGCGTTCGGCAACCTCGCGCTGGATCTGATCCTGAAGAAGCAGTTCGGCCGGCTGGTCAGCGTCCACAAGGGCTTTTACGACAGCGTTCCCATCACCAGCGTGACGTCGGACAAGAAGGTCGTGGACGTGAAGAAGTACTACAACACCGAGCGCCTGCGGCCGATCTACGAGTTCGACGGCGCGCCGCTGTTCATCATGACAAGTGACTGATTATCGCGTTCGCTGGCAAACAAATCGTGGGCGCGCATGATCGTCGAGGAGCGGACGGAGGCTCTGCGAAAGGCGAAGTCGATCCGGTACCGCCCGCCAGGAGCGTAGACGTCAATACGTGACATCCAGTCTGCTCCGTGGCGAGCCGCACCCGATCCCCCTTGCCCCGATTCCGACAGTCACCCTACTGAGCGGGGTACACGATGTCGCCGATGCTGATCAAACCGATCACCTGAACCGGGTTGCTGCCGCGGGCGAGGTGGCTATCGGTACGCCACACCGGGATATCCCGGGCGTGCACGCGCAAAGTGAAACCGGCTGTAGTGGGAACGACGGGCTGTGCGACCGGGATCCAATAGGTGGTATGCCAGATTCCCGCCTCGCCGTCCACGTCCTGGCCGTTGAGCCGCACATGCGTTATGCGCCCGTTCTTTCCCTTTTCCATCTGCACGCCGAGCACGACGTCGTCGGCCACCTTGTACTCCGCGAGCGTCGGGTCCGTGCTGGTCCAAACCGTCGGCGCCAGCAGGCAGCCCGTCTTCCCATACACGAGCGCCCATCCGCTGCCTGAAAAGCCGTGGGGCGTGGGGCAGGTGCTGGTCAGGGCAGGAGCGTTCGCGTCGGTGAGTACGAGATCACCCTGAATGACGTATGCGCCTGAGCCGCTGCCTGAGCCGCCGCCGCTGTTTCCACCTTTGGCGTGAATGCTGGCCGCTGGGGCGGTCGTGTCCGGCCCCACCGGCTCACTACAGCCGGCGATGACCAGAAGGAGAAGGGCGACGGTGGCCGCCGGTACGAATGGTTTGCCGAATTTGCGCTGCATTTGAAACCTCCTGCCGATTGGCTCGCGACCGGGTCATTCCGGTTCGTCGAGGGCGAATCTGGCGCGACCCGCTTACCGGCCGCTTATTTCGCGATTAAGCGGGCTTACGGCTGCCACTCGTAGCGGATGTGAGATGATCAAACTGCGCATACTCGGCACACTCGACCTGCGCGATACCTCGCCTGGGCAGTCTGTTGCAGCGATCCTGGCACAGCCGAAGCGAACGGCCCTGCTGGCATATCTCGCGGCAGCTACCCCTCGCGGGCCGCACAACCGCGAGACACTGCTGCTCCTCTTCTGGCCGAACTCGACGGAAGAGCGCGCGCGCAACTCGCTGAATCAGGCTGTCTTCAATCTCCGCCGCAGTTTGGGAGAAGCCGCCGTCCTTGGGACAGGCGAGGAAATCAGGATCGATCCCGGAGAAGTCTGGTGCGACGCGGCCGAATTCGAGGCGGCGCTCGCGGCGGGCGACCGGCGGCGCGCACTGTCGCTGTACGGCGGCGACCTGCTGCCCGGCTTCCAGCTCGACGATTGCATAGAGTTCGAACGGTGGCTGGACGCGGAGCGCGAACGGCTCCGCGCGAAAGCTTTGACTGCCGCACTGGTGCTTGCCGGGGAAGAAGAGCGGAGCGGCAACGGCGTCGCCGCGGTAGAGTTGCTGCGTCGCGCCGTGTCGTGGTCGCCCTACGACGAGCCGGCGGTGTTTCAACTTGTGCGACTCCTTGCTGCGCTCGGTGATCGCGCCGGCGCTCTACGGGAATACGAGCGCTTTCAAAAACTGCTCGAGGCGGAGCTGGCACTCGCACCTTCCAGGGAGCTGGACGCCCTCTCGCAGCAGATCCGGCACGGCGATTTTGCTGCCGCACACGAAGCGCCGGCAGCACACGAAGCGCCGGCAACACATGAAGCGCCCGCAGCACACGAAGCGCCGGCAGCCCACGAGGTAGTCGCGGCGCCCGTCCGTGCAGCAGGCTGGCGCACGCGCTCCCGTGTAATCGCTGTTGCGCTTGCACTGGTCATCGCCGTAGGCGCGGCTGTGTTCGCGGCCGGGCGCCTCACGCGGCCCGGTACCGATGATCGAGCGACACCGCTCGATTCCCGCCGAGTGCTCGTCGCCGCATTCGAGAATCGTACCGGCGACCGCGCGCTCGATCCCCTGAGTTACATGGCGGCGGACTGGATCACGCAGGGGTTGGCGCGCAGCGGCATCGCGCGAGTCGTGCCGTTCTCCACAGTCGTGCAGGAGACGCCGCACCTGGCGGAGGGCTCGGCACCTGAAGTCGCTGTCCCCACGGCGAATCGGCAGCTCGCGCAACGCGTGGGGGCGGGCATCCTGATAACCGGCGCCTATTATCGCACGGGTGATTCGCTCACGGTTCAGACACAAGCGCTGGACGTGCGCACCGGCGAGCTGCTTCGCGCCATCGATGAGGTGCGCGGATCGGTAGCGCGACCCGCTGACGCTGTGGAAGAGCTGCAACGGCGAACTCTCGGGGCGCTCGCGACACTCTTCGACGACCGGCTCGAATCATGGCCGGATCCGGGAAGCCAGCCGTCGAATATCGAGGCGTACCGTCTCTTCTCCGATGGTATGGGGATGTTTATGCGCGGCACGAATCGCTTCGACACGCCGGACCGCGTGCCGTTGTTTTCCGCGGCGGCCGCGAAATTCACGGCCGCTGCCGCGATCGATTCGACGTTCATCCTTCCGCTGTTATGGGCGGCGTACGCCCACATGAACGCCAGCAACGGAGACGCGGCGCGCGAGATCGTACGAGCGCTGGATGAGCGGTCGCTGTCGCCGTGGAACAGAGCGGTGCTCGATCATCTGTCGGCAGGTCTCGCCGGTGATCTCGAGGCGCAGTATCAGGCGTCGCGACAGCTGGTGGAGCTGTCGCCGGATTCGGAATGGCTGTCGAAGTTGGCGCGGAGCGCGTTTCAGACGGGCCGCTGGCGCGAAGCGCTCAGCGTGCTTCTGCGCATGGACCCGGATCGCGGCTGGCTCAAAGGATGGGGCGGCTACTGGACGCTGCGCACGGAAGTGCAGCACGCGCTCGGCAATCACGCGGCAGCTCTGGAGGACTCCCGCCGCGGACTCGCAGCGCAGCCGGACGCCCGCTGGCTCGAGACCCAGGAGCTGTGGGCGCTGGCGGCGCTGGGTCGCGTGGACGAGCTGCTCACTCGTCTCCCGCCGCGAATCGGCGGCGGCGACCCGTATGCTCTCTGGCGATTGAACACCGTGCTCGAAGAACTCCGCGGACACGGGCGCACGGCGGCCGCAACCCGACTGGCCCGAAACGCCATCGCCGGCGCGGACAGTCCCGTGCGAAGCAACCCGGGCGCCCTTTCTCGCGGGAACTTTGCCCACCTGTTGTATCTCGCCGGCGACGACGAACGCGCC
>JBPPMH010000091.1:0-3350 GCA_051305945.1 Gemmatimonadaceae bacterium
TCGGCCTGCGGGTCGCGATCGCGGTAGGCGTCGAGCGCGGCCCAGGTCTTGTCGTGGATCTGCTGCGCCCTGTCCAGCGCTTCCTCGCGGGAGATCCCTTCGTGCTTCATCGCGCGGCGGCCGATCCGCGCGTGCAGCACTTCGTCCGCCCAGTCGTAGTCGTGGAAGTGGGCGGAGAGCTCGTCGCCGGACGCGCGCGCGGTCTTGTACTCCGAGCGCTTGCCGACCTCCGCCGGCATGAGTGACTGCTCGATCCCGTACAGGATAATCTGCCGCTCGAGCGGCGTGGCGTGCAGGTTGAGCCGGAGCGAGAAGCCGACGTTGAGAGGGAGCGCCTTCCAGTCCACGCCGCGCGCCTGCAGCGCGACGGTGCCCATCATCGCGTGGCGCGCCTCGTCCCACAGCTGGCGGGAGTAATCCACCTGGAGCTCCCACGGCAGGTCCTCGCGCTCCGTCATGAACGAGGCCATCATCTCCGGTACGTCCATCTCCAGTGTGCGCTTGCACAGCAGCGCGAGATTTCTTTCGTCGTCCGGCACGCCGTCCGCGTTGTACACGACATGCGGCGGGAAGTTGAAGTTGTACGCGCCGCCGAATCGCTCGTCGCGCCGCGGATGCATGTCGGGCTGGAACGGCTCGGCCCCGCGCGGCGGCGGAAGCTCACCGGGCTCGCTCGCGCCGGGCTCGCTGGCACCGGCGATGCCGCGCGGGCCCAGTAGGTAAGCGACGAGATGCTCGCGCCAGTGGTCAGCCAGCGCGCCGGCTTTGGGATCGTCCTTGACTAGCGCCGCCACGCAGTGGTCGCCCCATGCGATCGCGCTCTCGGTCTCGGGAATGGCGGTCCGCAGCAGGCGCACGGTGGGATGATCCACGAGATGGTTGGTCTCGTCGAGGTGCGAGCGGTACGCGGCCCACAGCGCCGGGAACGCGACGCCGTACACGCCCGCGACGAGCTCGACCGTGCCGCGGCTCCGCTTCAGCTCCTCGAAGAAAGCGGCGAGCGCGTCGTCCGGAGCCTTGTCGAGCGGCGGCACCGGGCTCCGCATCTCGGCGATGCGCGCGCGCAACGCGTCGGCGTGCGTCGTGCACTCCCACTGATGGAGCGCGAGCGCGCACTTGACTTCCCATTCCGGCGTGGCGGGCAAGTGGGCGACGAGGATGCGCGCGATGGTCAGCTCGGCCCATTGGAAGCGCAGCAGGCGGCGGACGTTCTCGTCGACCGAGTAGCCGATGTTGCCCGCGTCGCGATAGGAGCTGATCCCGGCCAGCTCGGGGATATCGATTTTGGCCGTCATGGATGCCTCTGCTATTGGAAAAAACCATCCGCGTACTGCATCTTGTGCAGGGATTCGCGTTTCTCACCTCGTCTTAAGATATCCCGCATGGCGCCGTTGACTCGTTCCAGCCGGAGCTGCCTGGCCCTCGCGCGGCTGGCGGCGTGTGTGTCACTGATCGCGGTCGCAGCGTGCGACCGCCCGGCGGACACTCCGGAAGCGCCGCGGCCGGTTGCGGCCACCGCGCCGCACGACTCGCTGATCCCGGATGGGCCGCTGGGAGTCTCCATCCGCCGCGGTCGCGCCACTCTCGCGGCGACGCGCGACAGCCTGCCGGAGCACGTCGGCAACCGGCTCGCCTGCACGAACTGCCATTCCGACAACGGGACCCGGCCGAACGTGATGCCCTGGATGGGTGTGTATGGCCAGTTTCCGCAGTACCGCTCGCGCATCGGCGGAATCCAGATCATCGAGGATCGCATCAACGACTGCTTCGAGCGGAGCATGAACGGCAAGGCGCTGCCGCACGACAGTCCGGTGCTGCGCGACATGATCGCGTATCTCGCGTTTCTCTCGTGGGGGATGCCGACGGGCGCGAGGGCGGCGGGGCAGGGGTTGCCGCCGCTGGAACCGCTGCCCGGCGACACCGTCCGCGGCGCGGCGATCTACCTGGCTACGTGCGCACGCTGTCACGGCGTGAACGGTGAGGGCGGCATCGGTCCGCCCGTCTGGGGTGACGGATCGTACAACATCGGCGCGGGAATGGCGCGCCTTCGGACCGCGGCCGCGTTCGTTCGCGTCGCGATGCCGTTCGACGCGCCCGGGACGCTGACCGATCAGGAGGCGTTCGACGTCGCGGCGTACATCAATTCGCGGCCACGGCCGGATTTTCCGGGGAAGGAGATGGACTGGCCGAAGGGAGATCCGCCTCCGGACGTGGCGTATGAAACTCGGGCGACCGCCCGGAAGCGGCAGCAGGGCGCGGAACAGAATTAATTTCAGGCAGCCACCAACAATCGCGGAGCCACACATGATAGAGCAGAATTCGAGGCCCGGCGCACGCCGCCATTTTCTCGCGCAGCTCTCCGGTGGGCTCGCGGCGATCGCCGGAATCTCGGCGCCGGTCGCCGCGCAGCAGGTCTCCGCGGCGCTCACCGACCCCGATCACGACGCCTGGATGCAGCTCGCCCGCGGTGAGCACCGGGCGCTATTCCATGCGACGTCGCCGGGAGATGGAGCGCCGATGCTCATGGCGATGAACTATCTGGACGTGTACGGCTCGGCGTACGGCGCGCAGCGCGATCATGTCTCCGCGGTTGTCGGCGTGCACGGCGCCGCGCTGCCGATCGCGCTGAACGACGGCGCCTGGGATCGGTACGAGCTGGGCAGGCGCATCAACGTGAACGACCCGATCACGAAAGAGCCGGCGAAGCGGAATGTCTTTGCCGTTGGCGGCCCGTATTCCATAGATACGGCGATGGGCCGCGGCGTCGTTCTGCTCGTGTGCAACATGGCGTTGACCCTCACCGCCCGCTCGATCGCGCGGGCTCGCTCGCTGGTCGAAGCCGATGTGTACAATGATCTCAAGAGCTCGGTCCTTCCGGGTGGGATACTGGTGCCGGGGCTGGTGGTGGCGATCAGCCGGGCTCAGGAGAAGGGATTTACCTACATCCGCGCGTCCTGATGGCGACCGTTGAGCATTCTCCCGGTTTTCTCAAGCTCGTCGAGAGCGTGCTCCCGGCCGTGCGCGAGTTGGACGTGGCCGAAACGCAGCGGCGGACGACACAGGGCGCCATTCTGGTCGACGTGCGTGAGGACCGGGAGTGGGAGGCGGGCCATGCCCGCGGCGCGGTGCACATCGGCAAGGGCGTGATCGAGCGCGACATCGAGCAGAAAATTCCGGATGCCGACGCGGAGATCGTGCTGTATTGCGGGGGCGGATTCCGATCGGCGCTGGCGGCAGACTCTCTGCGGAAAATGGGGTACCGGAACGTGGCGTCGATGGCTGGGGGCTGGCGGGCTTGGGAAGCCGCGGGCGGCGAGGTAGACCCGACCGAGGGCTAACTACCACGTAGA
>JBPPMH010000092.1:0-8877 GCA_051305945.1 Gemmatimonadaceae bacterium
ATCTATGGCCGCCGGCTCACGACCACCATATCCGTAAAGATGGCGACGCCGGATATGGTGCGACCCGCAATGCAGCGCGCCGAAGCGGCGATGCGGGTCGCGCACCGGCTGCGTCCGGGCGAGGGGAACGACTTCAACGTCGAGACCAGCGACGCGCTCGTGTCCTTCTGGCAGAATCTCACGCGCGTGCTGTTCGCGGTCGTGCCCGCGCTCGTGACGATCGGCGTGGTCGTCGGCGGGATCGTCATCATGAACATCATGCTCGTGGCGGTGAACGAGCGTACCCGCGAGATCGGCATCCGCAAGTCGTCCGGAGCGCGCTCGCGTGACATCCGCCGCCAGTTTCTCGCCGAGTCCATCATGCTGTCCACGCTGGGCGGCGCGGGCGGGATCTTCACCGGCTGGGCGCTGGCCGCGACGATCAGCGCGCTCTCTCCCCTGCCGGCGCGCGTGACACTCTGGTCCGTCATCGCGTCGCTCACGCTGGGCGCCGGCGTCGGAATCATCTTCGGCGTGTATCCCGCGGCCCGCGCTGCGAAGCTGGATCCGATCACGGCGCTGCGCGCCGAATGAGCAGGAAGCGGAACGACCCTGCGGGCCAGGGATGGTTCGCCGATCTCGTGGTGGACAACTTCGCGATCGCGTTCGACACGCTACGGGCCAACAAGCTGCGGTCGAGTCTCACCATTCTCGGCGTCGTCATCGGCGTGGGCACGGTGATGGCGATGGCGACCATCGTGAAGGGAATCGGCGACCAGATCACACGGACCATCGAGATCGCCGGGCCGTCCACGTTCTACGTGATCAAGGTGTTCTCGCAGACGCCGATCAACCCCGACCGGCTGCCGGCGTGGATCCGGATCCGGCCGGACATATCCGAGCGCGAGGCCACGCGCATCAAGCAGATACCAGGCGTGCATTACGCCGGGATCTGGGGGCAGGCGTTCGGCCGGATCGAGTTCCAGGGAGTGCGTACGCAGCCTGGCGTCATTACAGGCGCGGACGACGGCTTCACCGAGATCCAGGGCGGCGAGCTCACGGCAGGGCGTTGGTTCGCGCGCAGCGAGCTGACGCGGGGCTCGGCAGTGGTGGTGCTGCACGAAGATTACGCGGCCAGGGTCTTCGGTCAGATCAATCCGCTCGGACGCACGGTACGCCTGAGTGGCCGCCCCGCGGAGGTGATAGGCATCTACCATCCGCCGGGAAACATCTTCGCGCCACCCGGCTCGGAGAACGTAGCGATCATTCCGTTCCGGATGCTCGACCGGCAGTTCACCTACGACAAGACGAACGCGCTGTTCATCTCCGTCAAGCCCAGGGACGGCGCCGACGTCGCGAAGATCCAGGAAGAAGTGATAGTGACGATGCGCGAGCTGCGGTCGCTGAGGCCGGGCACACCGAATTCTTTCGACCTGATCACCCAGGACCAGATACTCGACGTGTTCAACAAGCTCACCGGCGCGTTCTTTCTGGTGATGATCGTCCTGTCGAGCGTCGCGCTCCTCGTCGGCGGCATCGGAGTCATGGCGATCATGATGGTGTCGGTTACCAACCGCACGCGCGAGATCGGTGTGCGCAAGGCGATCGGCGCGACGCGGCGGGAGATCATGCTGCAGTTCCTGATCGAAGCGGCCACGCTCACCGGAATCGGTGGCGCCATCGGGATCCTCATGGGGCTCGGACTCGCGCAGCTGGTGACGGCGATACTCAAGGTCGAGTCCAACGTGCCGATCGGGATTACGGTGATCGCGGTGGCGGTATCGGTCGGGATCGGGATCGTGTTCGGGTTGCTGCCGGCTCGTCGTGCTGCGAGGTTAGACCCGATCGAGGCGCTGCGCTACGAGTGAGGCTCTCTGGCTACGAGAATGTTGTGGGGGAATCCAGGCCGTGAGCATTCCGGGAGCAAGTGTGTCTGACTTAGATTGCCCCCGTGACGACCGTTGATATTCTAGCAATTGCCGCCCACAGGGACGATGTCGAGCTCTCCTGCGCCGGAGCTCTCATCAAAGCCCGCTCCTTCGGCCGCACCACGGCAGTGATCGACCTCACCGCCGGCGAGCTCGGCACGCGCGGCTCGGCCGAGACGCGCGCGGCGGAAGCGGCAAAGGCCGCGGAAGTGATGGGCCTGTCCGCGCGCGAGAACCTCGGCCTGCCGGACGCCGGCATCGTCAATACGCCCGAGACGCGCGCGCGGCTCGCGGTGCTCATCCGCCGGTTCAAGCCCGCCATCGTGATCGCGCCCGCGCTCGGCGGGCGGCATCCCGACCATCCCGTGAGCGCGCAGCTCATTCGCGACGCGTGCTTCGTCGCGGGGCTCGCCAAGATCGAGCCGGGCACGCCCGCGCATCGTCCGCGCAAGATCATCCACGCGGTCACGCACCGCGAGGATTTCGCGAAGCCGACTTTCGTCGTGGACATAACGGACGAGTTCGAACGGAAGCTCGACGCGATCCACTGCTATTCGTCGCAGTTCGAAGGCGTGACGCAAGCGGGCGAGGTGTATCCCAACGGCGATCCCCTGCTGGACGTCGTGCGGCATCACGCGGCCCATTACGGGTCCATGATCCGCTGCCGCTACGGTGAGCCGTATTTCACCACCGAAACCATGCGCGCCGACGACATCGGCGCGCTCGAGGTGTCCACATTTTGAGCGAGTCGAAGCCTGACGAAGTCAGCTACCCGTCGTACCTGGCGCTGGACGAGCTCCTGTCGCTGCAGCGGCCGCGCTCCCAGCCCGTGCACCCCGGCGAGCTGTTGTTCATCATCGTGCACCAGGCGAGCGAGCTCTGGTTCAAAGTCATCCTGCACGAGCTCGACGCGGTGGTCGCGTCCATGCGGAAGTTCGACGCGCAGCTCGCGCTCTGGCACGTCGGGCGGCTCAACGTGATGATGCGCATAGTGTCGAGCCAGCTCTCGTCGCTCGAGCTGCTCCCGCCGCAGCACTTTCTCGAGTTCCGCGGCTTTCTTGGAACGTCGAGCGGTTCGCAGAGCTTGCAGTTCCGCGCGATCGAGGCGGCGTCGGGGCTGCGCGAGCCGCACTTCATCGCCGCTCTAGAAGCGCACGGCCCGATTCCGCCGCAGGTCCAGAAGTATCTCGATCAACCGACGCTGCAGGATCTATTGCTGGCGCTGATCGAGCACGAAGGCACGGACGTAAAACAGCTGTACGTCGGCCCCGGCCCGACTACGCTTTTCTTTCTCGCCGAGGGGTTTCTCGAGTACGAGCAGGGCTTCGCCGAGTGGCGGTTCAAGCACGTGCAGCTCGTCGAGCGCGTGATCGGCCCGAGCACCGGCGGCACCGGCGGGACACTCGGCGCACGCTATCTCGCGAAGACCGTCAGCCAGCGATTCTTCCCGAAGCTGTGGGAAGCGCGCGGCGAGATGTTCGTCAGCGGATAAGAGAAGCGCCCGCCGAAGCGGGGCCGCGGGGGTGGGAATCGCCCAAACATGGTAAGTTTTACCGATGTCCGCGAACGGCTCCGAGCCCATCTACCTCGACCACGCCGCCACCACCCCAGTACGGGAGGAGGTGCGCGCGGCGATGGGCCCGTTTCTCGGGGCGCGGTTCGGCAACCCGTCCAGCACGCACCGCTGGGGCCGTGAGGCCCGCGCGGCGCTCGACGAAGCGCGCGAGCGCGTGGCCCGCACCCTCGGAGCGAAGACCGACGAGATCTGCTTCACTTCCGGCGGGACCGAAGCCGACAACATGGCCGTGCTCGGCATCTGGCGCGCGCTGCGCAAGAAAGGGCGTGGCGCGTGCGTCAGCACGCCGATCGAGCACAAGGCGGTGCTCGGCGCAATCCACCAGGTGGAAGCCGAAGGCGGCGACGTGCGGATGCTGGAAGTATCGGGCGACGGCACAGTGCGCACCGATTCCGCGCGCGCTGCGCTGCGCGACGACGTGGCCGTGTGCTCGGTAATGTGGGTGAACAACGAGACGGGCGTCATTCAGCCCGTGCCCGAGATCGCCGCGCTGGTGAAAGCGGCCGGCGCGATCTTTCACACCGACGCCGTGCAGGCGTTCGGCAAAGTGGAGATTGATGCGTCCAGGCAGCAGTTCGACGTGCTGTCCATCTCGGGCCACAAGATCTGCGCGCCCAAGGGAATCGGCGCGCTTTTCATCCGGCGTGGCACGCCGCTCGATCCGATCATGCACGGGGGGACGCAGGACCGCGGGCGTCGGCCCGGCACGGAGAACGTCGCCGCCGCCGTCGGGCTCGCGTGCGCGGCGGAGCTGATGGTGGCCGAGAGTGCGCGCGAAGACGAGCGGCTGCGCAAGCTGCGCGACGAGCTCGAGCGCGCGATCGTCGAGCGCGTGCCGGACGCGGTGGTTCACGGCCGCGACGCGCACCGCGCGCCGCACATTCTCAGCATCTCGATTCCCGGCACCGACAGCGAATCGCTGTTGATGGCGCTCGACCTCAAGGGCGTCGCCGCCTCAGGCGGCTCGGCGTGTCAGAGCGGCAGCGTGTCGGGCTCGCACGTGCTCAAGGCAATGGGCGTGCGGCCGGACCTCGTATCCGCAGCCATCAGGATGAGCCTCGGCTGTCTGACCACCGATGATTGCGTGCGGCGGGTGGCCGAAGTTTTCCCCGCGCTCGTCGCGAAAGCACGGTCAATGGCGGACTCCACCGCCAGCTAGCGGGCCGCTGGCGCATTCGGATGGCGCCGCGCTGTGATCCGTGCCGCCGGACGCGATAGATTTCAGCATGTCCTCCACGCGTCCGATCCAGGGAACGAGAGTCCTTTGCGCCATGTCAGGTGGCGTGGACTCGTCCGTGGCGGCCGCCATGCTCGTCGAGCAGGGCTATGACGTGGTCGGCGCGACCATGAAGCTGTTCTGCCACGGCACGGACGTGCCGGACCGGCCGTGCTGCTCGCTCGATTCGGTGAACGACGCCCGGCGAGTGTGCGAGCAGCTCGGGATCCCGCACTATGTGATCAATCTCGAGGACCGCTTCGGCAGCGACGTCATCGACAACTTCGTGGACGAGTACTCGCGCGGGCGCACGCCGATCCCGTGCGTGCGGTGCAACACGTTCACCAAGTTCCGCGACCTCGTGAAGAAGGCCGACGCGATTGACGCGCGGTATGTCGCGACCGGGCACTACGCGCGGATGGTGGACGGCGAGCTGCACCGTGGAGCGGACGAGAACAAGGACCAGACCTACTTCATGTGGGGGATCGACCGCGCAGTGCTGTCGCGCATGCTACTGCCGGTCGGAGAGATGACGAAGGCCGGGACGCGCGCGCTGGCGCACAAGCTCGGTCTCGAGATGATCGCCGACAAGCCGGAGAGCCAGGAGATCTGCTTCGTACCGGACGGCGATTACATGAAGATCCTGCGCGAGCGGCTGCCCGCCGACGCGCCGGCGCTGTCGAAGGGTCCGATCGTGACGAGCGAGGGACGCGTGATCGGCGAGCACGATGGATACGCGCGGTACACGATCGGGCAGAGACGCGGATTGCCCGGCGGGTTCGCCGAGCCGATCTATGTCGTGGCGATTCGTCCGCGCGATCGAGCGGTCGTGGTCGGCCCGCGCGAGGAGTTGCTCGGGCGCGGCGTGATCGCGCGCGAGGTGAACTGGCTCACGGATCCACCGGGTGGAGGCACGAGCGTGCTGGTTCGCGTTCGGCACCGCGCTCCCCTCGCTGCCGGCGAGTTGCTGCGCGTGGACGCCGGCGAGATCGAAGTCGCTCTCGACGAGCCGGTGGCCGCGATCACCGCCGGCCAGAGCCTCGCAGTCTACGACACCTCCGGCAGGCTCCTCGGCGGAGGCTTCATTGAAAGTGTGCCCAACTCGACTCGCGCTCTTCGAACGATCGCTGCATGATTCAGGGCCAATTGGCCTGACCTCAACCGACAGCCGCAATGAACCGCGCCGCGCTTCTCGCCCTCGCCGTGCTTGCCTGCTCCACTACCGATGATACGGTGACCGACACTTCCGGCCAGCGCCAGCTTCCGCATGACCCGCACTCATTCGCTCAGCCCGACACCGCTCGCGTCACGCACGTCTCGCTCGACCTGACGCCAGACTTCACGGTAAAACGCCTCCGCGGCACCGCCCGCCTCGCCGTCGTTCGCACCGGTAACGCTGACAGCGTGATCCTCGACATCCGCGACCTCACGATCAAGCGCGTCACCACCACCGGCGGCGACTCACTCGGCTTCAGCATCGGCGCCGCCAAGGAATTCCTCGGCGCACCGCTGGCGATCGCGCTCCCGCCGCGCGACGCAGCGGCGCAGGCCACAGCGGATACGATCGTCATCGAGTACGAGACCGCGCCAACCGCGGCGGCGGTGCAGTGGCTCTCGCCCGCGCAGACCGCGGGCAAGAAGCTCCCCTTCCTGTTTACGCAGGGCCAGGCGATCCTCACACGCACCTGGGTGCCCACCCAGGACAGCCCGGGCATCCGCCAGACGTACGACGCGACGATACGTGTCCCGGCCGGAATGCGCGCTGTCATGAGCGCGGAAAACGTCGGCGCCGCCGCCGAGACTGATTCGGCCGGTCTCTCGGTCTTCCGCTTTCAGTTGAAGCACGCGATCCCGCCGTACCTGTTCGCGCTGGCCGTCGGCGATATCGCGTTCCGCCCGATCGGGGCGAACACGGGCGTGTACGCGGAGCCGTCGGTTGTCGAGCAGGCGGCCACGGAGTTCTCCGAGGTTGACGCGATGGTCACGGCCGCCGAGAAGCTGTACGGTTCGTATCGCTGGGGCCGGTACGACATCCTCGTGCTGCCGCCCTCCTTCCCGTTCGGCGGAATGGAGAACCCGATGCTCACGTTCGCGACGCCCACGATCCTCGCGGGCGACCGCTCGCTCGTGAGTCTCGTGGCGCACGAGTTGGCGCATTCGTGGTCCGGCAACCTCGTCACCAACGCGACGTGGGACGATTTCTGGATCAACGAGGGCTTCACCTCGTACATCGAAGCGCGGATCATGGAGGAAGTGCGCGGGAAGGATTACGCGGACATGCTGCGAGTGCTCGGACGCCAGGACCTCGATAAAGAGATGGCCGGCCTCGACAGCGCGGATACGCGCCTGCAGCTCAGCCTCGCGGGTCGTGATCCGGACGAAGGGATGACCAACGTCGCGTACGAGAAGGGTTCGTCATTGCTCCAGACGATCGAGTCGGTGGTCGGCCGCCAGCGGCTGGATCAATGGCTGCGCAGCTATTTCGACCGCAACGCGTTCAAGCCGATGACGTCCGAATGGCTGGTGGAGGATCTGCGAAGGAACCTGCTCACACCCGGCGAGGTCACGCGGGTGGATCTAGACGCGTGGATCAACCGGCCCGGGCTTCCGGCGAGCGCGGTCACGGTAACGTCCGCCGCGCTGACGGCGGTGGACAGTCAGGTCACGCGGTGGAACGGCGGCGCGCCCGCGTCGGATCTGCGAACCACGGACTGGTCCACGCACGAGCGGCTGCACTTTCTCCGCGCGCTCCCCGACACCGTTCCCACAAGCCGGCTGGCGGAGCTCGACGCGCAGTTCCGCCTGTCGGCCAGCGGCAACGCGGAGATACTCGGTGAGTGGCTGCGCATCGCCATCAGAAACCGGTACGAGCCCGCGTTCCCCGCGCTCGCCCGATTCCTGACGTCGCAGGGACGGCGCAAGTTCCTGACGCCGCTGTACACGGAGATGATGAAGACGCCGTGGGGTACGACGATGGCGCGCGACATTTATCGGCGCGCGCGCCCCACCTACCACTCCGTCGCTACCGGAACGATCGACAAGATCGTGCTCGCGCCCGTTCGTCCGTAACCGGCGGGCGGCACCGGGCCGCCCGCTGCGAGGTGCTGAACTCTTCTAGCTGACCCTGCGGTTGGCGGAGAGGCGGTACTGCGCCGGCGTCACGCCGAAGCGCCGCCGGAAAAGGTTGGTGAAGTGGCTCTGGTCATAGAACCCCGCGCGGAGCGCGACGGACGACAGCGGCTCCTCGCTCTCCAGCAGGTCGCGCACCGCGCGCTCGATCCTTAATTGGCGGATGCGCTCCCCAACCGTGATGCGGAACGCGGACCGGTAGCTCCTTGCCAGCGTCGCGGGCGCGACGCCGACGGCCCGCGCCACGCCGCTGAGGGCGATCTTGGAGGAGTACAGCTCGCGAATCATCTCGTCCGCCTCGCGCAGCCAGCGTGGCATGTCCGCCGCGCTCGCGGGCGCGACGTCCCGCGCCAGCGTCGCGAGCAGCTCCAACAGCAGCCCTTCGACGGCGATCGCCGCGGATTCGTCCCCAGCGTCGAGCTCGGCGAGCAGCCTGTTCACGATGCTGCCCGCGTGCGCGCCGGACACGTGGACGCGCTCGTCCAGCAGCCGATTTATCGCGCGCGAATCGACAAATCGTTTTCGGTCCACGTCTATGCGAAGGCCATGCGTCTCGCTCGCGCCGAACCTGTTCCAGTGCGTCTCGCCCGCGGGGGTGACCTTGAGCGAATCCGGCAGACAGTCCACCGCCTCCCCGCCGACGTATTCCGTGAAGCGCCCGCGCAGCACGTAACACAGCGTGGGGTCGTCGTGGGTGTGCTTGGGCAGTTCCGTGCCCTGCGGATGCACGCCCCGGTACAGCGAGAAGCCGGGCACGCTCAGCATCCGCGAGCGGTATCGCGTCGCGCGATCCAGTTCTGGTCCGTTGGTGCTCACGCTTCCAACATCGCAGCATCACCCGCGCCCGCGCAACGGCCGATACGCCCGAGGTCACTCACGTCCAACGCCCGGCACTCCTTACAAGACCGGCGCGGGCCCACGGACGTACCCTGCTCCGGTACACCACCCAGGGAGAAACTCATGGGATCAAGAATTCGTGCGTGGTCGTTGCGAGCGATGGTCGCCGGCATGGTGCTGGCGTGCGGCGGTGGAGGTGGCGGTGGTGGAAT
>JBPPMH010000093.1:0-2652 GCA_051305945.1 Gemmatimonadaceae bacterium
CGCGCGGCTTGCGCATTCATCGAGCAGCTGTCGCGCGCGCGCCACCTTGGCCACTGACGCAGGGATGAACTCCTGCGCGCTGAATCCCGGGTTGACCGACATCACGAGCAGCAGATCAATGTCGGCTGCGACTTCCGTGATTGCCGCGACTGGGGTAGCGGGGTTGAGCACGACACCGGCCTGGCAGCCAAGCTCCCTGATCCTGAATAGTTGCCTGTGCAGGTGCGGAGCCGCTTCGACGTGTATGCTCATGAGCGATGCTCCTGCCCGGGCGAAAGCGTCGAAATACTTCTGCGGGTCCGTCACCATCAGATGTACGTCGAGCGGGAGTGTCGTGAGCTTGCGCACTGTCTCAATGACCTTGGCACCGAAGGTCAGGTTGGGCACGAAGTGTCCGTCCATGACGTCAACGTGGATCCAGTCCGCTCCCGCGGCTTCGCACATGGCGATCTCTTCGGCGAGCCGGCCGAAGTCCGCGCTGAGGATAGAGGGTGCGATGCGAACGGTCATCGTACCGGGAAAGTATCGACAGGGATGGGCGCCATGACGGGGAACTGACTCACGACGACATTCACCGTTCCCCCCGCGGTCACGGGCTGCCCGCCCGCCGGCACCTGCCTGATCACCGTGTTCTCGATCTGGAATGAGCTGGTATCGCGCGACACGTTGCCAAGCCGCAACCCGATCTGCTCGAGCAGAGACCGCGCCTCCGGCAGCGTCCTGCCGATGAGGTCCGGGGCCGTGATGATCGCCGGCCCCTCGCTTATGACGAGATTCACGGTTGCCGGCAGCTGCACCTGATCGCCCGGCGGCGGGTCGCTCATGAACACCATCCCGCGGGGGTTATCGCTGTTCTGCCTGTTGATTGTTCCGAGCTCGAACCCGGCGTTGGCAAGCGCGATGCGCGCTGCCTGCTCCGTCATGCCCGTGAGCTGCGGTACCTCCGCGCTCCGCTGCCCGGCGCTTACAGCCAGCCGAACCTCGGTGCCGCGTCTCTGCCTGCTGTCAGCTGGTGGGTCCTGCTGGAGCACGACTCCGGCAGCCACTACGCGATGAAAGCGCGATTCGCCCTCGACCGTGGTGAAGCCGGCCCTGCCAAGCGCTCTCGCTGCCCGGTCGAAGGTCATGCCGACGACGTTCGGGACCTGCGCCTCGTCCGGGATCACCTCCGCCGGAAAGGCGAAGGCGAAAAGAATGAGATAGGCCGCGAGGAAGCCGGTCGCGGCCGCCAGGAGGTAAAGGAATGCGCGGCGCGGGACACCGCGCCAGTTCACCTAGCTCGTCCTCCGCAGGCGCGCGGCGAACGCGCCGTCGGTCCCGTGGCGCTGCGGCAGCACGCGCAGCATTCCTCCGTCCAGCGTTTCGGCCGGGACGGTGTCGGCCGGCGGGGGCTCAAGAACGAACTCCGGATTGTCGGCGCGGAACGCCTCCACCTGGTCCTCGTTCTCCTCGGGCTCGAGCGAGCAGGTCGAGTAGATGAGCAGCCCACCGGGTTTCACGACCTCGGCCGCACTGCGCAGGATCGCGCGCTGGAGTGTGGTTGTGACAGCGAGATCCGAGACCTTGAGACGCCAACGCGCGTCGGGATGCCGGCGGAACGTGCCGGTGCCCGTGCAGGGGACGTCTACAAGGACGGCGTCCACCGGCCGTATCGCGGGATGGCGCGCGTCGCTGACGTACGGGATCACAGCGTGTGTCTCCATGCGCAGCGCATTCCCGACGACTTTCTGCAGCCGCGCGAGCGACCTGTCGCTGGCGAGCACGTATCCGGCGGTGCGGGCAAGCTCAAGCGCCTTTCCTCCGGGAGCGGCGCACAGATCAGCCACGACCGAACCGGGCTCGATGGCGGCATAGTGGGCGACGAGGGTGGACGCGGGGTCCTGCACGAAGAACAGACCCTGCCTGAAGGCGCCGAGTTCCGTTAGCGATA
This sequence comes from Gemmatimonadaceae bacterium, assembly GCA_051305945.1. Classification (GTDB taxonomy): domain Bacteria; phylum Gemmatimonadota; class Gemmatimonadetes; order Gemmatimonadales; family Gemmatimonadaceae; genus JACDCY01. The sequence goes on from JBPPMH010000093.1 coordinate 1,931, forward strand.
CGTGCCCGCGCACGATGAGGCTGTCGCGGACGAGTGGGGCATCGGAAACGTGCACACCCGCCGACTCGAGAGTGGCTTCCAGTTGCTCGCGCACGACGCCGAAGGGTCGGACGATGAGCGGCGGCTCGATGTTGTTGGCCGAGAGCAGGTTGACGGTCTCGTCTGTCCCGTATCTGTTGAGCCAGCGCGCCACGAGCCACCGCGGATGCGAATACTCCGTGGCGAGCGCCTCGACTTCGTCATCGCTCTTCCGTATGCCGAGGTCGTCACGTTCCCTGTCGGTACGGCGGAGCACGGCGTTCACCAGCTTGCTCGCGCCGATCCCGTGCCGGCGTTTGGCCAGCTCGACCGTCTGTGCGATCGCGGCGTAGGGCGGCACGCTGTGCATGCGCAGCAGCTGGTGCACACCCAGCCGCAGCAGGTCTATCAGGTCTGGGTCGAGCCGGGCAAGCCCTCCGCGGACGCGCTCGCTGAGCACGGCGTCAGTCCACGACCGGCGGCGAAGCATCCCGTACACGAGCTCCTGCGCCCAGCGGCGGTCGCGCGAATCGAGCGCGACGGCGCGCCGCTCGAAGGTGGAATCGAGCATCTCGCCGCGGCGGAGGTCCGCGAGCACTTCCGCGGCGGCAATGCGCGCGTCCGTGACACCGCCCACAACCGCGTACTGCGTCCCGACCGCCGGTGCGTTCACTCGAGCATACCGGTGGCCGGTGACGACGGGA
>JBPPMH010000094.1:0-2519 GCA_051305945.1 Gemmatimonadaceae bacterium
GTTCTAGACTTGCCGGACGACGCCGACGCGGCGAAAGTGCGACGCATAAACACCCACCGCTGGGACTCGCTCGCCACCGCCACGCTCGTCGTGGCGATCGAAAGCGAGTTCGGCATTGCGCTCGACGCGCAGGAGATCGAGCGGCTTACGTCGTACGAGGCGATTCTCATTCTCCTCGAGGAGAAGGCGCGGTGACAACGCTGGACGCGGAGTTCGAAACCGCTGTTACGCTCGACGACTGCCGCCGGTTCGCCGAGTTGTCGCAGGACTGGAATTCGCTGCACACAGACACCGCCCACGCCGCGGCAAGCGCCTACGGGCGCCAGGTTCTCCACGGCGCGTTCTCCGCCGGACTTCTCTCGCGTCTGGCGGGAATGTTCCTCCCCGGCAAGGATTGCCTCCTCTACGGAATGGGACTCCGGTTCGTCAGCCCGATTCTCCCTCCGGCGCGACTCTTCGTACGCGGAAGAATCGTTTCCGGCTCCGCCATTGGCGGAAGGGTGGCGGCCACTGTGAGCGATGCGACGTCGGGCACGCTTTACGTTGACGGCTCGTACGAGTTCGGTCTCCACAGGATGGCGGCTCCGGCTTCGATTACGGAGAATCCAAACCAGGATGCGCCGGCGGGAGAGCCGGTCGTTCTCGTCACCGGCGCATCGGGCGGACTGGGGGGCGCCATGCTTCGTATGCTCGCAGCGCGCGCCGTCGCCGCGCCGCGCAGCCCGGATTCCCAACGGCTGGAAATGACGCATCTCGAGGCAGGGGCGCTCGGGAACCGTCCGATTGCCGCGATCGTCCACTGCGGCTGGCCAATTCCAGACAACAGAAAATTCATTGAGATCGAGGACCCCGACCTCGCCATCGCCCACAACGTCGCCGCGCCAATCCGTGACGTGCAGCTGCTCGCCGCGCTTCTCGCCAAGCGCGGGATGCCGAATGCGCCGCTGATTCTCGTCGGGTCAACCTTCGCCGATCCGGGACGGCATTATTTCCGGATGCCGTTGTACAGCATCGCGAAATCCGCGATCCCAACGATGGTAAGGATTCTCGCGCTCGAGCTGGCGCCGAAGGGGATGAGATGCTTCGGAGTGGTGTTCGACGTTCTCGACGGCGGAATGAACAAGGGAATCACTCCGTCGGCGCGCGTCGCAAACGCCGACCGGTCGCCGTGGGGCGAGCTCGGAACTCCTGACGACGCGGCGGGGCAGATCGGGTGGATGCTCGACAATCAGAGCAAGCTCGTGAGCGGGGCGATGCTCACCCTCTCCGCCGGCGCATTGCCGTGAACTTTCTGGAGGCGAGCCGGATCGTCGCCAATTTCAAGGGCGGCCCCGGTCTCGCCATTCGCTTCGCCGCTTCCGGGAACGTGGATCCGCTGCTGCTTTACATTCGCGCCGCCGCCGCCAAGCGTGGCCGATCGGCGGTAGTGAGCACTATTCCATTCGGCACGCTCGGCCAGTCGCTGATGACACCGGCTCCGGCGGGCGAAGAGGAGGTAATCCTCCTCTTGCCGTGGGACTTCGTTCCGGAATGCGACTGGCGCGCGGGGATTCCGCTTGATGCGCCGTCGCCTGATGCGCTCCTCGTCTCGGCGCGGACCGTCGCCGATCGTCTCGGCCGCCGCGGGTCGCGAATGATGTTCGTACCCGCGCCGATTCCGCCGATCTCCTCCGACTCGGCGGCCGCGACGGCCCTGGCCACAGACATATCGGGGCTCGCGTCATCGCTCGGCGCGCGTTTTCTTCCCGCCGCAGCATTTGGATTGGGAAACTATCTCGCCACTGGCATGCCCATCTCCGGCGCGCACACGAACGAAGTCGTCGAGACGATCCTCGGTCTTTCGCTCGGCTCGACCGAGGGAACGGCGAAGGTGCTGGTGACCGATCTGGACAACGTTCTCTGGGCGGGGCTCGCCGGCGAAGATGGCGTGGAAGGAATCCATTGCGCCGCGGAAGGAATCGGATTCCGCCACTTTCTCTATCAGCGTCTCCTCGCCCGGCTGAAAGCGAGCGGCGTTCTTCTCGCCGCCGTCAGCCGCAACGATATCGAGCTGGCGAGGGCGCCGATCGTCGCCGGAAAAACCTCTCTCACCGAATCGGATTTTGTCGCCGTGCTGGCGAGCTTCGAGCCGAAGTCGGTGCACATCGCCCGACTCGCGGAAAAGCTCAACCTCGGCCTCGACTCGTTCGTTTTTGTGGATGACAATCCAGTCGAGCTGGTGGAAGTCGGCGCGGCACACCGCCAGGTCCGATGCGTGAGATTTCCCGAACATGACGACGAGCTGGCCGATTTTCTTAACACCGTCGCGGGGTTCTTTTCGCGCACGACGATCAGCGAGGAAGACCGTGAGCGGACGGAGATGTACCGACGCCGCCTCCTCAGCTCGCCCGATGTCGCCGGCGTGGCGGGGGAGGGCGCCGACCTGACCGCCTTCCTCGCTGCCCTCAAGATGGAGCTGACGATTTTCGATCGCACCGGCGGCGGCCGCGACCGCGCGGTGCAGCTCGTCAACAAGACGA
>JBPPMH010000095.1:0-53532 GCA_051305945.1 Gemmatimonadaceae bacterium
TCCCGTCCGGATACACCACTACGATCGGCCCGCCGGCGCACACGCCGAGGCAGGGCGTCTCGCCGCGCTTCACCCGCTGGGGGCCGAACAACAGCCCCTCGCGCTGCAGCAGCAAGGACAACCTGGCGTACTGCGCCCGCCCCCGCCGCTCGGGAGAGCAGAACTCCCCCGTGCAGACGAGCACGTGACGGGAATAGGACTCCATGGCGGGCGTCGGCGGCATCGGGGAAAAGATAGCGGGCACCGGCAGCCTTGTTTGCGACTCCGGACCGAGGACCCTTGCGGCCTCAGTCCGCAATCCGTTATGAGCATGCCGCTAGTTTTCTAGTATGCAGCCAGCTACCAGCTGCTGGCCTCTTTTTCGAGTCCCTCCCATGCCTACGGCTCCGCAAGGCGACGGCAACTCGGCCCCGCCCTCCGCTACGAACACCACTCAGCCGCCAGCGACCGTCACGGTCACCTGGGATGGCGACCAGCGCTTCGACGCCGGCCGGCCGGACCGCGAGACGATACATCTCGACGGGCGCGGCGCGACCGGCCCCAGCCCCGTAGACGCTCTGCTAGGGTCCATCGCGGCCTGCGCGGGAATTGACGTCGCGGAGATTCTGGCCAAGCGCCGTACGCCCGCGAGCTCCATGAGAATCGAAGTGATCGGCGAGCGCGTCACGACGATTCCGAAACGGCTCAAGCACGTGACGCTGCACTTTCAGATCGAAGGCGCGGGCATAGATCGCGAAAACGCCGAGCGCGCGATCGACCTCTCGATCAACAAGTACTGCTCCGTGCGCAGCTCGCTGCGCGAGGACGTGTCGGTGGAGTGGACGCTGGAGCTGGTGGGCAGTGATTAGTGATTGGTGATTAGTGATGGGTCACTGCTTTTACCAACGACTAATCACTAATCACTAATCACCATTTCTTCGGGCTCTCCTCCAGCTCCGCGCGCAGCCTCGAATAGCTGTCGTACCGCGCGGCGCTGATCCCACCCGCTTCGACCGCGTCGCGCACCGCGCAGCCGGGCTCCACCAGGTGCGAGCAGTCGCCGAATCTGCAATCGCCCAGGTGCGGGCGGAACTCGGGAAAGCACCGGTCCAGCTCGTCGGCCGCGAGCTGCCACATGCCGACCTCGCGCAGCCCCGGCGAATCCACCACGTAGCCGCCGTCGGGCAGGGGATGCATCACCGCGCCGACCGTCGTGTGCCTCCCCTTGTTCACCGATTCGCTGATCTCGCCGATGCGCAGGTTCAATCCAGGAAACATCGCGTTCAGCAGCGACGACTTGCCTACGCCGGAAGGTCCGCTGAAAATGGACGACAGGCCCGCGAGGGAATCGTGCAGCTCGTCGAGTCCGGCACGCGTCTTGGTGCTGGTGTAATGCACCGCGTATCCGGCTCGCTCGTAGTCGGCGAAGGTCCGCTCCGCTTCGACCTGCGGCACGAGATCCACCTTGTTCACCACGACGCGCGAGAGCAGCTCGTTCGCCTCCGCGATCACGAGAAACCGGTCGAGCATTCGCGTGTGCGGCTCGGGCTTCGCCGCCGCAAAGACCACGACGACCTGGTCCACGTTGGCCGCGACCACTCGCTCGCCGTATCCGGAGCCGGGCTCGCGCCGCGCGAGCTGCGACCTGCGCGGATGAATCGCCGAGATCGCCCACGCCCCCCCAGGATCCTGCTCGACTTCCACCTCGTCCCCGACCGCGATCTTGGTGACGGTGGTCTTTTTCAATCGGCCGCGCAGCGAGGCCTCCCGCACCTCGCCGTCGCTCGTCCTGACGTGCCATATCCCGCCCGTTCCGCTCAGCACGTCTCCGACGAGCATGTCGCTCACGCTTCGTCGCTCCCTTCGCGCATCGCTTCCCACCACGGACGCCCGGCGGAGCGCTGCTCGAGGCGCGGGTCCAGCAGGCGGCGGACATCCTGCAGCGTGAGCGCGCCGATCTCGCGCAGCACGTCGGCCTCCGGGCCGGTCGCGAGATAGTCGGTCTCGACGTGCCCCGACGCGACGGGGTCACCCTCGCGCCAGCGGACGAACAGCAGGTAACCCGCCACGGCTCCCTCCCCCGACTCCGGAGCGGGGTCGGTCACGATCTCGGCGCTGTACGACGCGCCGTCCGCGCCCTCGAACGCCGCGGGCCGCGAGTGCACCGCCACGTAGCCGCCGAGGGTATTGGGATCACCCTTCGAGAGATCGCCGGGAAGGAACTGTCCCACCGTCAGCGCCGCGACTTGCGTCGCCGGCGCGAGACGCCGCCCACCATCTCGCGCAGCATGTTGCCGGTCAGAAATGCCAGATTCGCCGGGCGCTCCGCGAGACGCCGCATGAGGTACGGGTACCACTGCGTGCCGAAGGGGACGTACACGCGCAGCCGGTATCCCTCGTCCACGAGCTGGTCCTGCAGGTCGCGCCGGACTCCATACAGCATCTGGAACTCGAACCGCTCGGTCGGGATTCCCTGCTCCAGCGCGTAGCTCTTGGTCGCGTTGATCATCGCTTCGTCGTGCGTGGCGATGCCGGGGTAGTTCCCGCGCGCGAGCAGCAGCTGCATTGCGCGGACGTAGCTGTCGTCCACGTCCTTCTTGTCGGGAAACGCGACCGTATCGGGCTCCTTGTACGCTCCCTTGCACAGGCGCACCCGCGCGCGCAGCCGGATCGAGTCCTCGATGTCGGCCATCGTCCGGTAGAGATAGCTCTGCAGCACGATTCCCACGTGCTCGCGAAAAGACGGATAAAGTCTGTGCTCGAACATGTCGAGCGTGCGCTGCGTGTACGCGCTGCTCTCCATGTCGATCCGCACGAACGTGCCGTGATCCCGCGCCCGCGAGAGGACGTCGTCCATCAGCCGCAGGCACAGTTCCCCGGAAACGTCCAGCCCCATCGCGGTGAGCTTGAGCGAGACGTTCGAGTCCAGCCCCTCGCCGGCGATGCGGTCCAGCAGCTCGACGTAGTGGCGCGTCGTCTCCCGCGCCTCGGCCTCGTTGTGCACGCTCTCGCCGAGCAGGTCGAGCGACGCTGTGATTCCACGGGCGTTGAGCGAGCGCACCGCGGCCATCGCCGTGTCGAGCGTCTCCCCCGCGACGAACCGGTTGGCGAACGCGCGCGCGAGCCGGTTGTGGCGAACGAAGTTGAAGATCTTCTGTTGTTCGGAGAGGTAGAGCAGCGCGCCACGAAGCATCAGGCGGTCGGTGGGGTCATCGTGTCGTCGGCGTCCCCGGCCCGGACGCGATCCGTGCAACCGGCGCAACCGATCCACTGACGAGCCCGGGGAAATGATTCCACGTCACGAAGCCGTCGTCGCTCTCGGGCTCGAGCAGATACACCGCGAGCCGGCCGAGCGGCTGGCTCGTCGGGACGAAGTACGAGCCGACGGGGATGGATTCGGTTGTCGTGGACCACCTTCCTGTCACGCGCTCTTCCCTGTGCCCCTCGAACGGCCGCGGCGCGCGAATGACGGAATCGATCGTGAACCGCTCCAGCGGCGCGACTCGCGGACTGGCGAATCGCTCGACCGTGATCCCGTGGGCCGCGAGCATATCCAGCACGGTCGGGTGCTCGCCGAAGATGACGTAACCGCCGCGGACGTTCACGCTCAGCACGGGATCGAACCGGTCGAACACCGGCATGCGTACCGGGCGGAAGTTGCCGGTGCGCCGGCGGCCGCGCGGCACGCCGGTCTCGGTTCGAGTGGAGTCGCCGGTGCTCACGACGTTCTCCACGATCACGTCGGTCATGATCGGCGAGCGCGTGAGCTCCGCGCGTATGGGCACCACCTGGCCCGCGCCCTGCGCCGCGGCCGTCGCGCGCAGACGCGCAATCTCCGCGGCACGCTCGGCGGTGAGCGAGAGGAGCTCGCGCACGAACGCGTCGGTGGACGCCACCCTGCGCGCGAACGGGTCGTGCGAGTACGCCTCGCTCAGAATTCCGATCCCGTTCCGCATCCCGTAGTAGTTCGTGGAGTACCGCGGGCGATGATCGAACGTCGCCCAACCCTCGGCCGCCTGCGTCGGCGCGGCGAGCGCGCGCTCGTCCGTGAGAAAGTTCCCGTAATCGAACGTCTCGAAGCCACGGCGCGCGCGCATCCGCTCGCGCAGCAAGGGAAGCCAGACGCCCTGCGTGTAGCTCGCCAGCGGCGCGGCCGGCGTGAGCGGCGGCGAATATGTGATCGCGTAGCCGTGATAGCTGCCGTTGGTCGTGTGGAGATCCACGAACACGTCGGGGTTCCACTCGCGGAACATCGCCAGCGATCCGCGCGTCTCCGGCGCCTCGGCCTTCACGTAATCGCGATTGAGGTTCAGCTCCAGCGCGCTGGCACGGCCGCCCACGAGCTGCGGCCCGTTCTGCGACGGGCGATTCCTCTCCTGCGGTCCCACAGCTTCGTTGCCGTCCACGTTGTAGATGGGCACCGCGATGAGCACGAGCGAGTCGAGCACGTTGCGCCGCTGCTCGAACACGAGATCGCGCAGGAGGGCCTGGAGCACTTCCTTCCCTTCGACCTCGCCCGCGTGGATGTTGCCCTGCACATAAACGATCGGCCTGCCGAGCCTTCGCGCTTCCTCCGGCGTGCGCACGCGCGGCCGCGAGGCGATGACGTATGGGATATCGCGTCCCTGCGTGGTCTTCCCGATGCTGCCGACCACGATCGGCGCACCGAGTTTTTGAAGCGAGTCGATAAACGCCACAACGTCGGCGTACCGTGACGTCTCCGTGTAGTTGCTCCGCTCCGCGCGCGTCCTCGGCAGAAGCTCACCCGCAATCACCGCGGGGAGCGGCGCCACGCCGTTTGCGGTGGCGAGTGTCTGCGGCGCGCAGCCCCACGCTGTACTTATTGCGGCGATGACGGCGGTTCCCCTCAGCTTCGACCATGCCCGGGCACGGCTGCGCGCCAGGGGGTCGGCACAGGCGGCGTCTTCGAGGCGCGCCCGCAGTCCAGGGCGCGACGAGAAGCTAGCCGCCGAAGCCGACCCCCGCGGCAGCAGCCGCGCGCGCGCCGAGATCAAAGGTTCTCGAGGATGAATCGCGTAAACGTGTCGTACAGATGCAGCGTGGCGCCCGCGCCCGAGATCGAGTGGGTTTTGTTCGGGTACAGCATCATGTAGAACGACTTGCGCGCGAACTGCAGCTTCCGCGCGAGCTGTATCGTGTTCTGTGAATGCACGTTGTCGTCTCCCGTGCCGTGCACGAGCAGCAGCCGCGCGGTGAGCCCGTCCACGTGATTCAGCGCCGCGGTCGCGCGGTAGCCCTCGGGATTCCCTGCCGGCGTCCACATGTACCGCTCGGTGTAAATCGTGTCGTACAGGCTCCAGTCCGTCACTGGCGCGACCGCCAATCCAGTCTTGAAGACGTTGCCGCCGCGCGTTGTCGAGAGAAGTGTCATCGTGCCGCCGCCGCTCCGGCCCCAGATGCCGATGCGGCTCGCGTCACCCCAGCTCTGCCGTCCTATCCACCGCGCAGCCGCAATCTGGTCGTCCGACTCGAGCGTGCCGACCCGGTACTGTGTCATCTTCCTGAAGTTGCGCCCACGCATGGCGGCGCCGCGGTTGTCCACGCTCACCACCACGTAGCCATTCTGCGCCAGCATCTGGTGCCAGAGGAACAGGAGGCTGCCCCACGCGTCGTTGACCGTCGGCGCTGCCGGACCGCCGTACACGTACATCAGCACCGGGTGCTTCTTCGTGCTGTCGAACTGCGGCGGAACTATCCGGTACGCGTCCAGCATCGTCGAGCCGTCAGCCGACGGAATGCGAAGGAAAGTCACCTGGCTCAGTCCCAGGCGCGCGACCCTGGAACGCAGCGTGTCGTTCGTCACCAGCGTCCGCACCGTCCGCATGACCGGGATTTGTACGAGTCGCGCCACTGACGGAGTGTTGATGTCGGAGTGCGTCATCACCGCGTAGCGGCTGTTCGGCGCGATGTTCATGGAATGCGAGCCGCGGCCCGACGTGATCTGCTGCCCCTGGCCGGTGCGAAGCGAGTAGCGGAAGACGTGGCGCTGCGTCGGAGTGGGCGCGGCCTGCTGCACGTAGATCTCGCCACGGCCTTCGTCCACGCCGAGTATGCCGGTCACGTCGCTTCCGTCGCGCGTCACCTGGCGGACGAGACGGCCGGAGCGGTCGTACAAGAATACCTGCGACCAGCCCGTACGGTCGCTGATCCAGAGGAACTGCCGGTCGCCGAGCCAGACGGGATCCTGCACGTCTATGTAAGCGGAGTCGGAATCGGTGAGAATCCCGCGCGACCCGCCGGTCGTCACGCTCGCGGCGACGAGGTCCACGCGGTTCTGCTTCCGGGGCAGCCGCTGAAACACGACGCTGTCGTTGCCCAGCCATTCCATGCGCGGCACGTACGAGTCCGCGTCGCCGCCGGTGTTGATCCACCGCGTGGCTCCCGACGCGACGTCCACCACACCCAGTTTGACGTCGGCGTTCCGCTCGCCCGCCTTCGGGTACTTGAACGTAGTATAGGTGGGATACAGCGTAGTCTCGTCCACGAGCGAGAACGGCCTTACCGCGCTCTGATCGAAGCGCCAGAACGCGATCTTCCTGCCGTCGGGGCTCCAGCGGAACGCGTCGCGCAGCCCGAACTCCTCCTCGTACACCCAATCGGCAGTGCCATTGATTATCTCGGGGCTGCCGTCGCGCGTGAGCGCGCGCTCCTGGCCCGTAGCGAGATCCGTGACGTAGATGTTGTTGTTCCGGACGAACGCGGCGTGCCGGCCGTCGGGTGACAGCTTGGCGAACATGATCAGGGTGTCCACCCGCGTCACGGGGATCAGCTTGCGCGACGCGACGTCGAAGACGTGAAACCGTCCGCGCGTATTGGAGCGCCACACCCGCTCCGAGCTGTGGAAGACCAGCGCCCGTGTCTGGTCCTTGGACCAGGTGGCATCCTCGACGTCCAGCCGCTTCCCGTCCTCTCCGACGAATGCCGCCGCGTCCACGAGCAGCGTGCTCCTCCCACTTCCTACGTCCACCGTGTAGAAGCTTCCTTCCCGCACGTCCACGTAGTTTGCCTCGTTGCCGAGCCAGTGCAGTGTCGGCGACGGCTCCGCCCGGAACTCCGCGGAGTTGAAGATCCTATCAACGGTCAGCTCGCTGCCGGTCTGAGCCGCAGCCGCCGACGCGACCAGGACAAGGGAAAGGAAGGGCAACTTCAGGAGGTGACGCATGGGGTGTCTGCTGTTGAAGTGTTGATATGAAGAGTAGGACACGGAGTCCTCAGGAAGCAGTGCAGTTACTAGTCACTAGTCACTCATCACTAGTCACCGCCCTTCCTACCGCCGTGCCGCCTGCAGCAACCGCTCCGCCGGCTCGAATCGTCCGGGGAAACGCGAGTTGAGATCCTCGAGCTGGCCGACCAGCGTCGCCGCTCCGATCGAATCGATGTAGCGGAACGGACCGCCGCGAAACGGCGGGAAACCGATGCCGAACACCGCGCCCACATCGCCGTCGCGCTCCGAGCGGATGATTCCGTCCTCCAAACAGCGCGCAGCTTCGTTCAGCATCGCGAAGACGCACCGCTGCTGTATCTCGGCCGCCGGTATCTCGGTGCGCTCCGCGGGCGCGCCCGCTACCGCGTAGATCTCCGGATCCACTGCGCCCTTCTTTCCCGCCTCGTCGTACAGATAAAAGCCCTTTTTCGCCTTGCGCCCGTATCGCCCGGCCGCGACGAGGCGGTCAATCGAGCCCGCGGGAGCAAATCGGTCGCCGAACGCCTGATGCATCACGGCTGCCGCCTTGGCGCCGACGTCCATCCCGACCTCGTCGAGCAGCGTCATCGGCCCGACGGGAAAACCGAACGCAACCATCGCCGCGTCGATCGCCTCGACCGACGCACCCTGCTCGAGCAGCCGCCCCGCCTCGTTGATGTACGGAAATAGAATCCGGTTGACGTAGAAACCCGGCCCGTCGTTCACCACGATCACGGTCTTGCCCAGCCGCTTGCCGTACGCGACCGCGGTCGCGACCGCCTCGGCGCTCGTGCCGGGCGTCGTGATCACTTCGATCAGCGGCATCTTGTGCACGGGCGAGAAGAAGTGCATCCCCAACACTCGCTCCGGCCGCTCGGCCGCCTCCGCGATTCGCGCGATCGGGATCGTGCTCGTGTTCGTCGCGAAGATCGCCTCCGGCTTCAGCGCAGGCTCCACCTCGCGCAGCACCTCGTGCTTCGTCGCGAGGTCCTCGAACACCGCCTCGATCACCAGGTCCACGCTGCCGAAGCCGCTGTAGTCCACGGTCCCGCCCAGCAGCGACATCGTGTCCTCCAGCTGCTGACGGGTGATCTGCCGCTTGGTGAGCCGCTCCTTCAACACGGATCGCACCGCGGCGATGCCTTTACCGACGCGCCCGTGATCCGCGTCCTTCATGCGCACGACCGTTCCCTGCTGCACGGCGACCGACGCGATCCCCGAGCCCATGAAGCCGGCGCCGAGTATCCCGAGCTTTTTGACGGTGCGCGGCTCGACCGGCACGTCCACGCCGCTGTCCTTCTTGAGTGCGGTGGTCGCGAAGAAGAGATAGATGAGCTGCCGCGACACGTCGGTAGCGGCCATCTCGCCGAACAGTCGCGATTCCTCGCGGTAGCCGTGCGCGTGCCGTCCGCTCAATCCCGCGGCGACCGCGTCGAGCGCGGCCAGCGGCGCGGGATAGTGCCCCTTGGTCTTCTTGAGCGTCTCCTCGCGCGCCTTCCGCAGGACCACGCCTCGGCCCAGGGGATTTCCGTCGAGCAGCGTGTCCACGAAGCCGCGCTCCTTGCGAACCTGCGGCCGCTTGCCGTTGCCCAGCTCCTTCGCGCGCCGCACGGCGATCTGCAGCAGAATCGCCGGGTGTACGAGCTCCTCTACCAGTCCCATCTGGTACGCCTTCTTCGCGCGGATGTTCTTGCCCGTGAGAATCATGTCGAGCGCGGCGCGCAGTCCCACCTTGCGCGGCAGCCGCTGCGTACCGCCGGCACCGGGAATGATTCCGAGCTGAACCTCGGGCAGCGCGAGCACGGTCTTGGGATGATCGGTCGCGACGCGGTAGGAACACGCCAGCGCGAGCTCCAGCCCGCCGCCGAGGCACGCGCCGTGGATCGCCGCCACGAGCGGAATCCGCATCTTCGCGACCGTATCGATGAGCATCTGGCCGTCCCTGCTCAGCCGCTCGGCCTGCGCCGCGGTTTCGAGCAGCAGGAACTCCTCGATGTCTGCGCCGGCGATGAATACGTCCGGCTTGCCGCTGATCAAAACCGCGCCGCGGATGTCCTTGTCCCGCTCGAGCCTGTCGGCCAGCGCGAGGAACTCGTCCTTCACTCCGCGGCCGATCGTGTTGACCGATGCTCCCGGGAGGTCGAAGGTGATGACGGCGATACCGTCCTGCACTTCCATGGTCAGCGCGTACGGTCCGCGCTTCTCCTTCTGCTCGACGGTGCGCATGGTGTCCGTCACGCGCGCTCCACGACCATGGCGAACCCCATCCCGCCCGCGGCGCACACCGTCATCAATCCGAACTGTCCGCCGCGCCGGCCCAGCTCATTGAGCAGCGTGACGGTGATGCGCGAGCCCGTCGCGCCGAACGGATGTCCGATGGCTATGGATCCGCCCATGACGTTCAGCTTCGCGCGGTCCACCTCGCCGACGGGCTCGGAGAATCCGGCACGCTCCGCCCACTCGCGCGATTCCAGCCCGCGGAGGTTCGACAGCACCTGCGCGGCGAACGCTTCGTGCATCTCCACCAGATCCATGTCGCGCAGCGTGAGCCCAGCGCGCTCGAGCGCCACGGGCGCCGCGAGCACCGGGCCCTGCAGCAGCTGCTCGCCGGGGTCCAGCGCGGCGTACGCGTACGACCGGATGAAGCCGAGCGGCGGGTAGCCCAGCGAGCGCGCCTTCTCCTCGCTCATCAGCAGCACGCACGCGCCGCCGTCGGTGAGCGGTGACGCGTTGCCGGCGGTAACCGTCCCGTACTTCCGGTCGAACACCGGCTTGAGCGCCGAGAGCTGCTCGAGGCTCGTGTCGCTCCGGATCCCGTTGTCCGAGGTGGCGAAGGTCTCGTACTTCGGCGGGACGTACACCGGCATGATCTCGGCGGTGAGCCGGCCGTCCGCCGTGCCGGCCGCGGCCATCCTGTGCGACCGCAGCGCGTACTGGTCCTGCTCCTCGCGCGTGATGCCGTTGAGCTTCGCCATCTTCTCCGCCGACTGGCCCATCGTCTCGCCGGTGGAAGGCTCGGCGATGGCCGGCGTGATCGGAACGAGGTCGCGCGGGCGGATCTTCGCCACCGCTCCGGCGCGCCCGCCGAGAGTCCTGGACTTCGAGGCCTTGACGAGGGCGTCCGAGAATCCCCGCGAGTGCAGCATCGGAATATTCGACAGCGTCTCGGCGCCGCCCGCGATCGCGACGTCCAGGTGTCCGAGAACGATCTGATCGGCGGCGTCCGTGATCGCCTGGTTCGCCGACGCGCACGCGCGGCTGACGCTGAACGCCTGCACTCCCTTCGGCAGCATCGGCATCAGCGCGATCTCGCGGGCGATGTTCGGCGCGAGGACGTTGGGAATCACCGTGCCGAACACGATCGCCTGGACCTCTTTCGTGTCCAGCTCCGTCCGCTGCAGCAGCTCCGCGACGCACAGCTTGCCCAGCTCGATCGCGTTGAACGATTTGAGCGCCGTCCCCGCCTTGGTGAACGGTGTCCGCACGCCGGCTACGATCGCTACACGCCTGCCGGTCCCGCTCCCGAAGGTCGCCATTACAAGGAACTTAACGTGCGGGGTATATGTTTCTAGGATGGCGGCGCCGCTTCCGACGTCCGTTCCCGTCCAGGCCCTCGCGCACCGCGCGCGCCTGGCGCGGGAGCCGTTCGATGTAGTGGTCATCGGGGGTGGCATAAACGGCTGCGGCATAGCCCGCGATGCCGCCATGCGCGGCTTGAGCGTCGCCCTGATAGAGAAGGACGACTTCGGCAGCGGCACGTCCAGCCGCACGTCCCGCCTGGTGCACGGCGGACTGCGCTACCTGGAGCAGGGACGGGTGGGTCTCGTCCGTGAGTCCCGGCGCGAGCGCGCGACGCTCATGCGCATCGCGCCGCATCTCGTGCAGCCGCTCCGCTTCACCTGGCCGGTCTATCGCGGCTCACGGGTGTCCGCGCGAAGGCTGGGCGCCGGGCTCACGCTGTACGACCTGCTTTCGCTCTCCCGACCGGGCAGGTGGCACGAGCGACTGTCCGCGGCGGAAGTCCTTGCGCGCGAGCCGGCGCTCGAGCCTACCGGGCTTACCGGCGGTGGCGCTTACTTCGATTCGTCCACCGACGACTCGCGCCTGACGCTGGCCAACGCGCTGAGCGCGGCATACTGGGACGCGGCGGTCGTGAATCACATGCGGGCGGAGCTACTTCCCGGCGGCCCACCGCACCGTATCGCTCTCACCGACGAGTTGACGGGAGACAAGCTCGCGATCTCGGCGCGCGCCGTCGTGCGCGCGCTTGGCCCGTGGACTTCCGCCGCCGAGCACAGCAAGGGCTCGCACATAGCCGTCGATCGCTCACTCGTGGGAAACCGCGACGCCATCGCGCTGCTGTCGCCGATTGACGGGCGCGTGATGTTCATCCTTCCGTCCGGCTCGCAGACTATCATCGGAACGACCGAGATGCTCACGCGCGCGCCGCCCGACGAAGTGCGCGCGTCGGAACCGGAGATCGCCTATCTAATCGAGTCCGCCAACGCCCATCTCGCAGACGCGCGCCTCCGGCGCCCGGACGTCATCTCGGCCTGGGCCGGCCTCCGCCCGCTCGCGCCGGCGTTGACGTCGGCGGATCCCGCTTCCGCTTCGCGTGAGCACCTCATCACGCGCGACGCGTCCGGCCCGATCACCCTCACTGGCGGCAAGCTCACGACCTATCGCGCCGTCGCCGAAGAAGTGGTGGATCTCGTGCAGGTCACGCTCGGAATGCGCAAGACGCGATCGCGCACATCCCGGGAAGCGCTGCCCGGTGCTGACCGCGAGAGTGAGATAGCCGAGATGATCCGCGCGGAGCCCGGGCTGGCACGGCCGCTCGCGAGCGACTCCGAGGTGCGCCGTGCGGAGCTGATCTATTCAGTTCGGTATGAGCACGCCCTGACACTCAGCGATCTTCTCATCCGCCGCACCCAGGCCGCCTTCCGCGCGCGCGACCACGCCATGTCTCTCGCCACTCCGGCCGCCGACGTCGTCGCGCCACTGCTCGGGTGGACCGCGGAGCTGAGGGAGGCCGCGATAGCGGACTATGCCCGCGACATCTCGCGGCTATTCACGATCGATCCCGACTAACCAGGTGCCGTTGCTGGTTTGGGGGCCGAGGCTGGCCTCCGAACCCGGTCGGAGACGAACTCTAGACGGATGTCGAATCGTGGATGGTCTTCAGGTCGATGACTTTGAGCCGCCGTACGCCTGCCGGCAACTTGAGGATCGCGACTTCGCCCACGGCCTTTCCGACCACAGCGAGTCCGATCGGCGACGACATCGTTACGTGACCCTCCTGAAACTCGACCGCGTCGCCGAACACCAGGCTGTACGTCTCGCGCTCACCCGTCTTCTCGTCCTCCACTATCACCTCTGACCCGAGCCCGACGCGATCGGTCGGGATCTGCGTCACGTCGATCTGCGACAGCTTGCTCAGGCGCTGGCGGAGCTGGCCAAGCCGCGCCTGTACGAACTGCTGCCGCTCCAGCGCGGCCTTGTACTCGCTGTTCTCGCGCAGGTCGCCGTGCTCCACCGCGCGCTTGATCTCCTGCGGGAGCGTGATGCTGAGCTCGCGCTGGAGACGCTCCACTTCTTCGCCGAGTTTGGCTTTGAGCTCTTCGATCATGCCTGCGGTGACTGGTGACTAGTGACGAGTGACTGGTAACAGATAAACTACCCACAAACGCCCTTACGAATCACCAACCACTAATCACCGCTTCGCGTTAAATGCAGTAATCACCGCCTGCGCCGCTTCTTCCGGGTCATCAGTCAGAAATAACAGGTCCAGATCTCCCGGGGAGATCTTCTTCTCCAGTAGCACGCGCGCGTGCAGCCAGCGGAGCAGGCCGGCCCAGTATCGACGCCCCATGAGGATTATGGGGAAATGGTAGATCTTCCCCGTTTGAATCAGCGTCACCGCCTCGAACAGCTCGTCGAGCGTGCCGAAGCCGCCGGGGAAGATGATGAACGCCGATGAGTACTTGATGAACATCGTCTTCCGCACGAAGAAGTAGCGGAAGTTCACGAGCGTATCGACGTACGGATTGGCGCCCTGCTCGAAAGGCAGCTCGATGTTGCAGCCGATGGACGGGCCGCCGCCGAGCCGCGCGCCCTTGTTTGCCGCTTCCATGATGCCCGGGCCCGCGCCGGTGATGATCGAGAACCCGGCCTCCGCGAGCAGCCGCGAAACCTCGACCGCCATCTCGTACTGCGGGTCGTCCGGACCGACGCGCGCCGAGCCGAACACTGCGACGCCCTTGTCGGTCTGCGCGAGCACGTCGAACCCCTCGATGAACTCGCTCATGATGCGGAGCACCCGCCAGGGATCGGTCCGCACGAAATCCGCCTCGGCGCGCGGATGCTGCAGCAGCTTCTCGTCTTCCGTCTCGACGACGTGATCGCGGATGGCTTCGTCGATGACGCGCGTCGCTCCCGCCTGGCGCGAGTCCTCCACGCGGGACGGCGGCGTACGTCCCGCTTTGATGTGCCCGGTCTCGGTACGCTCTTTCAGCCCGGCCAGCGCCGATTCCTCCGCCGAGGCGAGCACGGCCGGAGTCATCGGCTTCCCGCTGGGCGTGCGCGCGCCCTTGCCGCGGCGGACCGGCTGCTTCCTGCCGGAAGCCGCTGTCTTCCGGCGGCGGGGCTTTGGCTTTGCGGTATCTTTGCGCTTCTTCTTCATCTGGCTACTTGGTGAAGTACGTAGTGGGAATCTATTGCCGATAATAATCCTCGTCGCCGACGGCGTTCGCACCGACACGCTTCGAGCCGCGATCGCTTCAGGCGCGCTCCCCGCCATGGCGCGCCTGCTGGACGAGGGTGGCTTGCACGAGATCACCTCGGTTTTCCCGTCCGTCACGGGTCCGGCGTACACACCGTTTCTCATCGGCCGCCATCCCGGATCCGTCGGGATGCCGGGCCTCCGCTGGTACGACCGCTCGAGAAAGGACGCCACGGGGCCTGGACACTCCCGCAGCTACGTCGGCATCGACATGCGGCTCGCGGACCAGGACCTCGATCCCGCGGCAAAGACCATGTTCGAGCTCGTCCCGAACTCTCTCGGGGCCATGAGCGTCGTCACGCGCGGCCTCCAGGGAGGACGCCGCTTCACGAGTGGATCGTTGTTCGCCGCGCGTGCCGCGTGGACACACTTCCGCGGCGATGTGAAGGGTTGGCTCGCGATCGACCGTTATGTCGCGCGGCGGATCGTCGCGAAGGTCGCTGAGCTCAAGCCATACTTCGTGTTCGCGGCATTCACCGGCGTGGACAAGGTCTCGCACGCCAGCGGACACGGATCCGACGACGTGACCGCCTCCCTGCGGATCGTGGATGACACGGCGGCGCGAATTCGCGAGGAGCTGGAGCACCGCGGAATCTGGGACGTCACGCACCTGTGGATCGTGAGCGACCACGGCCATACGTCGATCGAGGGACACGACGACATCGCCGCTGTCCTGCGACAGCTCGGTCACCGTCCGATCGCGCACCCGCGGGTCTTCACGCGCAACCCGCAAACGGCGGTGATGGTGAGCGGCAACGCCATGGCTCATCTCTATCTCGATTTGCGCACGAGGACCCGGCGCTGGTGGCCTTCGCTCGCCCCCGCCTGGAGCGGCCTCGCCTCGACTCTGCTGGCGCGCGAGTCCATCGACCTGTTGCTCCTGCCGACCGGCGAGAGCCGCTGCGAGGTTCGCTCGCGCGCGGCCGGCTCCGCCATGGTGGAATGGAGCGACGATTCCTATTCCTATCGCCCCGGCACCGGCGATCCTCTCGGGATAGGAGAGCGCATTGGCGTCAGCGGCGATGAGTCGCACGCGATCACCGCCGACTCGGACTATCCGGACGCCTTGGTGCAGATCGCGCGGCTCGCGGGCTCGCCGCGCTCCGGCGACATGATCCTGTCGGCATCCCGCAGCTGGGACCTGCGCGCCGGCTTCGAGCCGATCCCGCACGTGTCGTCACACGGCGCGCTGCATCGCGATCACATGCTGGTGCCGCTGCTGGTCAGCAAACCGCTGGCGCGAGCTCCGTTGCGGACCGTGGATCTGATGCCGAGCGCTCTGGACGGGTTGTCCATACCGCATCCGCCCGGGCTGGAAGGCAGATCCTTTCTCTGATCGTCACTCGTTTGCGCCGAGTGTAGCGAACTCCACGTCCGCGACACCGTCCGAGATGCGAAGTCGCGCGACACTCGGGTGTAGATCGAACCGCCGCTGCCCCGCGGCACCCGGATTCACGACGATCCGCCCCTCCCACTTCAGCAAAAAAGGCTTGTGCGTATGGCCATGGACGAGAACGTCCTGCGGGTACCGCGCGAGCAGCCGCTCAGGCGTCAATTGCCCCACTTCGTGTCCGTGGCTCACGTGGATGCTCACCCCGCCGATCTCCCGGATGATCTCGGTCTCGAGATACGGCGCTGGCGCGTCGGTATTGCCGCAGACCGCGAGCGTCGGCGCGATCGTGCCCAGCTCGTGCAGAATGTCCTCGCCGCCCACGTCCCCCGCGTGCAGGATGAGCTCGACACCGGCCAGCGCGTCGTGCACGTCCGGGCGCAGCAAGCCGTGAGTGTCGGAGATGAGGCCGATCAGGTGCTCGGAAGCCATATCATATAAGTTGAATCATGCAGTGGTTGCGTCTCACCGGAGCGCTCGCCGCGCGGTCGGTTCGCCGGCCGCGCCTGGCCGTAGCCCTGACGCGGGTGGCCTGGCGCTTCCGCCGTCGGGAATGGTATAAGCGATTCCCGTTCCTCCCGCTCCCCGATCGCACTTATCTGCGGTGGCGAATGCACACCGCGTACGGCGATTACGACGCCGTGCCGCCCGCGCGCGACGTCGAGCGGTACGCGCTCTGGTCGGTATCCGACTCATGAGCTTCGAGGAATCGCTCAAGTCGCGCGCCCGCGCGCTCGGCTTCGACCTCGTCGGCATAACGAGGCTCGGCCCCGCGGAGACCACGCCGATGTTCGACGAGTGGATTGCTCGTGGCTTCGCCGGCGACATGGCGTATCTGGAGCGAGGCGCTGAGAAGCGCGCCGACCCGCGCCGCGTGTTCGAGAACGTGAAATCGGCCATCGTCGTCGGAATGAACTATGGCGGGACGGCGCCGTCCGGGCCCGTCGCGCGTTACGCCCGCGGCGACGATTACCACGAGCTCATGGTCGAACGCCTGCGCGCGCTGCACGCGTGGCTCAACGCCGAGCTGGGGCGCGAGGTCGCGGGGAAGGCCTACGTGGACGCCGGGCCGATTCTCGAGCGCGATCTCGCGCGCAAGGCGGGGCTCGGCTGGTTCGGCAAGAACACGATGCTCGTGAACCCGGAGATCGGCTCCTTTTTCTTTCTCGGGTCGCTGTTGCTCGATCTCGAGCTGGAAGAAGACGCGCCGTTCGAAGCTGACAGATGCGGGACCTGCACCCGCTGCCTCGACGCGTGTCCCACTGATGCGTTCGTCGAGCCGCGCGTGCTCGACGCCACGCGCTGCATCTCCTACCTCACCATCGAGCTCAAGAGCGAGATCCCGAACGTGTTCCACGACGCGATCGGCGAGAATCTCTACGGTTGCGACGTGTGCCAGGACGTCTGTCCATGGAACGTCCGGTTCTCCGTCGATGCCCAGGAGCCCGCATTTGCTCCCCGCGAGATCATCGCCGGCAAGGATGCGCGCACGCTTGCGCAGGATGTGCTCGCGATGGAGGAGGATCCGTTCAGGGTTTTCTTTCGAAAATCGCCGATGAAGCGCGCGAAGCTGCGGGGGTTGAAGCGGAATGCCTCGGTGGTATTGGGAAATGGCACATCCCAATGAACCGACACTCCATTCGCCGCGGACGTGAGCTCAGGGCTCCCTCGAGACCGAGTCCATGCGCGCGTTTCGTGCCGCCACCGAATCCGCGGCATCCATCGCTCTGGTGATTCCTCGCGCGCCCGGCAGGCCGGAGGCGCCGATCGCGCTGTCCACCTGACGTTTCGTCAGCTCGGCGCCGGCGTCCGGCGTCTCGCCGGAGCGGCACGCCGCCAGCGCCAGCATTCCGGCCAGAATAATCAGCTTTTGCATCGCAACCATCCTCCGATCGTTGTTGGAAGCATGTCGCTGCGATCAGGCTAACGCGGCGTTATCGGCGAAGCGTTTCCGGCATGCGCCAGGCTACAGCCAGCCCGGATGCGAGAGTGAGCAGCGCGACGACGCCGATCGCCCACTCCATGCCGAAGAGGTCCGCGACTACGCCCGCGACCAGCGCCCCGACGGCGTAGCCGCTGTCGCGCCACAAGCGGTAAATGCCAACCGCCGAGCCACGCCAGCGCGGATGCGCGACGTCGCCTATCGCGGCAAGCAGCGTCGGATAGACCATCGCGGTCCCGATGCCGAGCAGAACCGCGGCACCCATCCACGGCCAGAAGCCGCGCACGAGAGCGATCGCACCCAGCGCCACGCCCTGAAGCAGCATGCCGACCGCGATCAGTCGCTTGCGACCCAGGCGGTCCGATGCCGCGCCGGTCCAAAGCTGCAGCACTCCCCACACCGCGGGATACGTGAAGCTCAAGACTCCGATCTGCACGACATTCAGCCCGGCCGCCGCGAAGAACAGCGGGAACAGTCCCCACGCCAGGCCGTCATTCAGATTGTTCACCATTCCAGCCTGACTCGCGCTGGCCAGAGCCGGATCCCGCCAGCTCACTCGGGCGAAGAGCGCCCGCGCCGACACATCGCTCCCGTAACCGCCCGCGGTCGTGCCTTGCTCGAACGTCGTAGTCTCCAGCGCCGAGTGCTGCTGTGTCTCCCGCACGAAGAAGAGCGACAACGCCAGACCGATCGCGGCGAGGGCGATGCCAAGATAGAAGGGCTCCGGACGAAGGCCGTACGCCGCGGCGATGTAGCCGGTGCCCAGCGCGGCGAATGCAACGGCGAGATACCCGGCGAACTCGTTGAGCCCCATCGCGAGTCCGCGTCGCTTCGGGCCGACGAGATCGATCTTCATGATGACCGTCGTGGACCATGTGAGACCCTGGTTTATCCCAAGGAGCACGTTGGCGAAGATGATCCACGACCACGTCGGCGCCCAGATGACGAGCAGCGGTACGGGCACGGCGAACAGCCAGCCAGCAACGAGGACCGGCTTGCGCCCATAGCGATCGCCGAGTCGTCCGGCGAAGTAGTTCGTGAGCGACTTGACCACGCCGAACGTCGCGATGAACGACAGTGCGGCGCTTTTGCTCGCCAGCTCGAACTCCACTTCCGCGAGCAGCGGGAGCACGGTCCGCTCGAGCCCTACCATCGCCCCGACGAACGCGTTGACGAGCACCAGGAGCCAGAACTGCCGCCAGTTCTCGCGCAGCCCGAGCGCGAGTGCTCCGTCGGGCCGGCCGACGGTCGGGCTCAAGCGATGCGCGTACCGGGTGCTACGTCCGAGTCAGGGCTGAGCAGCACGACGTCGCCCGGCGCGGGACACGCCCCGAGCACGAGTACCTCGGACACGAACGGGCCGATCTGTCGCGGCGGAAAGTTGACGACTCCGATCACGAGCTTCCCGACGAGTTCCTCCGGCTTGTAGTGCAGCGTGAGCTGCGCGCTCGAGCGCTTGATGCCGAGCTCCCCGAAATCAATCGTCAGCTTGATCGCCGGCTTCCTCGCCTCCGGAAACGGCTCCGCGGTGACGATCCGGCCGACTCTGATGTCGACCTCGAAAAAGTGCTCCGGTGTCACCGTCTTCAACTAGACCTACTCTGCTAGCGAGGATGTGTCGATGACGAACCGGTAGCGCACGTCGCTCCGGAGCATTCGCTCATACGCCTCGTTGATCTGCTCTATCGCGATGACCTCGACGTCCGCCTGCAAGCCGTGCTCGGCGCAGAAATCGAGCATCTCCTGCGTCTCCCGGATCCCGCCGATCGCGGAGCCGGCCAGGCTCCGTCGCTTCGACACCAGCGGACCGGCCGAGACGGGCGCAGGATCGGGAATCCCCACGAGCACCATCGTGCCGTCGAGCCGCAGCATCCGGAGATAATCGTTGTAATCGTGAGCCGCCGAAACGGTGTCGAGGATGAAGTCGAACCGGCTCTTGTTGAGCTTGAACACGTCCGCGTCGTTGGTCGCCAGGAACTCGTCGGCGCCTAGCTTGAGCGCGTCCTCGCGCTTGCCCGGCGAGTGGCTCAGCACGGTGACGTGCGCGCCCATCGCCTTCGCAATCTTGACTCCCATGTGCCCGAGCCCGCCGAGTCCGACGATTGCGACCTTGTCGCCCGCTTTCACGCCGAAGTGCCTCAAAGGCGAGTACGTCGTGATGCCGGCGCACAGGAGCGGAGCCACGCCTTCGAGCGGAATTCCTTCGGGGATCCGGACGACGTAGTCCTCGTTGACCGTGATCCGCGTCGAGTAGCCGCCGAAGGTCGGAGTCTTTCCGTCACGCTCCCGCCCATTGTACGTCGGCGTCATCCCATTCTCGCAGTACTGCTCCTCCCCCGCCTCGCAGGCCGCGCACTCGCGGCATGAATCGACGAAACAGCCCACGCCCACGACGTCGCCCACCTTCCAGCGGGCGACGCGGTCGCCGACCAGGGCGACCGTCCCGACGATCTCGTGTCCCGGAACCATCGGGTAGATCGAGCCGCCCCATTCGTCCCGCACCTGGTGGATGTCGGAGTGGCACACGCCGCAGAAGGCGATGTCGATCAGCACGTCATGAGGACCCGGCTCCCGGCGGTCGATCGCGAGCGGACCAAGGGGCGCGGTCTTTGACTGCGCGGCGTAAGCTGAAGTCTTTGTCATGGAGCCATCCCGGTGCTATTTCCGTTCCGTGAACTTCGTGGCGCTGCCGCCTATCGCGGAGCTTCTCTAAGCGACAACATTCCCCGCTGTGAAACAAGACCGGAATCACCCCGCGATCCACGTTGAGTACCCCGACTGGGTGGACTCCGTGGTGGACTGGCGCCGCACCTATCGCACCGACAGCGAGCGCATGTCGCTCGCCATCGCCATGTCGCGCGAGAACGTCGAGCGCGGAACCGGCGGGCCGTTCGGCGCCGCGATCTTCGACCAGTCAACGGGCAAGCTCGTGTCCGTCGGCATGAACAGCGTGGTGCGCTTCAACAACTGCGCACTCCACGCGGAGATAGTCGCCTTCATGTTCGCCCAGCAGCGCGTCGGCTCGTTCACTCTCAATACGCCGGCGCTTCCACCGCACGAGCTGTTCACGTCCTGCGAGCCGTGCGCCATGTGCCTCGGCGCCACTCTCTGGAGCGGCGTGCGGCGCGTGGTTTACGGCGCGGCGCGCGAGGACGCCTCGCGGCTCGACTTCGAGGAAGGGCCGGTCTTCCCGGAGTCGTACAGGTATCTCGAGGAGCGCGGGGTAGCCATCGAGCGCAACGTGCTGCGGAACGAAGCGCGCGAGGTGCTCGAGCTGTACCGCGCGCGCGGCGGCAAAGTGTACAACGGATGACCACCTCGCTCGACCATGAGCTGCTGCTCGACACCGCCGCCGCCCTGCGGGAGGCCAACATCGCGTTCGCCGCGGCGCACCCCGGCGAGGGGCCCGGAAGGCAGCCCGTCCACACCGTGTACGGCGGCGCGCAACTGTTCACTGCGGACACCGCCTCCAAGCTCGGCTCCGTAGCGCTTCGCGCGCTCGACACGTACGCGCCGGACGCGGCCGCGCTCGGTCGCGCGCTGAACATCTCCGGGCACCCCGCGCTCGAGACGATCGCGGGCCGCGTTCGCGACAAGCTGGCCCGCGAGCCGATCGAGGATTTCCGGATCGACTTCGAGGACGGCTACGGCAACCGCCCGGACGCGGAGGAAGACGGCCACGCGGCGGCCGTTGCCGGCGAGCTGGCAAAGGGAATGCGCGATCACACGCTCCCGCCTTTCATCGGGATGCGGATCAAGCCGCTCAACGAAGAGCTGCGCGCGCGGAGCGTTCGAACGCTCGATCTCGTTTACACCGCGCTCGCCGAGTCTGGCGGGATGCCGGACAGATGGGTAGTGACGATCCCCAAGATCACCATCATCGAGCAGGTGGAGTTCACTGTCGTCGCTCTCCGTCAGCTGGAGCGCAAGCTTGGTCTCCCCGTGGGGACTCTCAAGTTCGAGGCGATGGTGGAGACCCCGCAGATCGTGCTCGACTCGAGCGGCCGGTCGCTGCTTCCGCGCCTCCTGGACGCATCGGACGGCCGTCTGCGCGGCGCGCACTTCGGGACGTACGACTACACCGCCGGCATCAACATCACGGCCGCGCAGCAGCGCATGCAGCACCCGGCCTGCGAGTTCGCCAAGCACTTCATGCAGGCCGCGTTCGCCGGGACCGAGGTGTGGTTGTCCGACGGCTCGACCACGGTGATGCCCGTTCCGGTACACCGCGAAGCCAAGGGCGGCCCCGGGCTGACGAAGTCGCAGCAGGCGGAGAACGCCGCGAGCGTTCACGCTGCCTGGCGGATGCACTTCGACGACATCCGCCACTCGCTCGCGGGCGGATTCTATCAGGGATGGGACCTGCATCCGGCGCAGCTCGTGACCCGCTACGCCGCGCTGTATAGCTTTTTCCTCGACGGGATCGACGCCGCCGGAGTGCGCCTCAAGAACTTCGTCTCGAAGGCCGCGCAGGCCACGCTCGTCGGCGACGTGTTCGACGACGCCGCCACCGGCCAGGGCCTTCTGAATTTCTTCCTCCGCGGAATCAATTCGGGCGCGATCACCGAGGAAGAAGCGCTGAACATGACCGGCCTCACGGAACAGGATTTCCGCGGCCGCTCGTTCGTCAAGATCATGCGGACGAAGAGGTGAGTGGAGTGGCCTGGGAGATCGTCGACCTCGTAGCGCGCTGGGTGCACGTCATCGCCGGCATCATGTGGGTCGGCAACTCCCTTCTCTTCAACTGGCTCGACCGCAACCTCGAGCCCCCGAAAGCCGCGGCGCCCGGCTCGGTCGGCGAGATCTGGCTGCTGCACAGCGGCGCGTTCTACTACGTGGACAAGACGCTGCTCGGCGGCCGCCCGCTGCCGCGCCCGCTGCACTGGTTCGTCGTGCAGGCAATGACTACGTGGGGGAGCGGCCTCGCGCTGCTCATCGCCGTGTATTGGGCCGGCGGGCGCGCGGCCATGGCGGACCCCGGGATCGCGCAGCTCAGCCATGGCCAGGCCGTCCTCGTCGGCATCGCCGCGATCGTGCTCGGCTCGGCGCTGTACGATGCGATGCAACGAACGGTGGCGACCCGCGCGCCCCGCCTCGCGACCGCGGTCTGGATGACCGGCCTCACCGCGATATCGATCGCGCTGACGCAGCTCCTGAGCGGGCGCGCGGCGTTTCTCCACGTAGGCGCGATGCTCGGAACGATCATGGCGATGAACGTGGCGCACACGATCATGCCTTCGCAGCGGCAGCTCGTGGCGTCGGTCGGGGAAGGCGGCGCAGCGGACCCGGCCGTGAGCGCGCGCGCGAAGCTCGTCTCGATCCACAACAACTACTTCGTGTTCCCCGTCATCATGTTGATGGCGAGTAGCCACTTTCCCAACATCTACGCGAATCGACTGAGTTGGCTGCTGCTGTTGATTCTCATGGCCGGAGGGATGGCCGTGCGCCACGTGCTCAACATCCGCTACACGGTGCAGCGGTGGCCGGCGGCTCTCGCCGCGACGATCGTAGTCGGCATCGCCGCGTTATACGCGACGGTGAGACTCGGAGCGTCGCCGTCTCTTCCGGGCGTCGTGGATTCGTCGGCGCCCGTGACTTTCGCGGAGGTTCGCAGCATCATCGACCGCCGCTGCACGGTGTGTCATTCAGCGCAGCCGAGCGACCTGACGTTCGGGGTGGCGCCGGGCGGAGTGCGGTTCGACACGCCCGAACAGATCGAGCTCCTCGCGGCGCGAATTCACGAGCGCGCCGTCTTGACCAGAACGATGCCGCCGGCGAACAAGACCGCGATCACCGACGCCGAGCGCGCGCTGCTTGGACGCTGGTCCGGTCAACGCTGACCTGCTCGATCCTGTTTAGCTCCCGCGGTAGGTGGAATAGCCGAACGGGCTGATCAGCAACGGCACATGGTAGTGGTCGTTCCCGCCGACCCTGAAGTTGACGGTGATCTCCGTATAAAAGCTGTCGCGCCCGCCGGCGGTGAAGTACGCTTCGACCAGGAATCTCAGGCGGTAGACACCGGCGGGTGTCGGCGCGCCGGCCTTGAGCTCGGGGACGCGCCCGTCCCCGTCGGTCACTCCCGTTCCGAGGATGTCTGCGCCCTGCTCGAGCGTGACCCGTATACCCTGCGCGGGTCGGCCGAGCGAGATGTCGAGAACGTGGGTGCTGAGCGTGCTCACACTGCGTCTCCTTGTTGTCCGAGCAGTTTCTCCAATCTTAATCGCGTGATCCTGCGCTGCTCCTCGGCCGCGACAGACAGCTCGGTGTCCGGATCGTTGCGGAGCCGCTCCGTCACCGTCGCGAACAGCTCGTCGGCCGTTCGCCCGGTCGCGCACACAATATAGATGTAACCGAACCGCCGCTCGTACTCGCGGTTCGCGTTCGCGAGCGCCTGCCGCACGTCGTCGCCGGCGTCGCCCACGCCCGCCTGCTCCCCCGCCGCCCACGCCGCGCCGCGCTCGCTCTGCGGCCTGGCACCTTGCCGCTCTCCGATCCTCGGATGATGCGAGAACGCTTCGCGCCAGTCGTCCGGGCCGAGCGAGCGCCACGCCTCGTCGGCCGCCGACAGCAGCCGCTCCATCGAGCCGAACGGACGGCGCGCGACCATCGCCGACACCCAGCGAGTAGAGCCGCAGCAGTCGCCGAGGAGCTGCGCCGCGCGCTCCGGCGGCATCACGTCGAGCTCGGCTACGGTCGAGCTCACGAAGGCACTCTCACTATCGACTCGTCGCGCGGCCGATCAGCCGCAGCCGCGCGACTCCGCCATCGGGATAGATGTTCAGCCGCACGTGCGTCGCCGGCGTCGCGGGGAGATCGCTCCACCGGTGGCGAGCGTCCGCCTCGAGCGGGGTGTCCGGCAGCAGCTCCTCCCAACGCGCCGTGTCGGCGTCGAACGAGTCACCCGCGTCACAGCACTCCAGCATCGCGCTGCCCGGCGCATTGCCCTTGAAGTGATCGGTATCGAGCTCGACCTGCTCGATGACACCGCGCCGCGCGAGGCGGACGATTGCCCAGTCGTGTCCCGGTCCGCGGCGCCGTCTCGTCTCCCAGCCATCACCCATGTGAGTGGAGCTGCCGGGAATGATCAGGTTCTGCCGGCTGCCGTAGTGCATGTCGCTGCAGGCCACGACGAATCCGCCGTTGGCCATGGCGGCGAGGTCGAACGGCGAGTCCTGCCCGAGCAGCCGCTCGTCCGGAACAACGTCGCCGTGCACGCGCAGTCGAGCGACGCCACCGTCGGGAAAGATGTTGAGCCGCAGGTGAGTGACGCGCTCCTCGCCCTCGATCACGAACGAGTTCACCGCGTCGCCCTTCAGCGCGGACTTCGCGAGCAGGGGCCACCAGTGAATGTCGTCCCGCGCGATCCGCTCGCCGGGCTCCGGTTCGTCCACGGCGCACGCGTCGATGCTGGCGTGCTCCGGATAGTTCCCGGTGAAATAACTCGTGTCGATCACGACGCCGCGCACGATTCCGGGGATCCCGAGCCTGACGATCGCCCAGTCGTGCCCGGGCTCGCGCCGGCGGCGCGTCTCCCATCCATCCATCCACTTGCCGCGGTCGGTGTACTCGCCTTCGCGCCACTCCGGCCTGCCGGGCTTGATCAGCGACTCTTTGGGTGCGAAAAAATCGTCGTTGGCGGCGACCACCGCGCCGCCGAGCCGCTCCGACGCGAAATCGGGCAGGTCGGCAAACGGAGGGAGTGGAGCATGCCTGGCAGCAGCTTCCGCAGTCATTGACCGTAATGTAACGGTACTTTTAAGCAGTGTTCGTCCCCAAGATCGTCACCGCGCTGAAGACGTACGACCGCGACCAGCTGGTCGCGGACACCATTGCGGGAATGATCGTCGGGGTCGTCGCGCTCCCGCTGGCGATCGCGTTCGCCGTCGCGAGCGGCGTCACCCCCGACCGCGGACTCTGGACCGCGGTCATCGCCGGCTTTCTCATCAGCGCGCTCGGCGGATCGCGCGTGCAGATCGGCGGTCCCACCGGCGCGTTTGTGGTCATCGTGTACGGGATCGTGCAGCAGCATGGCATCGCCGGCCTCATGATCGCCACGGTGATGGCCGGAGTGATCCTCGTGCTGATGGGCGTCTTCAAGCTCGGCGGCATGGTGAAGTTCATCCCGCATCCGGTCATCACCGGCTTCACCGCGGGAATCGCCGTCATCATCTTCTCGGGCGAGGTGAAGAACCTCCTCGGCCTGCACATGGGTGACGTGCCCGCGGGCTTCGTCGGCAAATGGTCGGCGTACGCGGAGCATGCAACGGGCTATACCCCGGCCGCCGTAGGCGTCTCGGCGCTCACGCTCGCGGTGATCGCACTCTGGCCGAAGGTCAACCGGCGAATCCCGGGGATGTTGATCGCGCTGCTCCTCACGACCGCGGTCACTCACTTCATGCAACTGCCAGTCGAGACGATCGGAGGCAGGTTCGGCGAGCTGAGCACGTCTTTCCCGCGGCCGGAGCTGCCGACCGTATCATTCGCGACGATCACGGCGCTGGTCGGGCCCGCGTTCACCATCGCTTTGCTAGGGGCCATCGAATCCCTCCTGTCGGCCGTAGTGGCGGACGGCATGATAGGTGGACGACACCGCTCGAACATGGAGCTGATCGCGCAGGGCGTCGCGAACATTGTAGTTCCTATCTTCGGCGGAATGCCCGCCACCGGCGCGATCGCGCGGACGGCGACAAACGTGAAGAATGGCGGCCGGACCCCGGTGGCCGGGATCGTCCACGCGCTCACGCTCTTGCTCATCACGCTGTTCGTGGGCAGGTGGGCATCACTGATTCCAATGGCGACGCTGGC
Source organism: Gemmatimonadaceae bacterium (assembly GCA_051305945.1). Lineage (GTDB taxonomy): Bacteria > Gemmatimonadota > Gemmatimonadetes > Gemmatimonadales > Gemmatimonadaceae > JACDCY01. Next base: position 26,102 of record JBPPMH010000095.1, read on the forward strand.
GGCGATCCTCGTCGTGGTCAGCTACCACATGAGCGGGTGGCGTACGTTCCGCGCGGAGCTGAGGTCGCCCAAGAGCGACGTGCTCGTTCTGCTGACGACGTTCTTGCTGACCGTGCTCGTGGATCTGACCGTGGCGATCAGCGTGGGCATGGTGCTGGCGGCGTTCCTGTTCATCCGCCGCATGGCGGAGGTGACGAACATCAGCGCGGTCACGCGCGAGCTGGGCGAAGAGCTGTTCGACACCGAGGGGGGCGACATCTACCAGACGGACCCGAATGGCGTCCGGCTCAGGCGGATACCGGCGGGCGTGGAGGTATACGAGATCAACGGTCCGTTCTTCTTCGGCGCCGCGGAGATGTTCAAGGAGACGCTCGCCCAGATCGCCGACAAGCCGAAAGTTCTCGTGATCCGCATGCGGGACGTGCTCGCGCTCGATTCTACCGGAATGCACGCGCTGAAGGACGTCGTGCATCGCAGCCGCCGGGACGGGACGACGGTGCTGCTCTCCGACGTCCACATGCAGCCGCTGGTCGCTCTTACCGGCTCGCCGGTTCTGGCCGAGATAGGAAGGGAGAACCTCTTCGCCAATCTTGACGACGCGCTCAACCACGCGCGTGCCCTGGTCGGCTTGCCGACGCAGCCGGCGCCCGAGGGAGCGCGGCCGACGGTGCGGCGGGAGACTGGTGACTAAAGACTAGTGACGGACAACTGATCGCCGAAGACTTTGTGGCCGCCAACGTAGGTGGCGTGCACAACTCCGAACAGCTCGCGCCCTGCGTAGGGCGTCACCGCGTGGCGATGCAAGAGCTTGGCGGGATCGACGACGAAGCTGGCGTCCGGATCCCAGATCACGATGTCGGCGTCGTACCCCTCGGCGATCGCTCCCTTCCTGCCGGCGAGACCCGCAAGCCTTGCCGGGGCCACGCTCATCCACTCCGCGATACTCTCGGGAGGAACGCGTCGCGCTCGCGCTCCCGTCCACACGGCGGGAAGTGAAAGCTGAAGCGAAGCGATTCCGCCCCACGCCGAGAAGAAATCGCCGTGCGTGCGCTTCATGTTCGGCGGACACGGCGAGTGATCGGACGCGACGAGATCGATGTCTCCCGCGATCAGCGCCCGCCACAGCGCGTTACGCTCTTCGCGCGACCGGATGGGTGGTGCGCACTTGTACTCCGTCGCTCCGTCGGGAATCTCCTCGGCCGCGAAGGTCAGGTAGTGCGGACACGTCTCGACGGTGAGCGGCAGCCCCTGCCGCTTTGCGGCTCCGACTATTTCGAGCGAGGTGGCGGAGGAGAGGTGTACGATGTGCACCGGGGTCCGCGAACGATTCATGAGACCGACGAGCAGCTCGATGGCCGCGTGCTCCGCCTCCACCGGACGGGAAGCGAGATAGCCGGCGTACGACGGAGAACTGGTGCCGTGGCGGAGCAGCGCGGGATCCTCGGCGTGAACCATCAACGGCAGACCCAGGCGCGCAAGCACGGGGAACGCTTTGGCCAGGTCGCGCTCGGTCACGTGGGAAAACTCGTCCACTCCCGACGGCGAGAGAAAGCACTTGAACGCGCGCACGCCAGCATCACGCAGTCCTTCCAGCTCGCCCGCGTTTCCCGGCACTACGCCGCCGATGAACTCGACATTGACTGCTGTCTTGCCTTCGGCCGCAGCGCGCTTCGCGTCCAGCGCCTTCACGTTGGTTGTGGCGGGAATCGAGTTGAGCGGCATGTCGAGAATCGTCGCCACTCCACCAGCGGCCGCCGCGCGTGTCGCCGACTCGAACCCTTCCCAGTTCGTGCGGCCCGGTTCGTTCACGTGCACGTGCGTGTCGACGACGCCGGGCATGACAAGCAGATCTCCCGCGTCCTCGCAATCCGCGATTGATTCCGCTTCGTCCCACGCTGCGACACGAGCAATGCGTCCCGCCCGCAGGTGCACCGTAGCCGGGCGCACTCCCTCGGGGGTCAGCACGCGCCGTCCGCGGATTACCGCGGGAGACGAAGACACGGAGTATCCCGGCGCATGTGGCTGCCGGCCGGTCAAGCCGTTTCGGCCCAGAACCGCCGCAGGAGGTTGCCCGCAACGCGCAGGCGATACTGCGCCGTGGACCTGACGTCGTCTATCGGCTTGATCTCGTCGGCGAGCACTTTCGCAGCGGCCTCGATTCCCCGGCCTGAGGCGAGCACCGCCTCCGTCCGCGGAACGCGCACCACCGTCGGCGCGACGCTGCCGAGCGCGATGCGCGGGCGATCCGATCGCACGCCGGCCAGCACGATCTTCGAGATCGCCTGCGCCGCGCGAGTACCGACCTTCCGGAACCACTGCTTCCCTTCTACCGGCGGTATCTCGATCGCGACGATTAGCTCGTCGGAGCGCATTACCGTGGCGCGATATCCCGTGTAATACTGAGTGATCGGCACACGACGCTCGCCGTCCGTGCTGCGTAACACCACGACCGCGTCAATGGCGGCGAGCACCGGTAGCGAATCGCCGGCGGGAGAGCCGTTGGCGATGTTGCCGCCGAGCGTCCCGCGATTCTGGATCTGCACGCCACCCACCTGACTGGCTGCTTCGATGAGTATCGGCAGCCGCTCCCGCACCAGCGGCGACCGGATCAACGACGTGTACGTCGCCAGCGCGCCGAGCACCAGCGCGTCGCCCCGCTCCGAGATCCCGCGCAGCTCGTCCACCGGCCAGATGTCGAGGAAGCGCTTTTGCTCGAGCGTCCCGAAATTCAACGCGACGTACAGGTCGGTCGCGCCCGCCACCGGTGTTCGCTGCTCGTCGCGCAGGATCCGCAGCGCGTCGTCGAGCGAAGCCGCGCTGCGCATGTCCAGCCCCGATACCGCCGTTCTCACGCGACCACCGCGCCGCCGGCTGCTTCGTCGAGCGGCATTCCACGCCACTTCATCACCGCGCGATAGATGGCGGAGTAACCCGTGCACCGGCACAGATTTCCCGCGAGCGCCGTGCGCACGTCGTCGAGCGTCGGCGCGGGGCCGAGCGACAGGGCCGCCATGATCATCCCCGGCGTGCAGATCCCGCACTGCGCGCCAACCTCGTCCATGAAGAGCTTCTGCAGCGGGTGCTCGCCGTTCAGTCCCTCGATCGTGGTCACTTCGGCGCCCACCACCTGCGCTACGGGCATGATGCAGGAGCAAACGGGCTCGCCGTTCACGAGCACGGTGCACGCGCCGCACTCGCCCTCGCCGCACCCTTCCTTCGTTCCCGTCAGCCGGAATTCTTCACGCAGCACGTCGATGAGACGCGTCGCGGGATTCACTGCGATCTCGCGTATCTCCCCGTTGACCGTGAGCTTCACGCGCCCGCCCTGCAGCCGGCGATCAGCTCGGGAGTCGCCGGAATCTCCCGCACGTCGAGCCCCATGTGCCGCAGCGCGTTCACCACGGCGGGCGCCGGTCCGTCCATCGGCAGCTCGCCCAGGCCCTTGGCGCCGAACGGACCGCCGGGGTACGGATTCTCCAGCATGACCACGTCGATCTCCGGCATGTCGAGCGTAGTGGGAATCGTATAGTTGGTCAGGCTCGCATTGGCCATCACGCCGTTCCGCATCACCACGCGCTCGAGCAGCGCGTACCCCATGCCCTGCGCGGTGCCGCCCTCGATCTGCCCGCGCGCGAGCGCCGGGTGGATCGGGCGACCAAACTCCTGCACCGCGGTCACTTTCAGCGGCCGCACCTCGTACGTGTCCGGGTCGAGCTCCAGCTCCACCACGTCGCAGCCCCAGCCGTACGTGGCGTAGGCGTCACCCAGGTACGTGTTGTCGTCCCACTGAATCCAGTCAGGCGGCTCGTACATCCGCTCGACCGTGAGCGGGCCGTTCCGCGCGTAGTACTCCGCCGGCGTGAGCTCGCCGAGTTTCTCCCTCAGCTCGTGCGCGCACTCCTCGAGAATCTTGCCGACGACCATGCACGTGCGCGACGCCACTGTAGGGCCGCTGTCGGCGACCTTCGACGTGTCGGGCTGCGCGACTTCGACGTCTTCGTACGGAATGCCGAGCGCGTCGGTGACTATCTGCGCGTGCATGGTGCGCGTTCCCTGGCCGATCTCCGTGCTGCCGGTGGCGATTCGAACGCCGTTCGGCGTCAACTCCAGCCGCGCTCTCGACTTGAGGTTGCGCTCCCCCGCTCCCGTAAATCCCGCCCCGTGAAAGAACAGCGACAGGCCAATCGTTCGGTTAGTTCCCTTGTACTGCTCGCGCTTCCGGACGAAATCCGTGCGCCTGACCGCTTCCTCCAACACCATGTGCGCGCTGCAATCGTCGCGCAGCGTCTGTCCGGTCGCGGTCCTGTCTCCCGGACGCAGCGCGTTCACCCGCCGCAGCTCGACGGGATCCATGCCGAGGTGCTCGGCGATCCGGTCCATGTGCACTTCCACCGCGAACTCCGTCTGGGGCGCGCCGAAGCCGCGGAAGGCGCCGTTGGGTGGAGTATTGGTGAACACCGCGCGCCCGTGGATCCGCGTGTCGTCGCAGCGATACGGCCCGGCGGCATGGATGCAGCCGCGCGACAGCACGGTGGGGCTCAGCGTGACATACGCGCCGCCGTCGAGCAGCACGTCTATGTCCATCGCGACCAGCCGGCCGTCGCGCGTGAGGCCCGTGCGGTGCCGCACGATCGCCGGATGCCGCTTGGTCGTCGCGATCATGTCTTCCACGCGGTCGTAGATGATCTTCACCGGCCTCCCCGACTTGAGCGCGAGCAGCACGGCGTGGCCGGCGATCATCGACGGGTACTCCTCCTTGCCGCCGAATCCGCCGCCCGTCTCCGTCTGAATCACGCGCACGTTCGGGTGGGCGGAACCGAGCAGGCAGCGCAGCGCCTTGATTACGTAGAAGGGGCATTGTACCGAGCCGTGAATCGCGATGCCTCCGTCCTCCGGCACCGCGATCACACCGTTCGGCTCGATGTAGATGTGCTCCTGGTGCCCGGTGCGATACGTGCCCTCGACGATCACGTCGGCTCGCGCGAGCGCGGCCGCGACGTCGCCCTGCACGATGTCGATCGACTTGAAAATCTGCTCCGATTTCTCCGGATCGAGCAGCGGCGTATCTTCCTCGTAGCCGATCTTCACGTTCGCGGCGTACAGCTTCTCTTTGTCCTCGTGGGCCAGCAGCAGGACCGGCTCCGCCATGTGCCGCACTTCCCGCTCGACGAGGAAAGGCTGGTCCTGCGACATGAGGTCCACCGCGTTCTTCGCTGGAACGTCGCGGTAATCCACTATCGTGAAGCCCGTCTGGTCGAAGTCGAGCTCGATCGAGCGGATCTTTCCGCGCGGGATAGTCGTGCGGATCGTGCGGCCGAACAACATTCCCGGAAACGTTATGTCGTCGGCGTACTTCGCCCCGCCCGTGGCCTTGCCGATTCCGTCCTTTCTCGCAACGCTGCTGCCTACTGCTGCCATTCCGGTCGGCTGCCTCTGTGACTGGTTGCTGAGAGCGGCGGCATCGCCGCGATGCCCGAACGGGAAGATGCCGACCGCGACGGTAACCGACAAGCGTACTTTTGCGGCTGGACGGACTCCCTCCTCCCTCTCACATTGAGATCATGAGCAGTCACATCGCGATCGTGGAATCGCTCGGGCACGCCGCGGCCGCGGGAGAATCGGTCGTTCTCGCGACTGTGGTCCGCGTCGTCGGATCGAGCTACGGTGGCGTCGGCACGCGAATGGTCATTCGCGTGGACGGCTCCACCGTCGGTCTCGTGAGCGGTGGCTGCCTCGAGTCGGACCTGTGCGCGCACGCGCTCGAAGTGCACTCCACCGGTCGCGCGCGACTCGTCACGTACGACACGCGCGCCGACGACGATGCGGTGTGGGGGCTCGGCCTCGGCTGTAACGGCCTCATCGACGTGCTGCTCCAGCCGCTCTCGCCGGAACAGGCAATCGCGGCGGCCAATTTGCTCTCAGCGGCGCTGTCGGCGGACAAGCCGTCTGTGATTGCCACGGTGATTCAGTCCGAGCCGACGCGGGGCTCGCCCGCAGTCGGCGCGCAGGCGCTGTTCGGCGCCACCGGGATGAACAGCGGAGACTGGGGCGACGGGACCGCCCTCGCGACGGCACGGTCGCAGATGGGTGAGGCGTTGGCGGCCGGCAGGCGCGGAGCGCTGCATGAGGACGGCTCGACGCAGGTCGCGCTCGAGGTCGTCACGCCCGCGGTCCGGCTCCTCGTCTGCGGCAGCGGACCGGACGCCGCTCCGGTCTGCCGACTCGCGCGCGGCCTCGGCTGGGAAGTTTCGCTGATCGATCATCGCGCGATCACCGAAGCTCACGCGCAGCGCTTTCCGGGAGTCGCCGTCGTCCAGTGTCCCGATGCGGAAGCTCTCGCCACGGTCGCGCGGCTGGGTGAGCGTACGGCGGCAGTCGTCATGTCCCACCACTTCGGCCGTGATTCCGACTATGTGCGCGCCCTGCTCGCCGCGAACGTCGCGTACGTCGGCGTGCTCGGCCCCCGCGCGCGGACGGAGCGGATGCTCGCCGAGCTCGCTACTCGCGGAGATTCGCCGCCGGACAACAGCGATGCGCTGTTCGGTCCCGTGGGGCTCGACCTCGGCGGCGACGGGTCCGAGGCCATCGCGCTCGCGATCATCGCGGAGGTTTCCGCGGTCATGCACGAGCGCGACGCGGCGCATCTGCGCGATCGCATGGCCGCATTGCACGCTGCCGCACCGGAGAGCTGATGACGGCCGGCGTGCCCCGTGTCGCGGCCGTGGTGCTCGCCGCCGGCGGCTCCGCGAGGATGGGTCACCCAAAGCAGCTCATCCTGCATGACGGTAAGCCACTGGTCGTTCGCGCGGCGGAGGCGGCACTCGCCGCCGGCGCGGCCCCCGTCGTAGTCGTGCTGGGCGCGCGCGCCGACGAAATCCGACCCGCACTGTCGCATCTCTCCGGCGTCACGACGGTGCGCAACTCCGGCTGGGAGAACGGGCTCGCGTCATCGCTCACGACCGGGCTTCAGGCGGCGCTACGTGACACGAACTGGGACGGCGTGCTCGCCATGCTGGCGGACCAGCCGCTGGTTGATGCGTCGATGCTCCGCCGCATCATCGCGGAGTTTGAGGCCGGGGCCAGGATCGTGGCGTCAGGACATGACGGCACGCCTGGCGTGCCCGCTCTGTTCGGCCGGGAGCAAGTACCCGACCTGCTGAGCCTGACAGGGGACGCCGGCGCGGGGCCGTGGCTGCGAAGCCGGCTCCAGGAAGTAAAGGTTGTTCCACTCGGTGGCGCCCTGCTCGACCTGGATACGCCAGCGGATGTAACGCGACTGGCCGACCGCGGAAGCCCTGGTTAGCGTAAGCATGTGCACAAGCTCGTCCCCCTCTCGATTGGGCTTGCGGGACTGGCGTCCCAACTGCCCGCGCAACAGCCGGCAGAGAATCGTCCGGATTGCTGTCAACGCGTCGAGATAATCGCCAACGTCAGTTCCGGATTCGACAAAGTCCCGGAGTATCTGAGCGTCTGGATCGAGCCCACCTCCCGCCATTTCGCATTTGACCCGGCCTTCGTGGCCGAGGCGCGAGCGGCGTTCAACGTGTGGTCGGACGCGGGCGTGCCGGTCATCTTCGATTTCACCAGCGATTCGACGCGCGCGGTGATCCGGATATTCTGGCGGACGCGGTTCAGCACTGCTATCGCCGGACGCTCCACGTGGTGGACTTCCGAAAGCCGGCTGGGCCGCGTGGACATCGAAGTCGCGCTCGCCGCGCAACCAGGGACTGACGGATCGTTCGTGCGTGCCGTGGTCATGCACGAGGTCGGGCACTTGCTCGGCTTCAGCCACAGCAGGGAGCCGGACAGCATCATGTCGTACTACCTGGGCCGTCCGGAGCTGTCCAGAAGAGACGTCGCGCGAATGCGACAGCGGTTCGCGTCGCAAGCGGAGCAGCCGTGAGCCGGCAAGCCGATGGGACATACGACGTCGCCATCGTCGGCGGCGGGCCGGCCGGACTCAGCGCCGCCGTCTGGCTTGCGCGGTATGAGAGGTCCGTCGTTGTCGTGGACTCCGGTGATCCGAGGAACTGGGAGACCCGCGGAATCAACGGGTTTCTGGGACTGCCGAAGATCAAGCCGCCCGATCTGCGCGCGGCCGGCCGGGACGAATGCCGGAGGTACGGCGTGCAGCTCATCGATCAGGAAGTCTGCGTTGTCAAGAGGAACGGCGACGGGGCCTTCTCGCTCGAGCTCGCGGACAGCCGCTCGCTCGCGGCGAATCGGCTCCTGCTCGCGATCGGAATCAAGGACGTGTGGCCGGAGATTCCGGGGCTCGCGGCCTGCTACGGCGAGAGCGTTCACGTTTGCCCCGATTGCGACGGCTACGAGGCCAAGGGGAAAAAGACCGTCGTCATCGGCACCGGCCGGCGCGCCGTCGGAATGGCGCTCGCGCTCGCCAACTGGACGGACGAGATCATCGTCTGCACGAACTGCGAGGCGCAGGACCTGACCGAGGAAATGCTGGCCCTGCTGCAGGGACTGAACATCCCGGTGCTGTGTGATCGCGTGCGGAGCGTGTCCTCGATAGACAGCGACGTGAGCTGCATCCAGCTCGAGGGCGGAATGCAGCTGGACTGCGAGCGGATCTTCTTCTCGCTCGGGCAGCACCCCGCGGACGACCTCGGCAAGCAGCTCAAATGTGAGCGCGACGACGCGGGGCTGATAATCGTGGACGACGCGCAGCGAACGTCGGTCGAGCACGTGTACGCCGCCGGCGACATTACTCCCGGACAGCAGCTCGCGATCTCAGCCGCCGCCGAGGGCTCGGTGGCGGCGATCGCGATTCACAAGTCGTTGTTGCCGGAGGAGCTGAGAATGCCCTGAGAGGGGTGATTAGTGATTGGTGATTAGTGATTGGTTAACTGCGGAGCCGGGGAAGCCGGTAGTTGCGGTCACTAATCACTAATCACTAGTCACTAGTCACTAGTCACTAGTCACTAGTCACCAGCGAAGCGTCACGCGCTGCCCCTTCCCTTTCCGCACAACGTCGAGCTGTAGCGTCTTCGCGGGACCGGCTTGAATCATCGCCATGCGCAGCCCTGCCGGATCGACGATTTCCGTGGTTGCGGCGCGCACCACCACGTCGCCCGCGCGGAGACCAGACCGCTCGGCCGGCGTCGCGGCGGGAACGTTTACGATCAGAACGCCTTTTCGAACGCCGAGCACGTCACCGAGCCCGGCATTCACCGGCACCATCTCCGCGCCGGCGAGCAGCAGAGACCCTGACGGCGTGCTGAACGCGATCAATGGCGCGACGGACGGATTCATCACAACCTCGCGCTCCAGCGCGCGTACCGTCTGCCGGGCGAGATTTTCGGCGAGAGCCCTGGTCTCCGGAGCGAGCTGCACGCTGACTTGCCGCAGGGCCTCCGCGGCACGCTCCATCTCCGCGATGGGCGCTCTCGGCGCTGCCCGCACGGTCACGCTCGCGCCCGGCGGCGGCGTCCGCATGCTGAAGCCGAACGCTCCCGGCGGCCGTTCTCCGACCGTGACGCGCACGGTGCGGACTGCATTTCTCCTGAGGCGAATCGACAGCCGCTCTCCCGGCCGCAGCAGGCTCGCCATCGGGACTCCGCGGCCGACGAAATCATGCCCGTTGAACGCGATCAGCGTGTCCCCAACCTGCAACCCCGCGCGCTCGGCCGGCGAGCCCGGCTCGATCGCCTCGATCACCGGATAGGAGTTGTACGAGATCCGCAGCCCCTCGCCGGTCTCGTCGATCTTGGCTTCGGCCGAGTAATGGATGCCGAGCCAGCCCGTCGGCTTGGATAGGAGCGCGGAGCGAGTTCCTCCCGTGCCCTGCGCGCCGGCGACGGCTGGAAGCGCGGCAGCCGCGAGCGTGCCGAGAACGATCAGTGAAGTGACGCCGAAGCGTCTGTGCGGCTTGATCATCAGAAGCTGTCCATCCTCGATCCCGGCGGGAGAGAGGTTTGCAGTTGACGCAGGGTGGACTCACGCGCGCCCGCGGCGGCGATGTAGTAGCGGTTGATCACCGGGTCGGCCGGCGCGTCCTCGAGCGCGGTCATGGACGCCTGCATGACGTTGTCGAGCGCGGCGAGGCGCGCGCGATACACATCGGGCTTGGTCTCGTCGCCGACCGGATTGTTCGTCATCAGGAACGTGGCCGCGCGCTCATACTCGCGTTGCGCGCGGTACAGCGCTGCCAGCGCCTCGGCGTTGGAGGTGTAGCTGACCGAGAAGTTGGACGCGAGACCGACGGGAGCGTCGACAGACGCCGTCGGCGTCGCTACCTCGGCCATGCTCGTGATCGGAAACGCGTCTCCTCCGGTCGATCTGCCGATGACGACTCCGCCCGCGAGAAAGAAGATCGCAGCGGCGGCGCGCAGAGCCCACTCGCTTGCCCTGAACCGCGGTCGCGGTCGCGCGACCGCGGGAGTTCCGGGTGGAGTAAGACTCAGAACCGGGACGCTCGTGCGCGTGATCAGTCCTTCGTCTCTCAAAGCACTGCTCAGAGCGTCCCACGACGTCAGTGGAGCGGTGACGCGCGCGCCCTCGGCGGCAGCGAGTCCGCGCAGAGCGCGGTATGCCTGGCGCTCGCGCTCGCATTCCGCGCACGCGCCCAGGTGCGCCAGCTCGGTATTGGTCGGCTCGGATTCACCGAGCTCTATAAGTCGATCAGCAGGCAGATGCAGCATGACTCCCACTCCTCGCCGGCCAGGTATCGTCGATCACGTGCGCGAGAAGCCGGCGAAGTTTCGCGCGCGCCTTGAACAGTTGCGACTTGGAGCCGCCGGACGTGATTCCCAGCCGGCTCGCTATCTCCTCGTGCGTGTATCCCTCCACGTCGTGCAGCACGAACACCGTGCGCGCGCCCGGCGACAGTTGTTGCATCGCGTCGTCGATCGATTCGGCGAGAAATCCACGCTCCGAATCCATCTCGGTGGCGGCGGAATCGTCCGTGATGTCCACCTCCCACTTCTCGATGCGCCGGACCTTGCGCAGCGCGTTCAGCGTGCGGTTGACCGCGATCCGGTGTGCCCAGGTCCCGAACTGGGCCTCGCCGCGGTAACCCGGCAGCGCGCGAAAGATCTGGATCCAGACCTCCTGCGCGATATCGGCGGCAAGCTCCGCGTCCCCGCACAATCGGCGCACTACCGCGTCGATATGCGGGGAGTGCTGGCGCCAGAGGGAGCGCAGAGCTTCCTCGTCGCCATCACGAGCCCGTTTCAAAATCAGCTGGTCAGCCGTCATTGAGTGCTGTACTATGTGTCACCCCGGACCCGGGAAGAGTTTCCCCGGAACCTTGGAGCGCGTCTAAAGGTAGGATTTTGGGGTACTGTAAGGCTGGCGACCGATCCACCTGATCGGCCAGCACGCAGTACGCAGCTTTTTTGACGGAGTTTCCTTGCTCAGGATCGTCGTAACAGTGCTCGGGCTCGCGTCCGCCAGCGACGGGTTGCCCGCCAAGAAGCCGTCGGCCGTCGGCATGTCGGCCAACAGACTCGAATCCGTGGAGCGCATCGTCACGCGCGGAATCGAGGCCGGCGGCTACCCGGGCGCGTCCGTCGTGGTCGGCCGCAGGGGCGCCGTGGTGCTCCAGCGCGGCTTCGGCCGCCTCAGCTGGGGCCCCGAGAGCAACTCTGTGAGCCCGGACACGAGCATCTACGATGTGGCGTCGCTGACCAAAGTCGTCGGCACGACGGCGGCGATAATGGCGCTGTACGACGACGGCAGGATCCAGCTCGACGCCCCCGTGACGCGGTACCTGCCGGAGTTCACCGGCGGGCTCAACGACATGGTCACCGTAGGCGACCTCCTGACGCATCGCTCGGGGCTGCCCGCCGCGCGCGATCTCTGGCGCGTAGCCACCACGCCGGAGCAGGCACGAGCGATGGTGCTGTCCACGCGCGTGCGCGACATCCCGGGCAGGAAGTACATGTACTCCGATCTCGGCGCGGACGTGCTCGGCTTCATCGCAGAGAGAGTCTCACGGCAGCCGCTGGACGTGTTCCTCCACAACCGGGTGTATGGCCCGCTCCGGATGCACAACACGTTTTTCCGTCCGGCCGATTCGCTCCGCTATCGCGTGGCTCCGACCGAGCTGGTATCGCCCCGCGGCTACCCGGTCCACGGCCAGGTGCACGACGAGAACGCGCACGCCCTGGGCGGCGTCGCGGGGCACGCGGGGCTGTTCAGCACCGCGTCCGATCTCGCGGTCTTCGCGCAGATGATGCTGGAAGGCGGAGCGTACGACGGCGTCCGCATTTTCGCGGACACGACGGTCCGGCTTTTCACGCGCCGCACCGCTGGGAATCGCGCGCTCGGCTGGGACACCGCCGCCGGCGATTACGGCTCGGGCCAGTACCTCACTCCGCGCGCATACGGCCACACCGGATTCACCGGCACGTCCATGTGGATCGATCCGGACCGGCAGATGTTCGTCATCCTGCTCACGAACCGGGTGCACGCCGCGAAGGTGCGCTATCCCGGCCGGGTCATCTCCGACGTGCGCTCGGACCTGTCGGACGCCGCGGTACTCGCCGTGATCGACGGGCCGCGCGGCGCGATGAAGATGCCGACAGCTTTCCGTGCGGATCGCCGCGACGGATGGAACGGCGACACGCAGCGGGTCAGAGCCGCAAAGGCCGCGGCTGCACGAAAGCGTGCCGCTGCGAGGCGGGCGAGCGCCCGCGCGGCTTCCGCAGCGAAGCAGCGCTCGCCGGCGGCCAGCACGCGAACGAAGACCTCCAGGAGAAGCGGGTGAGCGAGGAGCAGGTGCCGGCCGGAGGCACGGAGCCCGAAGCGGCCGGCGGAGTCGTGAGCGAGGAGCAGGTCAAGCTTGCGCTTCGCCGCGTGAAGGATCCCGATCTCCACCTCAACATCGTGGATCTGGGGCTGCTGTACGGAATTCGCGTGGACGGCTCCACGGTCAACGTGGACATGACGCTCACATCGCCAGCATGTCCTTCCGGCCCCGAGATCGTCGGCAGCGTGGAGCGTGAGGTGGGGGCCATCGACGGCGTCGAGGACGTACAGACCAACATCGTGTGGACGCCCTTCTGGACGCCCGACAGGATCGAGCCGCGGGTGCGCGCCTATCTAGGGTTGTAGCGCTCGCAGAAAATCCGGGCCCAGCTCCCTTGCCTGCCACTTTCTGAGCTCGCGAATTTCAGTGAGCTCCTCCATGCTGGCGGGATTCCGCCGAGCCACCGCCTCCAGCCGCTCCCGCGAGCACAGTACGCCAGGATCGAGCTGCAAGCGCTTCGCCGCGACATCCCGCGCTCCCTTGAGCAGCGTAGCGCGCCGGTCGAAGTCCGGGTCCTTGTTCCAGCGCAGCGACTTGGGATACCTCGGGAGCTTGTCCTCGGTGACCGCCATCCCTCGCGCGGCCGCGTCGAGAATCTCCCGCGAAGCGCGCTGCGCCAGTGAGCGCGGCATTCCCTTGATGCCGAGTAGCTGGTCCTCCCGTGTCGGCGCGGTGCGGGCCAGCTCCAGCAGCACCTCGTTCGCCATCACCCGGAAGACGGCCCGGTCCAGCTCCGCCGCCTTCGAATCGCGCCACTGCGCCAGCTCGCCCAGCACCGCCAGCTCGCGCCGCGTGAGGTCACGTGCTCCCTTTATGCGCATGAATGTGAGCGATTCGTCCTCCTCGGCCCAGCGCGTCCCCTCCAGAAGATCGAACTCTTCGCGCGCCCACTCCATCCTCCCGAGACGCTCAAGATCGGCACCGATGAGATCGCGAAGCTGCAGCAGGTACCGCGTGTCCTCCTGCGCGTACTCGAGCATGTCCTGCGGTAGAGGCCGCATGGACCAGTCGGCGCGCTGATGCTTCTTCTCGAGCCTGATCCCGAGGTACTTCTCCAACAGCGCGCCGAGTCCGAACGCTGGAATTCCGAGAAGCTGCGCGGCGATGCGGGTATCGAAGATGTTGGTGGGATGCCAGCCATAATCCTGATGCAGCAACCGGAGGTCGTAGTCCGCGTCGTGCAGCACGACCTCGACGGAGCGGTCCGCGAGCACGGCGCCGAGCGTGGGAAGGTCGCCAGCGGTGAGCGGATCGATCACGGCGGTGACGTCGAGCGTCGAGAGCTGGACCAGGTAGATCCGGTCGACGAACCGGTGGAAGCTCGCGCCCTCGGTGTCGATCGCGATCCGGTCGACGCGCCCGACGGACGCCATGAGCTGTTCGGCCGTCTTGGGCGTGTCCACATACTGCGCGTCGTGACGGACGGCTCCCGGAGCCGCGGCGGCGCTGGTGGGATCGGTAGGTGCGGGCATTTGAGTGTGAGGGGAATCTAGTGACGTCTCCGGCCGGGCCGGATATCGCCCTCTATCGCAGATTTCCCGCGCTGAAGCGCATTCCGCGCGTCCGGCTGTGCACGCTCCCGTCTCCGGTGATGAGCGCGAGTGCGATTCATCCGCGGCTCTGGCTCAAGCGCGACGACCTGAACGCCGATGCGTTCGGCGGCAACAAGGCGCGGTCGCTCGAGTTTCTGCTGGGGGAGGTGCGCGCGGGCGACACAGTGCTCACGATCGGCGGAGAGGGCTCGACCCACGTGCTCGCCACCGCCACCCATGCCCGCGCGATTGGCGCTACGACGATCGCGATGCGCTGGAAGCACGACATGAACCCGGGCGCGAAGACCGTGTCGGAGCTGATCTCGCGCGCCGCAACGGGACCAGTCTCGAGCAATGCCGTCTTCGCGATAGTGCGCGCGACAGCGTACCGGTTTCGTGGCCGCGTCCATTACGTGCCGCTCGGAGGCAGCACTCCGCTCGGCGTTCTGGCGCAGGTCAACGCCGGTCTCGAGCTGGCGGAGCAGATCGCGGCGGGAGCGCTGCCCGCTCCGGCCCGAGTCGTTCTGCCGCTCGGCAGCGGCGGCACCACCGCCGGACTAGCGCTCGGCTTCGCCATTGCCGGACTGGAGGTAGAAGTGCTCGGCGCGCGGGTCGCGCCCAGGATCGCGGCGAACAAGCGGCGGGTTGCCGCGCTGGTGCGCGGGGCACGGAAGCTGATATTCCACGTGACCGGAGAGCGGGTGGCGCGGGTGCCGCGCGGGATGGTCCGCGTCGTGCACGACGTGTACGGCGGAGCGTACGGCCGCCCGCTTCGAGGCGCGGACGAGGCGGCCGGCTTGTTGCACGAGGCGTACGGCATCCGGTTGGACTCGACGTACAGCGCGAAGACATTTGTCGCCGCGCTCGCGTGCGTGCGCGAGCGGGACGGCCCCACCCTTTTCTGGCTGACTTTCGATGGGCGATGTCTCGACTCTCCCTAACGGGCTGACCGTAGCGTACGACGAGGTGGGCACCGGCCTGCCGTTCGTCCTGTTGCACGGCTTTCCGCACAACCGCTCGCTGTGGGCCCCGCAGACCAGCGCTCTGCTCGAGCACGGGCGGTGCATCGCCCCCGACCTGCGCGGCTTCGGGGAATCGGGTCGCGAAGGACCGTACTCGATGGAGCAGTACGCGGAAGACGTCATCGAGCTGCTGGACAGCCTCGGCATCAACCGCGCGGTCGTGGGCGGGCTGTCGATGGGCGGCTACGTGACGTTCGCGATCTGGCGCGCGAGGCCGCAGCTGGTGCGGGCGCTCGTGCTCGCCGACACCCGTCCCGGCGCGGACTCCGCGGACACGCGCTGCAAGCGGATGGAGCTGATCGCCCTCGCGAAGGAAAGCGGCGCGGGCGCAGTGGCGAACGCGCAGATATCCGGAATGGTGGGCGCCACCACGCGCGCGCAGAACCCGGCGCTCGTGGATGGCTTGCATCAGATGCTCGCCGGCGCGCCGGTCGAAGGGATCATCGGCGCGCTGCAGGCGATGATGGACCGCCCGGATTCGACGGATCTTCTACCGACGATCGCCGTGCCGACGCTCATCATCGTCGGCGAGGAGGACGCGCTCACACCGGTCAAGGAATCGCGCGCCATGCACGCCGCGATCCCTGGCAGCCGCCTCGAGGTGATTCCCGGCGCGGGCCACTGCAGCAATCTCGAAAAGCCCGCTGCCTTCAATCACGTACTCGGTGAGTTCCTCAGCGCGCTCAACTACGCCTAAGCTGCGAGTTGATGGAGCGCCTTCTCCCCGATGCCGGCACGAGCGTGCGCGGCGGGGTGGGCCAACACGAACCAAGAGCGGACTAGCGCTGCGGGCGGCCCGGCGGGTCGTCGCTCTTGAAGACGTCGCGATTGATCTGGATGTACTGCTGCATGTTCGCGGGCACGTCTTCTTCCGGGAAAATCGCGGTGACGGGACACTCGGGCTCGCAGGCGCCGCAATCAATGCACTCGTCCGGATGGATGTACAGCTGCTCCGGACCTTCGTAGATGCAGTCGACCGGACAGACGTCGACGCATGCTCTGTCCTTGGTGTCTTTGCAGGCTTCGGTTATTACGTAGGGCATTCGTTGGGTGACGCGTGGAAACCGGCGTAAGACGAATAATAGACGCCGCGCGGACGCCGCTCAACGCTCGCCGGCCATTCGGCCGGAAAGATCATTCGTGCAGCTCGGGATTAAATCGATAGAGAGTCACCGTGCGCCCGATCACCTGCACCACCTCCGAGCGGGTGCGCTTGGACAGCACCTCGGCGGCCTCCCTGGCCTTGAGATCAGTCCCCTTTCCGATCTTCACCTTCACCAGCTCGCGGGTTCGCAGCACGTCCTGCAGAGAGGCAACCAGCGCGTCGTTGATTCCCTGCCCGCCGATGTGCACGGCGGGATCCAGGTGGTGCGCCTCCGCGCGCAGCGTCGCCCGATCCTTTCCCTTCATGTGGCCCCGCTCCCTCGGCATGCGCCGTGTGATAGTCGCGCGCTCACCGGCCGCGCTCCGCGCCCGCAATCCGGAAGTGCGGGCGGATGTCCACGGGCGAGCCGTTCCACCAGTCGCGCCGCGATGGATCGACCCGCAACGCCTGAAAGTGCAGGTGCGGAAAACTGCGAGGCGCATTCCCGCTCGAGCCGACGTAGCCGAGCACGTCCCCCTGCCGCACCTCGACACCCTGGGACATCCGGTCGTGGTACCGCTCGAGGTGAGCGTAGTAGTACACGAATCGTCGCTGCGAATCCAGGAGATACAGCGTCGTGCCCCCGAGCGCGTTCTGCCGCATGCTGAAGATCGTGCCCTCCGCGGCGGCGATCACCGGCGTCCCCCGCCGCGCAGGTATGTCCAGCGCCCGGTGGGTGCGGCCGCCGGAGCGCCCGGAGCTGTACGAGTCGCGCAGCGCCGTCGGTGCGACGCCCGCGACCGGCACCATCAGTGGCCGTTGGCCGAAATACTCCGCGTCCGTCCGCGCGATCGCGGCCGCCACCGCTGGCGTCGTGACGGGCACCGGAGCTGTCTCCGGATCGACAATGTCCACCACCGCCGGAAGTGGCCCGCGCGGCGTCAACGGCGTGAGCGTCGGCGCGCACGCCGCGAGCGCGAGCGCAGCCAGAAATATCCGGCTCACGCCTCCGCGGGCACCAGCGATTCATCGCTCTCGCGCGCGAGAGCGGCCAGGCCTTCCTCGATGGTGCGCGAGTGGTGCATCGAGCAGAACTTCGGCCCGCACATCGCGCAGAACTCCGCGCTCTTGAAGTACTCCGCGGGCAGCGCTTCGTCGTGGTACTCGCGCGCCCGCTCCGGATCGAGGCTCAGCCGGAACTGCTCGTTCCAGTCGAACTCGTACCGGGCCCGCGACAGGGCGTCGTCCCGGTCGCGCGCGCCCTTTCGCCCGCGGGCGATATCCGCCGCGTGCGCCGCGATCTTGTAGGCGATCACGCCGTTGCGCACGTCCTCCGCGTTCGGCAGCCCCAGGTGCTCCTTCGGCGTGACGTAGCACAGCATATCGTCGCCGTACCACCCGATCATCGCCGCGCCGATCGCGCTCGTAATGTGATCGTATCCCGGCGCAATGTCCGTGACGAGCGGGCCCAGCGTGTAGAACGGAGCCTCGTGGCAGATCTCCTTCTGCTTGCGCACGTTCATCTCGATCTGATGCATCGGGATGTGTCCGGGCCCTTCCACCATCACTTGCACGTCGCGCTCCCACGCGCGCAGGGTCAGCTCCCCCAGCGTCTCCAGCTCGGCGAACTGCGCGCGGTCGCTCGCGTCGGCGATCGATCCGGGCCGCAGTGAGTCGCCGAGCGATATCGTCACGTCGTACTGGCGGAAGATGTCCAGGATGTCGTCGTACCGCTCGTACAGCGGGTTCTGCCTGCGATGCGCCATCATCCACACCGCGTGCAGCGAGCCCCCACGGCTGACGATTCCGGTGACGCGGCCATGCACCAGCGGTAGATGCTCGAGCAGGATCCCGGCGTGAATCGTCATGTAGTCCACGCCCTGCCGCGCCTGGTGCTCGATCATACCGAGCAGATCCTCGGCGGTAAGCTCCTCCAGCTCCTTGTCCTGCTGCACCGCCTGGTAGATAGGCACGGTCCCGATCGGGACCGGCGACGCGGCGATGATCGCCTGCCTGATGGCGTCGATGTTTCCGCCCGTGGACAGATCCATGACGGTGTCGGCGCCGTACTTGATAGCCATCCGCAGCTTCCCGAGCTCGCCATCCACGTCGGAGCTCACCGCGGAGTTGCCGATGTTGGCGTTGATCTTCACGCCGGACACCTTGCCAATGCACATCGGCTCGAGGGCGCCGGCGAGGTGATGGACGTTCGCCGGAATTATCAGCCGGCCCCGCGCGACCTCCGCGCGAACGAGCTCGGCCTCCAGATCCTCGCGCTCGGCGACGAACCGCATCGCGTCGGTGATCTCGCCCTGTCGCGCGTAATGCATCTGGGTCCGGGCAGCGCCGGTCCCGTTCGGTCCTGCGATCATTTTGACTCCCTACGCCGGTACTAGCCGGATCAGGTTATGAGGGACTCTCTCAGCCAGTAAAGGCACCCCTGTCTTCTCCGAATATACCGTTTTTGGCGGAAGTGAATGCCAGTGGCGTGTAACTGTGACTTCGGACTGAGGCCGCAAGGGTCCTCAATCCGCAGTCGCAGATTCGGGGCAAAAAAAACGCGGCCACCAAGGGCCGCGCTTTCTTTAGAGATTCGTTCGGACTACTGAACTTCGCCTCTGGCGGCGATCCGCTGCTGCGAACCGTTGGTCATCGCTCCGGATCCGCCGTCACTCGGCATCGGCCGGATTCTCGACGACGAGGAGGAGGTAGGACGGGTCGCCACGCCCCGCGGCCGCGAAGGGGCGCTGCGGACCACCGGACGACTTCCACCCATGCGCCCGCTGCGATCGCCCATCGTCACCCGACCCGTGCCGCGCGTTCCCCGCGGGATGCGTTCGTTGATCGCAATCGGCGTACGACCGCGCCCGGCACCCGGCGGAATGCAACGGTCTTCGCCGACGTCACCGCCCCGAAGCACGACGGTGCCCGCGATTCCGATGATGGTTCCCCAATCGGTGCCACGGCTGCCCGTACCGGAGCCGCCATAGACGGGCTCGATCGCGCGCGGACGCGGCGTCGCCGCAACCTCGGCCGGCGCTTCCACGACACGCTCTGGAGCAGGCATCGGCTCATCCGCCGCCGCCACTTCGGGCTCCTCGACGATCTCGTTCTCCGGCTGCACGTCGGCTACGACCTGCGGCGTCGGCGAGCGGCGCGGGCGCGGAGCGCGGGTCGATCTCGCGACCGCCCTGGCCGGCGGAGTAGTCCGCTCGACCGCGCCGACGACCGCCGTCTGATCGGTGGAGCGCAACGCCAGTTGGAGATCCGCGTCGGCTGAGGCCAGCGCGAGATCGTTCTTGAGGTCGGCAGGCATGCGCGAGCTGTCGCCGCAACCAGCCGCCAGCACCGCTCCACACGACACGAGGACTTTCAATGCGCGATACATATTGCCTCCTGCGCGAGCCGGTACGGGCTTGTACGGCACTCGCGCTGCAGTATGATCGCGCCAGGTGCAACTGGCACGCCTTTGTTAAAGCCCATCCAGACCGCCATAACCATTTAGGTTGTACACCCGGAGAGACAATTCGTGTCGCGATATGAGGACACCTCGATGACAACGATCACATTCCTGGGGCGGCTCGCGCTGGTCGGACTGGCGTCGGGGATCGCGCTGGCTTGCGGGCAGGGCGCAGATACCGGCCTGACCGATGAAGAGCGCCGGACGATCGCCACGACGATCGAGCAGCGCGTGAAGACCGCCTACGATCTTGACGCGAGCGACGTGCTGGCGGGAATGCTCAGCCTGTACCCCCGGGAAGGCCCGGTCTACTCGGCGTCCGGCGGCTCGGTCACTACCACCCGCGATTCACTCGAGGCCGCAATACGCCAGTTCTGGATTTACGTGGGGCGCAACATGCGCGACCCGAAATGGGAATGGACAACGATGCGCGTGGACGTGCTGGCAGCGAACTCCGCGGTCATGACCACGACCTACCGGGTGCCGCACCTCACTCCGAACGGGGAGCCGCACGTGATCGGCGGTGCGTGGACCGCTGTGTTCGCCAGGAAAAACGGGGAGTGGGTGATAGTGCATGAGCACCTCTCCGACTCCCCGTCCCCCTAACGGCGGTGACTAGTGACTAGTCGCTAGCGACTGCTTAAAACTGCGGATTCGTCGCGTCCGCGCTGACGTTGAGATCCTCGTTCAGCGACGCGTCGCCGCTGATGATGCTCCGCCAGCTCAGCTCCTGCCCCTTCCGAAATCCCTTCTGCGTGACTTTGACGCCCTCCGGGGAGATCGCGACCATGTAGGCCTTGCCGTCGAGCTCCAGCTCCCGCTTGATGGTCTTGTCGAGCTTGGTTGCCATGTAACACGCCTCCGAATCGGGTGATGTGCCGGGTCCAGTTTTCTCTGTCGAGCAAGAGCTGTCGACTCTGTAACATGCAGCTTATCGCCTCGCAGGCGCTGCACAAGGCGTTCCGGGCCATTTTAACCGCCTGGCGGCCTGGGCCGTCCCGCGAATGTACGCCGGTGACCGTCCGTCGCAATATGCGAGCTGAGACGATTCTCGCGACGATGAAACGCATGTAACAGCCGGTCGTCATTCCAGCGGAGGTCCCACCGAAGATGCCCGAGCGTTATCTGGTCCACCACTTCGAGCGACGCGCGTATCCGCTGCGCCATCCCATGTTCACGGTTGGGCGCGACGCGGACAGCGACATCGTCCTGCGGGAGCCCACTGTGTCGCGCACTCACGCGCGGCTGATGCTGGAAGGCGACGACGCCATTCTCGAGAGCCTCGGCCCGACGGGAACACGAGTGAACGGCGAGGAGGTGGTGATTCCGCGGAAGCTCCAGAGCGGTGATCAGATAACGATCGGAACCGCGAAGCTCACGTTCACTTCGTCCCCTGTGCCCACCGGCTTCACCGTCGTGAGCAACGGCGGCCATCCGGAAGCGGACCCGGACACGAAACGGTCCACGATTCGGACGCCTCTGCTGAAGACCGGCGAGCACACGGCCGCCCGGCAGTCCCATTCCCGAACGTGGATTCTGCTGGCGATGCTCGCTCTGGCGGTCGCTTTCTTCGTGTACACGCGAGGCTGATCCCGGCCGTCGCGGGAGTAACTGGTCCCTAGTCGCTCGTGAGCTGCAGCTCTTCTCCGCGCACGCGCGAGAACACG
Source organism: Gemmatimonadaceae bacterium (assembly GCA_051305945.1). Taxonomy (GTDB): domain Bacteria; phylum Gemmatimonadota; class Gemmatimonadetes; order Gemmatimonadales; family Gemmatimonadaceae; genus JACDCY01. The sequence continues at coordinate 47,636 of JBPPMH010000095.1, forward strand.
GCGGCCTCGAGCGCGTCCCTAACGGGCTTCACCGGAATCTCCTCCAGTACGTCCGCCGCAAAGGCGTAGATCAGCAGCGTGCGCGCCTGCTCCGCGTCGAGCCCGCGGCTCTTCATGTAGAACAGCGCGACTTCATCCAGCCGGCCGACGGTGGCGCCGTGCGTGCACTTCACGTCGTCGGCGAAGATCTCCAGCTGCGGCTTGGTGTCCACGCGCGCGTGATCCGACAGCAGCAGGTTGTTGTTGCTCTGTTTGCCGTCGGTCTTCTGCGCCTCGGGACGCACGTACACTTTCCCGTTGAACACGCCGTGCGAGTGCCCATCGAGAATTCCCTTGTAGATCTCGCGGCTGGTAGTGTTGGGTTGCGCGTGCTCGATGCGGGTCTGGTGATCCACGTGCTGCAGCCCCGACACCATGAACATCCCGTTCATGGTGCAGGACGATCCGGACCCGTCCAGCAGCGTGTACACGTTCGTGCGCGACAGCTCCGCGCCGGCGGCGTACGAGAACGAGTGCAGCTCGCTGTCGCGCTCCTGCCGCGCCTGAATCGTGCCGACATGGAACGCGCCCGGGCTCTCGTTCTGCACCTTGATGTGCTCCAGCCGCGCGCCTTCGCCGAGTGATATCTCGGTGACGGGAACCGTCAGATAGCTCTCGTCCCGCAGCCCGACGAAGCTCTCGATCAGACTCGCCCGTGCGCCGCGCTCCAGCACGATCAGATTCCGGGGGAACGACACCGTCAGCGGTACCGGCTGCGCCGCGACGAAGATCAGGTGGATCGGCGTTTCCAACTCCACGTTCGCGCGGATACGGATCACCGCGCCGTCCTGCATGAGCGCCGTGTTGAGGGCGGTGAATCCCGCCGTCTCGTGCTCCGCGATCGTGCCGAGCAGGGCGCCGCTCTCCGCCCCGTCCCCCAGGACCTGGCGCAGGCTCGACACCTCCACGCCCGCGATCTCCGGCAGGCTCGACAGCTCCGGCACGAGCCAGCCGTCCACGAACACCAGCCGCGGCCAGTCGGGGGAGCCGAACAGGAACGGATCGATGTCGCTCAGGGGGAGCGCGCTCGCGAACGACGTCCGGTCGAACGAGCGCGTCGCGATCGGCGCGACGCTGGTGTAGTGCCAATCCTCGTTCTTCATCGTCGGAAAGCCGAGCCCGACGAACCGGTCCATCCCGGCGCGGCGCAGCTCGCGAACGCGATCGGGCTCGCTTCCGTCGAGATTCTCGAAGGCTTCCAGGTAGTGCGCTACCGCTGTCTCCGGCTGCGTCACGCCCGGCTTCCCGCTCCCGCCGTCTCCGGCGCGTGCGACTGAATCCAGTCGTACCCGTGCTCCTCGAGCTCGAGCGCCAGCTCCTTGCCGCCGGAGCGCACGATTCGTCCGCCCGCGAGCACATGGACGTAGTCCGGGACGATGTAGTTCAGCAGCCGCTGATAGTGCGTTACCACGATGGCCGATTTCTCGGGGCTGCGCAGCTTGTTCACGCCGTCGGCGACGATCCGCAGTGCGTCGATGTCGAGCCCGCTGTCGGTCTCGTCCAGTATCGCGAGCTTCGGATTCAACACCGCAAGTTGCACGATCTCGTTCCGCTTCTTCTCGCCGCCGGAGAACCCGGCATTGACCGAACGGTTGAGCATCGCCGGATCCATGTCCACGAGCTTCATCTTCTCTTCCATCACGTCGAGAAACTCGAGCGGATCCACCTCTTCTTCACCGCGCGCCTTGCGGATCGCGTTGTACGCCGATCGGAGGAAGTACGCGTTGGTGACGCCGGGAATCTCGACCGGGTACTGGAACGCGAGAAAAATCCCCGCCTGGGCGCGCTCCTCCGGCTCCATGTCGAGCAGGTCCTGCCCGTCGTAGGTGACCGAGCCGGCGGTGACTTCGTAGGCCGGGTGGCCGGCGATGACCTGCGCCAGCGTGCTCTTGCCCGAGCCGTTCGGTCCCATCACTGCGTGCACCTCGCCGCTCTTCACGGTGAGGTCTATCCCCTTCAGAATCTCGTTCTCGCCGATGTTGGCGCGCAGTCCCTTTATCTCAAGCACGACTTCATTCCGTTGTTGGTTGTTTCACTCGCACGAAGCTCCGCGGAGAGCGGACCCGGCCTGCCGCTATCCTACCGATCCCTCGAGCGAGATGCCGAGGAGCTGTTGCGCCTCCACGGCGAATTCCATCGGCAGGTTCTGGAAGACTTCCTTGCAGAACCCGCTCACGATGATCGAGATCGCGTGCTCCGCGTTCAGCCCGCGTTGCTTGCAGTAGAAAATCTGGTCCTCGCCGATCTTGGACGTGGATGCCTCGTGCTCCACGATCGCGGAATCGTTCTGGACCTCGATGTACGGAAAGGTGTGCGCGCCGCACTCGTTGCCGATCAGCATCGAGTCGCACTGCGTGTAGTTGCGCGCGCCCGTCGCCCGGGGCATCACCTTCACCTGTCCGCGGTAGCTGTTGTTGCCGCGCCCCGCCGAGATCCCCTTCGAGATGATAGTGCTCTTCGTGTTCTTCCCGATGTGGATCATCTTCGTGCCGGTGTCCGCCTGCTGCCGGTTGTTGACCACCGCCACCGAGTAGAACTCGCCGGTGGAGTTGTCGCCCTGCAGGATGACGCTCGGATACTTCCACGTGATCGCCGAGCCGGTCTCCACCTGGGTCCAGGAGATCTTGGAGTTCACCCCGACGCACTTCCCGCGCTTGGTCACGAAGTTGTAGATCCCGCCGACGCCTTCCGCGTCGCCGGCATACCAGTTCTGCACCGTCGAGTACTTGATGGACGCGTTGTCCAGCGCCACCAACTCGACCACCGCGGCGTGTAGCTGGTTGCCCGAGCGCTTGGGCGCGGTGCAACCCTCGAGGTAGCTCACCGACGCGCCCTCGTCCGCCACGATCAGCGTGCGCTCGAACTGCCCCGTGTCGGCGGCGTTGATGCGGAAATAAGTGGACAGCTCCATCGGGCACTTCACGCCCTTGGGCACGTAGCAGAATGATCCGTCGCTGAACACCGCGGCGTTGAGCGCGGCGAAGAAGTTGTCGCTGTGCGGCACCACCGTGCCGAGGTACTTCCGCACGATGTCGGGGTGGTTCTGGATCGCCTCGCCGAAAGAGCAGAAGATGATCCCCTGCTTGCCCAGCTCCTCCTTGAACGTCGTTCCGACCGAGACGCTGTCGAAGATCGCGTCCACCGCGACGCCGGAAAGCATCTTCTGTTCGTTGAGGGATATGCCGAGCTTCTCGTACGTCCGGAGCAACTCGGGATCGACTTCTTCCAGCGACGCCAGCGGCTTCACGCTCTTCGGCGCGGAGTAGTAGATCATGTCCTGATAGTCGATCGGGCCGTAGGTCACGTTGGGCCAGTGCGGCTCCGTCATCGTCAGCCAGCGCCGGTACGCCTTGAGGCGCCACTCGACCATCCACTCCGGCTCGTCCTTCTTCGCCGCAATCGCACGCACGACGTCTTCGTTGAGCCCGCGCGGGATCGTGTCAGCCTCGACATCGGTGACGAAGCCGTACTGGTATTCCCGGTTGACCAGCGATTCTATGGCGGTGCTCATGACGGCAGCTCTTGGCTATTTGGCTGTTGGCTATTGGTCGCTCGTGCCAACGGCTTCACGTGGGACGACCCGGCGCTGCCCAAGCGGCTTTCAGGGCTTGGACCTGGCTACTTATAGAGTAGAGACTATGCCGAGTCTTGAATCCTAAGTAGATTTGTCGGGATAATCAAGCTCACGGACACCCCTGGCCGAGGCGGCTCAAAGCGTTGTGACTCAAACATTTACGGTTCACGGGTTCGAGCAGGTCGCCCGGCTGGACGACCTACCGGAGAACGTCCCGGTTGCCGTCGATCACTCCAGCGGGCAGTCCATCTGCCTGGTTCGCACGCGGGGCGACGTGGTTGCGGCCGTGGGCAACGTGTGCACGCACCAGGAGTTCGAGATGGCCCTGGGCGACGCCCCGGGCAACGGCACCATCGAATGCGCCTGGCACGGAGCGCGTTTCGACCTCCGGACCGGGTCGGTGCTTCAGGGGCCCGCCGAGGAAGCGCTGCCTGTGTTCGAGGTTCTCGTCCGCGACGGCGCGGTGCTCGTCGGGCCAAGGAAGCCCGTGTGAGCAGTCGCAAGGCTGATTTCCCTCTGCTCGCCGCCAATCCGGGTCTGCACTACCTGGACTCCGCGGCGACGAGCCAGAAGCCGAGGGCGGTGCTGGACGCCATCGTACGGTTCTATGAGACGAGCAACGCCAACCCGCACCGTGGCGCGTACGAGCTCTCGGTGAAGGCAACCGACGCGTACCTCGCCGCGCGCGAGCGAATCGCCCGGTTCTTGGGCGTAGGCGACGCGTCCACGTTGATCTTTACCCGTGGCACCACGGAAGGGATCAACCTCGTCGCGGCGACGTGGGGTGGCGCCAATGTCTCCGAGGGCGACGAGATCGTCGTCACGGCGATGGAACACCACGCCAACTTCGTCCCCTGGCAGCAGCTGGCTATCGCCAAACGGGCGAAGCTGCGCATCTGCGAGCTCGAGCCGGACGGGACCGTGGACGTGGCGCGCCTGAAGGAGCTTGTGTCGCGCAGAACACGCATCGTCGCGTTCAGCCACGTTTCCAACGCGCTGGGAACCATCAACCCCGCGGCGGAAATCGCGGCGATCGCGCGGCAGGCGGGCGCGATCTCCGTCTGCGACGGCGCACAGAGCGCCCCCCACCTCTCGGTGAATTACGACGAGCTGGGCGTCGACTTCTATGCGTTCAGCGCGCACAAGATGCTCGGCCCGATGGGAATCGGCGGGCTGATCGGCAGGCGCGCGCTCCTCGAGGCGATGCCGCCGTACCAGACCGGCGGCGACATGATCGAGTTCGTGAACGACGCGGACACGACCTGGAACGTGCTGCCGCACAAGTTCGAGGCGGGCACGCCCAACGCCGCCAACGCCGTCGGGCTCGCGGCGGCCGTTGAGTATCTCGACTCGATCGGAATGGACGAAGTGCGCCGGCACGAGCGGGAGCTGATCTCGCTAGCGATGACGCGGCTGTCCGGCATAGACGACTTGCGCATCTACGGGCCCGGGGTCGAGCACCGGAGCGGCGTCGTGAGCTTCACGCTGGGCGACGTGCACCCGCACGACCTCGCCACGATCCTCGACGGTTGGGGCGTGTGCATTCGCGCGGGACATCATTGCGCGCAGCCGCTGATGCGCCGTCTGAACGTACCGGCGACCGCGCGCGCGTCGTTCTACGTGTACAACGACGAGGCCGACATTGACGCGCTCGTGTCGGGGATCATGGCGGCGAAGGAATTGTTCGGGCGGGTGCATGTCTGACAACGCCGCCAACATCCAGGCGATGTATCAGGAGCTGATCCTCGACCACTACCGCCGGCCGCGCAACAAGGGCGAGCTCGATGGCGAGCACAAAACGATCGCCATGAAGAATCCGCTCTGCGGCGACGAGGTGTACCTGCATCTCTCGGTCGAAGGCGAGAAGGTCGCGGACATCAGCTTCACGGGCCGCGGCTGCTCGATCTCCCAAGCCGCGGCGTCCATGATCACGCAGGCCGTAAAGGGCAAGACCGCCGAAGAAGCGGAGGCTCTCGGTGTCCGCTACCGTGAAATGATCATGGGCGACGCGGGCGCGGCGCAGGACAAGTCGCTCGGCCAGCTCCGTGCCCTGTCGGGCGTCTCGAAGTTTCCGGCGCGGGTCAAATGCGCGCTGCTCGCGTGGAACGCGCTCGAGGAAGGACTCAAATAAGTCAGGCTCTGGTCGCCTGCGAGGAAAGACGGAGGGGTCCTCTTCTGGAGCTACGGCCTTCGGCCTAAGACGCTCCTGAAGAGAACCCCTCCGCGCTTTCCTCGCTCTACCCCCGACCCGATTCGCGGTCCTTCACGAACGCGTACCACGCGA
>JBPPMH010000096.1:0-2888 GCA_051305945.1 Gemmatimonadaceae bacterium
GATCGCGTGGCTCCTGTAGATGACGGGATCGTCGTTCCGGACGTTCAGCACGCCTCCCGCGACTATGGCCTGCACGCGCGTCACAAAGACGCACTTCTGCGACACCAGCTCGAAGCGCCGCGACACCGGCAGCGCGCGGCCGGTTCTGATGTCATCGAGCCACACCACCACGTCCGCCAGCGAGCTGTCCCGCAGCACGAGCGTGGGGACGGTGATGGTGGTGCCGCATACGTTCTGGTCGCGGGCGGGCGTCGCCGTCGAGTCTGCCGGACGGATGCCGGTGAACAGTACAGTGCCGTTCAGGCGCACGCCGTTCGTCACCGCGATCGGGCGATACGGCTCGGTCGGGACGCCGATGACCGTGACTCGCGGACCGCTTCCGTTGGGAGACTTGGCGTACGCCGGACCGTCGTCGCGGGAGCACCCGGACAGACCGAGCACCAGGAGGGATGTGAGCGTCGCGAAGCGCGGCATGAGCCATTCGATTGCCATTGAATAACGGTAACGCACAAACGATACCCGAAGCGCTTCTGAATTCGGCCAGCCGCGCGGCCAATTTGCGGGGGCGAAATGTCGGCGCGGGGCTCATCGTGCTGGCACTGTGCGGCTGCGCGCTGCTTCGGCCGGCGCCGCGCCAGCCCGAGGAATGGACATTCATCTTTTTCCCGGGCTCGTCGGAAACGGCGCTCGACCGCGCGGCCAGCCTGTCCGCGCTGCACGCCGTCGCGCTGCCGTGCGCGGCACCGGATACCGTCACGTTTGCCGTTGAATCCCGGTGTGGACCGATGACCCCGCGGCCGGACGACGCCGGCACCCGGCTGCTGGTTGTGAGCAACTGGGCGTCGGCCGCGTACAGAGCCGACATCCTCCGCGCGCTGATGGCCCAGCCCGAGGCGAGGCAGCGGTTCGCCGCGCAGGCGGCGGAGCTCGGCAGCCGCGCCGGGTACGACGGAATGTTGCTCGACCTCCGATTGCTCGGCCCGCGCGACGTCAACGACCTCGTCACGCTCGTGACCAGCGTGGCCGATTCCGCACGCAGCCGCGGAATCTCGCCCGTAGGCATCGTGGTTCCGGTGGCCGACACGTCGGGATACCCCGGGCGTCACCTTGGCGCGCCGACGGATTTCCTCGCGGTGCGTCTGGAGTTGGAGCCGGCCTCACCCGGACCCTCTACGCCGCGCGACAGGATGTCCGCGCTGCTCGGAGCGCGCGCGGCGGAGACCGGCGCGCATCGCATCATGCTGCTGATCCCCGCGGACGGCTACGCGTGGGTGGCCGGAGAGGGACGCCGCCGGGTGTCGTTCGCGGAGGCGGTCGCGCTCGCTCGCGATTGGAACGTGGACTTCGTGCGCGACGAATCGAGCGCGACTCTGCGGGCGAGAGCGCCAGGTCGGGGCGAGATCTGGGTGAACGACGCGGTGCTGATCGCCGAGATCGTGCGCGACGCCCGACGACTGGGCATCAGGCGATTCGCGTTGTACGGCCTCGGCGGGGAAGATCCGGCGATCTGGCCGGCGATTCCCACGCGGCCGGTCACACGATGATCAGCTCCCGCTGAATCTCTTTCGGCGTCACGACGAGCTTGCGCGCCATGAATGCGTTGACTTCGGTGCGCATTCCCACTTCGCCGCGTAGATAGACGCCCGGCTCGATCGAGAACCCGACCCCGGGCAATAGCGTGCGCTCCTCGCGGGTCTCGAGATTGTCGATATTCGGGCCGGAGCCATGCAGATCGCGCGGGTCTATCGAGTGTCCGGTGCGGTGGATGAACTGCGGACCGAACCCTCTGTCTTCGATCACTCCGCGCGCAGCGTCGTCCACTTCTCCGCCGCGGACGGGCGTTCCGCCGGCCAGCCTCTCGCGCAGCAGCGCAATCGCAGCATCGCGCGCGTCGCGGATGGTTTCCCAAACCTCCGTGCTCCGCGCATCCGGCTCACCGAGCGAGCCCATCCAGGTCTGGTCCGCGAACACTCCGTCCGGCTCGTGCGCCCAGAGATCGATCAGGAGAATCGCTCCGCGCTCGATGGACGCGGAATCCTCGGCCGTGGGCTCGTAGTGCGGATTGGCGGCGTTGGGCCCGATGGCGACGATGGGCCCGTGATCGGTCTCCAGCTTCTCTTTCGCGAACCGGTCCAGGATCCACTGCTGCAGCTCGTACTCTTGCATGGGCGAGCCGGAACGCGCGCGCTCTCCCGCGAGCTTCATGGCTTCGTGCGCGATTCCGCTGATCGTCTCCGCGGCGCGGTGGTGTGAGGCGAGTTGTTCGTCGCTCCACACCGCGTAGAACCGCGTTACTAGATCGGCTGACGATTCCACCGTGGCGCCCGCCGCGCGGACCATCTCGATCACGCCGGCCGGTACGCGGTCGAGATACGGCACCGCGTCGCCGGCGGAGTACTCCATCGCCACGCGCTTCCCGCCGACGACCTCGGCGAGCGTCGACTCGAGCACGCGCCAGCCGCTGTACTCGACTTTTTTCCATTCGGCGGGCCAGTGCTTCCACGGGCCCTGCTCTATCGCGTGGGAGATCGCCACGGGAGTCCCTTCGCGGGGGATGAAGGCGAAGAGGCGGCGGGTAGTCATTCCCTCGAGGTGGAGCATGCCGCCGGCGATGGGGTTCAGCCCGTGAAAATCAAAGATCAGCCAGCCGTCAATGCCTGAGTCCTCGATGGCCTGCTGAATGGATGGAAGGGACTTGGGGGTTAGCATCTCGAGTCAGAAAGGGATCAGTCGATCACACGTTATCTCCATTCGGCCCGCCATTCGCACGTCCCCTCGTTTCTCTCCACGCAGCGAACGTGCTCGATCGCCCCGCCGCCGTCCACCAGCCGGCGCAGCAGCTCGCCGAGGTTCGCCTCGTAGAACGTGCAGCCGATCCCCCGCGCGCC
>JBPPMH010000097.1:0-5385 GCA_051305945.1 Gemmatimonadaceae bacterium
GAGGTAAGCGACCGCATTTCGGTCGTGGTGTGGGGGGATCCGGAGCTGGAGGGCGCGGTCGAGGCCCATCGCGAGTGGATCGCCGAGGAAATACTGGCGCGAGAGCTCGCAACCGGCGGGAGCGCCTCACGGAACGCGGCAAGGGAGGTCGACCTCGACGGGGTCACCGCACATGTCGCCTTGAAGAAGGTAGGATGAAGAATGGCAACGGCTAGCGGCAGCGAGAAGAAGGCGAAGGGAATGACCAAGAAGATGCTCGGTCATTTCGAGAAGCGACTCATGGAAGAGCGCAAGCGCGTGCTGCGCGAGCTCGGCCACTACGACGAGACTTTCGGATCCACCGAGCAGGGTGCCGACGGATTCAGTTCCTATTCGTTCCACATGGCGGATCAGGGCACCGACGCCATGGAGCGCGAGAAGGCGTTTCTCTTCGCGAGCCAGGAGGGAAGGTTCCTTTGGCACATAGATGAAGCGCTGCGCCGCCTGTACCGCTCGCCGGAGATGTTCGGCAAGTGTCACAACTGCGGGAGCGACATCGGGTATGACCGCCTCGACGCGCTGCCGCACGCGCGCTTCTGCATCGAGTGCAAGCAGCGGGAAGAAGATGGAAAGCGACAGGCGTAACGCCCCGCTGTTCTGGTCGGTCATCGTCGGCGTCGTGCTCATCGACGTCGTCACGAAGACCATCGCGGTGTATGCGCTGGTGCCGCAGCGGATTCCGCGGCAGGTGATCGGCGAGTATCTGCGATTCACGCTGGTGTACAACCCCGGCGCGGCCTTCGGCCTGCACCTGGGCGATTACTCTCGCTGGATATTCACGATCCTCACGATTGGGGCGCTGTACATCCTGGCGCGGCTGTACCGCACCACGCGCCCGGACGACTGGCCGCGGACGCTCGCGCTCGCGCTGGTCTGCGCTGGCGCGATCGGCAATCTGGTCGACAGGCTGCGCTCGCCCCTCGGCGTCGTGGACTTCATCGACATCGGCCTCGGCCCGAACCTGCGCTGGTGGACGTTCAACATCGCGGACATGGCCGTGAGCACGGGCGCGTTCATGCTGGCGTGGGTGCTGTGGGGAGAAGAAAAGGCGGAGGCAGTGGCCACATCGCAGTTCAGCAGCAAGCCGAACGAGATATAGCACTGGAGACGCGCCACACGTTCGTGGCCGAGGCCGGCTCGGAAACTCGGCTCGATCTCCTCGTCGCGCGGCGGCTCGACCTCTCACGGACCGCGGCAGCCACGTTGATAGCCAACGGTAACGTGACCGTCGCGGGGCGCTCCGAGAAGGCGAGCTACCGGCCGGTGGCCGGTGAGCGGGTGGACGTGGTGATTCCGCCGCCCGAGACGCGCGAGATCCTGCCGGAGAAGATCGATCTCTCGGTCGTCCATGAGGACGACTCGCTGCTCGTCGTGGACAAGCCCGCGGGAATGGTCGTGCATCCCGCGCCGGGCAACTGGAGCGGCACGCTGGTCAACGCCCTGCTCGGCCGCGAGGGTCGCGACGCCGACGGAGTGCCGGACCGCGCGGGGATCGTGCACCGGCTGGACAAGGAGACCTCGGGGCTGCTGGTGGTGGCGAAGACGGAGCGGGCGCAGCGGCTGCTCGGCGCGGCGATCGCCGACCGGCGGGTAGCGCGGCGCTACGCCGCCATGGTGTGGGGACATCTCGCGCAGGACACGCTGACGATAGACCGGCCGATCGCGCGCGACCCCAACGACCGGAAGCGCATGGCGATCGTGTCCGCCGGACGCGCGGCCCGGACCGATTTCGTCCGTCTCGCGCGGTACAACTCCGCGGACCTGCTCCGCGCTCAGCTGCACACCGGACGCACGCACCAAATTCGCGTCCATCTGGCCTCGGTGGGTCACCCTGTGCTGGGCGACGACGTGTACGGCGGCGGCGGAGGCCGCAAGCTCGCGGGCCTGCCGCCGAAGCGGCATTTTCTGCACGCTGCCTGGCTCAGGTTCGCGCATCCGGAGACGGGCGCGATGCTGGACCTGCGTTCGCCGCTTCCACCGGAGCTGCACAGGTCGCTCGCGGCCGTCGCAGAGGACCCTAACCTGCTCGATGCCGCCGATCCGCTGGCCGAGCTGGGGTTCTACGAGGCAAGCGAGTGAGCCGACTCGCGTTCCAAGTTGTATTCTTGATGTAGCAACCTGCCGCGGCCGCGCCGACGGCCGCATCAGTTCCTGCCTGCGAGGGATGCCGGATGCCCATTGTTAACCACACGGCGCGCGAGATCACGTGCAAGATCGTGTATTGCGGCCCGGGCGGGTCGGGCAAGACGAGCAACCTGCTGCACGTGTACGGCGAGCTGCCCGAGGACAGGAAGGGGAAGATGATGTCGCTGGCCACGGAGGCCGACAGCTCCCTGTTCTTCGATTTCCTCCCCGTGGACCTCGGCAAGATCGCCGACTTCTCGACCCGGCTGCAGCTCTATACCGTACCGGGACAGGTTTTTTACGAAGCCACCCGGCGTCTCGTCCTGGAGGGAGTGGACGGAGTCGTATTCGTGGCGGACAGCCAGACCAGGCAGCTCGAGGACAACATCGAGAGCCTGCAGGACCTGCACGCGAATCTCGCGGCGCACGCCGTGGACGCGCGCAAGCTTCCCATGGTGATGCAGTACAACAAGCGCGACCTGCCGGAGTCGGAGATCATGCCGGTGGACGACCTGGACGAGATCCTCAACTTCCGGGGCGTGCCGTCGTTTCCCGCCGACGCGCTTCGCGGGACCGGTGTGTTCGAATCGCTGCGCGCGATCACGCAGCTGGTATTTCAGGGGCTGGATTCCGGGAATGGGGCCGGCAAGTGACGCGCAAGCCCGGCGCGGGTGGGGGCAATGGCGCGCCTCCCGGGGAATTCGATTCGTTCCTCAAGGAGCTGACCGGGGCCGTCGCGGAGCGCGTGCAGGCGCTGAACCCGAAGAAGGATTCACAGATGGACCCGGTGTTCTTCGATGAGACGAAGACGATCGTTGAATGGCCCGAGCGCAGCGCGTACGTGATCGAGGAGCTGCGCTAGATGGCGATTCGCGGCAGCTTGCGCGAGGCGAGTCTGCCGGACGTACTGCAGCTGCTTTCGATGGGCAACAAGATGGGGCTGCTCACGATCGACCGCGGTGATCAGGTCGGCCGCATCTACTTCGACGGCGGGCGGATCGCGTACGCCGAGATCGAGCACCGCCAGCTCTCCGCCGAAGAAGCCGTGTACCTCATGTTCACCTGGGACGACGGCGCGTTCAACTTCGCGCCCGCCGTCCCGCCGCCGGACGGTGTGCCCGTCTCCTCCATAGATCCCCAATCCGTCCTGCTGGAAGGCGCGCGGCGGGTTGACGAGTGGGCGGTCGTCGAGAAAAAGATTCACAGCTTTGATCTCGTGTTCGCGCTCGAGCGGCAGGAGTTGCTGCGCACGAAGCTCGAGCTGACGGCCGACCAGCAGGCGCTGCTCCCCCTGATTGACGGGCATCGCGACGTGACCGCGCTGATCGACGAGTCGGGTCTGGGCGAGTTCGTCGTTGGCAAGGAGCTGTACGGGCTCATCACCGCCGGCTTCGTGGTCGAGGTGGGACGCTCGGGATCCATGCCGAAGCCGGCCGAGGGCCCCGACGCGGACGAGCACCGCAATCTCGGCATGGCCTTCTTCCGGGCCGCGATGCACGACGAGGCGGTCACCGAATTCACCCGGGTGCTCGAGCTCAGGGAGGGCGACGCGCCGGCGGCGTTCTACATCGGGCTCATCTCGATCTCGCGCCGCGACTGGGCCACGGCGGCGTCCGCCTTCCAGCGCGCCACGGTGTACGCGCCGGACGCCGTCTCGCCACTGCACAACCTGTCGTACTCGCTCGCGAAGCTCGGCCAGGCGGACAAGGCCCGGCGCGTGTGCGACGAGATTCTCATGCGCACGGAGCGGCGCGAGCCGGTGATCCTCACATGGTCGGGCGCGCTCGCGATCCAGGCGCGCGACCCGAAGCTCGCCAACGCCGAGCTGGAGGCGGCCCGCCAGCTGTGGGGCGCGCAGCCCCCCGCCGTGTGGTACCACCACTCCGCGCTCGCGGCCGCGGTCGAGGGCGACCTGCAGCGCGCGGAGCGAGTGCTCCGCGAGGCGATCGAGGCGCATCCGCACGGCGCGGCATTGTACAACAACCTCGCGGTGGTGCTCGGCAGGCGCGGGCGGTACGACGAGGCGCGGGAGGTCGCGGAGCAGGGAATCGCCGCCAACGCGAGTCTCCCGCAGCTGCACGCCAACCTCGGCGACATCCTGCTGCACACGGGGATGCATGCGGAGGCGCAGGCGGCGTATCGGCGGGGGCGGCAGTCTGTGCTGCGCTGAAACTGGTGACTAGTGACTAGTGACTAGTGACTAGTAACTGCTTCCTCACTTCCGTTCCTTCCTGCTACCTTACGCCCATGAGCAAACCAGAGACCTCGGCCAGCACCGGCGCGTCCCGCCTGCCGGGAAGTCGCATGCTATGGTGGGGACTCGCCGCGGCGGCGATTCTCCTCGGCTTCGCCGACCTGTGGCGCGGCGGCGAGACCATTGCGCCCATTTTGCTGGTGGTCGGCTATCTCGTGCTCGTACCCATCGCGATTCTCAAGTGATCGCCGGGTTTTCGGGGTACTAGTCACTAGTCACTAGTCACTAGTCACCCAACTGTCCTCCCGGCTCAGCGCTTGCAATGGACACTACACCCGGCAAGCTTTCCCGCTCCCTGGCATCCGCCACGGATCAGGGCGAATAGCTCAGTTGGTTAGAGCGCCTGCCTTACACGCAGGATGTCGGGGGTTCGAGTCCCTCTTCGCCCATTGCCCGGGGCACATTTCCGGGTGGGAACCGGGCTGGAACTCAGACCGGCGGAAACGGGTACAGATGTTCACCGCATTGGAGGTTACAACATTGAAGGCACGTCCAGGTTTCTCGATCGCCGCTGGAACCGCGCTGACCATGGCTGCGATGGTTCTGGCCGCGATGCCCGTTCAAGCACAACGGCCCGGCGCTCCGCCGCCGCCGCGCGTCATGGTAGCCACGTTCCAGAGCACTGAGCCAGGCGTCGGCGTGCAGTTCGCCGAAGCCCTGCGCGCGCGGCTCGGCCGCGACGCGAATGCGCGCGACCTCACTGTGATCCCGAAGGCGGACATCGAGAACACGCTCCGCGCGTCGGGTTATTCCACGACCGAAGCGCTGAGCCCCAACGACGCCAAGGCCCTCGCGAGTCTCATTCGCGCGAAGGACTACATTGACGGCACCGTGACGCGCACCCCGGCCGGATACCGGGTGGACGCGCGGCTCGTGCTGGCCCGCGACAATACCGTGGCGCAGGCGCTTCCCGCGGCGGATGGCGGCCGGCTGGAGCAGGCGGCTCAAGCCATCTCCCGCTCGTATAT
>JBPPMH010000098.1:0-2859 GCA_051305945.1 Gemmatimonadaceae bacterium
ACCGCGTAGCTCGCACCGCTTTCTCAACCGGGGGCGTTGGCGAAAGCTGACGCCCCCGGTTCTATTCAGAGAGATGTCTCTGTCCGACCCCGCGCGCGCGAGCGCCGCCTCGCCTGCATTCTCGCGGCGCATCCCCGCTTTCGTGAATCCCAATTCGCCAAGCGGACGCGACGCGCGCGACGCGCTCAGCCACGCGGGGGCGTTCGAGCTCGTGGACCTCGATGGGAAGAGCCTGCGGTTGCGGATACAGGCCGCTATCGACTCCGGAGCTCAGCGCGTGGTCGTCGCGGGTGGCGACGGCACGCTCGGCACGGCGGCGGCCGCCCTCCTCGGCTCGGACGTGGAGATGGCAGTGATCGCGGTGGGAACGCTCAACCATTTCGCGAAGGATCACGGGATCCCGGAAGACACGAGCGAAGCGATCGGGACTGCGCTGGGCGGCACGAGCGCGCCGGTTGACGCCGGAACCGTGAACGACCACACGTTCCTCAATACCGCGTCGGTCGGGTTGTACGTCCGCTACGTTCGCACCCGCGAGCGGTTGGAACGCTTTCTCGGTTACAGAGTCGCCAGCGCTGCCGCCTTCATAGCCATATTTCTCCAGCCGCGCGCGCTTTCCGTCGAACTGGAAGTTGATGGCGCGAAGCACTCATATCGGACGCCATTGCTGTTCGTGGGGGTCGGTGAGCGCGAGCTCAAAGCACCGGAGTTGGGGGGGCGTGTTGCAGGCGGGCGCCGCGGACTGCATGTGATGATCGTGCGCGGTCGCGGACCGGCGCGACTGTTCACGATGGCGATGGTCGCAGCCGCGCGCGGAGTTGAGCACGCCTCCTCGTCGCTCGATCTCGACGCCTTCGTCGTCGAGTCGTGCACAGTGCGCGTGCGGGGCCGCCGCGCGATGACGATCGGCCTGGACGGCGAGCTGATGCGGGTTCCGGCCCCGCTGGAGTTCCGCCTCGCCAGGGACTCGCTGCGTGTCGTCGGCGCACGTCGCCCGGCCGACCAGCCCAGAGAGGGCTCTGTATGACGGCGCAGACTGTAGCCGCCACGGTCAGCAGCGTGCCAGCGGGACTACCATCCGCGCTCACGGCAATCGTCGGCACGCGGCACGTGCTCACGAAGCAGACGGAGCTGCTTGTGTACAACTCGGACGGCCTGCCCGGCTACAAGCGGATGCCCATGCTGGCGGTCTTCCCCGGAAGTCGCGACGAGACCGTCTCGGTCGTGCGGGCGCTGCGCGATCACGACACGCCATTCGTGCCGCGCGGCGCGGGAACGGGGCTGTCGGGCGGCGCCCTGTCGGACGGAACCGTGCTGGTCGGACTGCAGCGACTCAAGCGCGTGCTGGAGATTGACGTGCGCAACCGGCGCGCGACAGTCGAGCCGGGCGTTGTCAACCTCCACCTGAATCGCGCGGTTCAGAAGCACGGATTGCTGTACGCACCCGACCCTTCGAGTGAAGCGGCCTGCACGATCGGTGGCAACGTCGCCGAGAACGCCGGTGGGCCGCACTGCCTGAAGTACGGCGTGACGCTCAATCACATCGCTTCCATCACGGCGGTGCTGCCGGACGGCGAAGTCGTGCGGCTTGGGTCGCAGCACGGGGAGCATGACGGCTACGACCTGCTTGGCGCGTTCGTCGGATCCGAAGGGTGCTTCGGAGTGGCGCTTGACGTGACCGTGAGGCTGACGAGTCGGCCGCAGGTGATACGCACTCTGCTCGCGGACTTCATGTCGCTCGACGCGGGAGCGCAGGCTGTCTCTGCCATCGTCGCGTCGGGGATAGTTCCTGCTGCGCTCGAATTCATGGACGGTCCGCTCACCCGGGTGGTGGAGTCTTCCGTGTATGCGGCCGGGTATCCGGCCGACGCCGAAGCGATACTGCTCATTGAGCTCGACGGACTGGAGGCGGGGATAGACGAGGATGTCGAGCGCGTCCGCACACTCTGCCGCAACGCCGGTGCGCGCAACGTGCGCGTCGCGCGCGACGAAGCCGAACGTCTCCGGTTATGGCAGGGACGGAAGAAGGCCTTCGGCGCCATGGGCCGTCTGGCACCTCACCTCGTGGTTCAGGACGCGGTGATCCCGCGAACGAAGTTGCCGGAGATACTCGCACGGATCCACGCGATCGCCAGCGAGCACAGCGTGCTCGTCTGCAACGTGTTCCACGCGGGCGACGGCAACCTCCATCCGAACATCCCATACAACGCGGACGACCCGGACGAACGCGACCGCGTACACCGCGCGATGGGAGAGATAATGCGCGCCTGCATCGCGGTGGGCGGGACTCTCACCGGCGAGCACGGCATCGGCCTCGACAAGCTTGACTACATGCCCCTCGTGTTCTCCGACGACACGCTCGCCGCGATGTGCACGCTGCGCGAGGCGTTCGATCCCGGACGACGCGCCAATCCCGGCAAGGTCGTACCCATTCATGCCTGTCGCGAATGGAGCGCTGTGCCGGCAATGCGCCGAGCTGCCGTGGCTGCCGGCGACGTTGTCCTGGCCGGATCGTGAGTTTCTCGCAAGCGCTCGAGGACGCGGCCGCTCCGGTCCGTGATGCCGTGCGAGCCGCGCTTGAGAACGGCACGTCGCTGCGCGTGGTCGGCGCGCGCACCTGGCTCGACGCCGGGCGGCCGGTGAGCGCCACGGATGACCTGTCGCCGGGAGCGGCGGGGATTGTGGAATACGTGCCCGGCGATCTCACAATCACTGTTCGCGCGGGCACACCACTGCGCGACATCACGAACGTCACGGACAGCCACAACCAGTGGCTGCCGCTCGATCCCTTCGGAAATCCCGGTATCACGATCGGCGCCACTGTCGCGACGTCTTCCGCCGGACCGCTCGCTCACGCGT
>JBPPMH010000099.1:0-2116 GCA_051305945.1 Gemmatimonadaceae bacterium
GTACGTCTTCCGCATCACGCCCGCGGGCGCCATGCGCGACGCGACGATGGACGCGAACCTCGGCCAGGACAACTCGTGGGACGCCGTGTGGGAAGGCGCCGCGACGATGGATTCCCTCGGATGGTCAACCGAGCTGCGCATCCCGTTCGGCCAGCTGCGCTACACCACAGGCGGGGCTGACAGCGTTTGGGGGATCCAGTTCAGCCGCGTCATCGGCTGGCGGGCGGAGACGTCGTTCCTCCCCGCGCGCCCGAAGGCGAGCGCGCAGAGCCCCGCCGACTGGGCGCGGCTCGTTGGGTTGAGCGAGCTGCCGCGCCGCCGCCAGGTCGAGCTGGTTCCGTACGTTGCGACCCGGTCCGAGTACCTCGGCTCCGAGCCCGGCAACCCATTCCGCGGCGGCGGCGAGACGCGACTCACGGCAGGTGCGGACCTGCGCTACGGCGTCACCAACAACCTGACACTGAGCGCGACGGTGAATCCGGACTTCGGTCAGGTAGAGGTGGATCTCGCGCGGATAAATCTCACGCACAACGAACTGTTCTTCCCGGAGCGGCGCCCTTTCTTCGTTGAGCGCGCGGAGACGTTCCGCTTCGGGCAGGCGCGTTTCGCCTCGGCGTCGCCGCTCCAGTTCTACTCGCTGGGCAACGTCAGCTCGGCGTCCACGCTACTGAATCCCTTCAGCTTCGACGCGTTCCACTCGCGCAGGATAGGGCGCGCACCGCAGCGGAACGTCACGGGCGAATACCTGTTCGCTGACTCTCCCGAGGAAGCGACGATTGCCGGAGCGCTGAAGCTCACGGGACGGACGTCGCGCGGATTGAGCATCGGAGTGCTCGACGCCGTCACGATGCGTGAGGACGCGGAGGTCGTGCTTGGCGACGGCACGCGGAGCACAGCAGTCGTTGAGCCGATGACCAACTATCTGGTTGCGCGCGCGCGGCAGGAGCTGCGCGGCGGCAACACCGTCGCGGGCGCGCTGCTCACAGCCGTGAACCGCGACCCCGGCGATCCCGCGACGGCGGCGACACTCAGACGCGATTCGTATTTCGGCGGGCTCGACTTCCAGCAGAGCTGGCGGCAGCGCGAATGGTCGTTCGACGCGGCGGCCGGCGGCAGCGTGGTGGCGGGAACTCCGGAGGCGGTAGCAGCCACGCAGATGTCGTCAGTGCGTTACCTCCAGCGTCCCGACAGGGAGACGAACCGTTTCGATCCGACGCTGCGCCGGCTGAGCGGCAGGACGCTGCACGCGGGACTGGCGAAGAACTCGGGCAGGCACTGGCTCGGCAATGTGTTCTACAGGGAAGTCTCGCCCGGACTCGAGGTGAACGACGTCGGCTTTCAGACGGTCGCCGGGTTTCGTGCCGCGACCTGGAGCGTGGCCTACAGGGAGGACGCACCCGGACGGTTCGTTCGCAACTACATGATCCGTCCGCACGGCCTGCTCGCGCGCAACTGGGACGGTTTCACAGGGAGAAACGCGGTCGGCGTATCCGCCGAGTGGACGTTCAACAACTTCTGGCAGGTGCTTGTGCGCCCGGAATGGAACCGGAATGCACTCGATCCGTTCCTGGGCCGCGGCGGGCCGGTGATGCGCCGCGCCGACTTCGACAGGCTGGAGCTGGCGTTGATCTCCGACAGGCGGAATGCGTGGTCCACTGACGTCGGGTACGTTCGCGAGACCGACGATGTCGGTTCGTGGCTCCATTCGTTCAGCTCGTCGTTCGACTGGCGGCCGTTCTCCCAGCTGCGGTTGAACGCGAGCCCGGGGTACATCAACCGGTTGGCGAGAGTACAGTACGTCACGCAGTTCAGCGACGAGTCGGCCGACGCGACGTTCGACAGGCGGTACGTCTTCGGAGCGCTGCGCTACCAGGAGCTGTCGCTCACGAGCCGCGTGGACTGGACGTTCTCGCCCGTTCTGTCACTCCAGCTGTTCGCCCAGCCGCTCATAGCCGCTGGCGAGTTCCTGGACATCAAGTCGCTCACCGCCCCTCGCACGCTCGACTTTGAGGTACTCAGCGAAGAGACCGGAACGCTCGCGCGCGACGAGGACGGGCTCGTGCTGTACCCTTCAGCCGCGGCGTTCAGGATCCGCGATCCGAACTTCAAGACGCGC
>JBPPMH010000100.1:0-80015 GCA_051305945.1 Gemmatimonadaceae bacterium
CTCAAAAAGTGAGCTCTCCGTCCCTACTGCAAACCCTGATTCTACCATGAAAGCTACGGATTCGGACCGCGCAGGTCAAACGAAATCTCGCGCAATTCCGGTATTGATTTTGGCCGTTCTGCTGCTCGTGAGTTGGGCGTTTGTCACCATCACGACGGTCGCGCCGGGATGGGTGCACGTTCTGCTGATAGCGGGCGTGTTCCTGCTGATCTACGGCATCGCGCTGCGCGATCCTTCGCTGCCGCGGCGCCGGGGGAGCTGAGCATCTACCGGCCCGGCACGGACTACGACGATGCCGGCTCCGCCACCGCCGTAGCGGAGCAGCCGCTGCCGCAGGCGGCCGGCCGGAGCAAGCCCGTGCTGGTCACGGGCGCGGCCGGCTTCGTGGGGATGCACACCTGCCGCGAGCTGGTGCGCCGCGGGTGGAAGGTCCGGGCGCTCGTGCGCGACGCGGCCAAGGGAGCGTCCCGGCTCGGCGAGCACAAGCTGGAGCTGTGCGTCGGCGACGTCCGCGACGAGAGCGCGCTGGCGTCGGCGCTCGAAGGGGCGGCCGCCGTCGTCCATCTCGCGGCGATCGCGATCGAGCGCGCCGGAGACGACTACGAATCCACCAATACCGAAGCCACGCAACTGGTACTGCGGCAGGCCGCGCGCGCCGGCGCGACACGCTTCATCTACATGTCGCAGAACGGCGCCTCATCCAGCTCGCCGTACGAGTTTCTCCGCAGCAAGGGACTGGCCGAGGACGCCGTGCGGAACAGCGGACTCAAATGGACGGCCCTCAAGCCGTCCGTCATCTTCGGGGCGCAGGACGCTTTCGTGAACGTGCTTGCCCGGATGATCCGGCTCAGCCCACTCGTCTTTCCCGTCCCTGGCGGCGGCCGCGCGCGCTTTCAGCCGATTGCCGTTCGGGACGTCGCCGGCGCTGTCGGCGTCGCCCTCGATCGCGACGATACGATCGGCAGCGAGTACCCACTCGGCGGACCCGCCGAGCTCTCGCTGCGGGAGATGACGGAGCGGATTCTGGTGGCGATGCGCACGCAGCGCATGCTGCTGTCCGTGCCGGTCGCGGTGCTGCGCCCGCTCGTCGCGCTCATGCAGCGCGTCGTCCCGAAACCGCCGGTGACGACGGGGCTGCTCGACCTGCTCTCGATAGACAACACGGTGCCGGAAAACGAGATCAGGCGGACGTTCGGGATCACTCCAGTGCCGTTCGCGCCGGAGGAGATCGAGTACGTCAGGCGGGTTACGCTGAAAAATGCGATCGAGTCGATGTTTTGACTGCCACAGTTAAATCTCCCAATTCGACAGCACCACTCCGCTCTTGGGAAGCACCTCACCGTACCCTTCCACCGTCATTCGAAGGTCCGTCCACCGCACCTTCGCCCCCTGCGCTACCAGAATCCGGTACGCCCCCGGGTACGCTCCCTGAACCCTGACCGACATCGTCCGCGTCCCGATCTTCCGCGCGTATGCGGCCAATTCCACGACGATCCTGGCAAACGCGTCGTCGTCGCGCGCGACCAGCTTGAGCACCCGCATCTCCTCCCGCTCGCGGCCCTCGACCAGCGGCACCGAATGGCACAGCGCGAACGCCCGCAGCTCCGACCCGGCATAGCTGAGCAGCGTGTCGCCGAGTCCCAGCTCGTGAGTCAGCCGCAGCTCGCGGGTGAAATCGTAGCCCGGGCATAGCGCGCCGAGCAGATCCGCGCACTGCGAGATCGCCGCGTCGCGCTGGTCGTCGCTCATCCGGCCGAGCTCCACTGCCTTGGTCGCGCCGAGCGCGGCGGGCAGCGTGAGCGTGATCGTGAGCGGACCGGGCAGAAAATCGAGCGACGAGTAAAAGCCGATATTGTCCATCGTGCGCGGCATCGTCTCGAGGCCGATCACGCGCGCGCCCCGCGCCCTGAGCCACTCCACGCCGTGCGTCACGATCAGCTTCCCCGCGCCGCGTCCCTGATACGCCTGCGCCACGGCGAGTGGACCCATCCATCCTTCCGTCCCTGATGCGTGCACCAGATTGAACGCCGCGATCCCGCCGTCCAGATCGCGCCAGAGGACGGCGCCGCGCGCGGCGTCCGCGACGGCGTACTGCCACATCTGCGGGTTGAGCCCGGGCACACGGACGCTCACCATCCCGTCCTTCCGGTAGCGCTCGGTGAACACTTCGCTGAACAGCCGGTTCAGCGCGGGAATGTCGTCGTCCACGATCTGGAAGGGGCCTTCCAGCGCTCGATCGTTCCGCCAACCCCTCGCTGCGGACATCAGCTCGCGGCGGCGACCGGTTCCAGCACCGGAATCGCGGCGAGCGCGGTGGCGAGATCGTCGCACGGCGCGCTCTCCTCCACGCGCGAGGCGCCGCTACCCTCGTCGTACCGCACCGAGATGACGCGGTCGAGCCCTTCGCGCACCGACTCGATGTGCGTGATCAGGATGACCTGCTCGAACCTGTCGTGCAGTCGCCGAAGCAGGTTTATCACGTTGTGCCGCCTGGCCTCGTCGAGCGAGCCGAAGATCTCGTCCAGGATCAGCAGCGAAAACGGCTGCCCAGCGCGCTCGGCGATCATCTGCGAGATCGCGAGCCGCAGCACGAGATGCGCGACGTCCTCTTCTCCGCCGGAGATCACCGGCTTCGGGATCCCGTCGTCCAGCACCGTGAGGTCGTAGTCGTTGGTCAGCTCCAGCTCGGAATAACGCGAATCCGTGAGCTCGGACAGGAATCCACTTGCCAGCTCCGACAGCTCCGGCCGGAGCTGCGCGTTCAGGTCGCTGCGCAGGTCGGAGTAGGCGCGGTCGAGCTCGTCGTGGATCCGGCGCGCGCGCTTGAGCGCCGATAGTTTCTCCTCGCGCTTGGCCAGCTCGGCCGCCGCCTCGCGCGCGGCGTCGGCCGCGGCGTCCGCGCTGCGGAGCTCGCCTTCCGCCGTGATTCGCTCCAGCTCCGCTTTCCGCGCGGCCTCGGTGACGCGCTCGTGCTCCGACTTCGTCGAGAGGTACTCGTCCTCGGAGAACGCGATCGTCGCATGCGCTTCCCGCAGCTCCTGCGCGCGCGTGCGATGCGCCACGAGCAGCGTCGCGACCTCGTCGTACTCCGCGCGTATCTGCGGCTCGCGTTCGGCCAGCGCGGCGAGCCGCTCACCCTTCGCAGCCACCGGCGTCAGCTCCTCGATCTGCGCGCGCACCCGCGCGTGCTCCGTGGCGTCGAACCCGCCCGGCATCGCCGCGATCTCCTGCACGAGCTGCGCCTGCCGCTGCTCCTTTTGAGTCAGCTCCCGCGCGACGCCCGTCATCTCCTGCACCGCGCTTTGCACCTTCGCGAGCTGGCGCTCGAGGCCCGCGACGGTCTGCACGGCCGCCCGCCGCGCCTCGTCGAGCCCCTTGATGTCCTCCGGCATCTGGTCCAGCTCTTCCATCCGCTTTCGGAAATACTTGCCGTCGGACGTCAGCGCTTCCAGTTGCTCGGTGAGGTGCTCGACGACCTTGCCGAAATTCTCGCCGAGCGCGCGGCTGCACGTCGGGCACGCGCCGTCCGGGCCGAGGTCCGCGAGAAGTCGCAGCTGCTCCTTTACTTCCCCATGCTGGCGGAGCAGGGCCTGCCGCTTGGTCTGCGCTTCCTGCTTGTCCCGCACCCACTCGGTGCGGCGCGCCTCCAGCTTCCCCTGAATCTCCTCGAGCGCCGCCCGCTGCTTCTCCAGCTCCAGCGTGACGGTTTCTTCCTCCGCCGGCGCGCCCGCGAGGTTCGTCTTCTTCGCGATCAGTCGCTCGATCTCGACGGCAAGCTCACGCGACTGCTCGGCGAGCGTCTGCCTCCTCCCCTCCTCCCGATACAGCGAATCCAGCCTCTGCAGCTCGGCGGTGAGCGCGGCGAGCGGCGCGGTCCGCACGCGCAGGTCGTCGAGCTCCGCCCCGGCGACCACGATCTCGTTGAGGTCGGCGCCGATCCGCTCGCCCCGCGCCACGAGCGCGCGCACCTCCGATTCGGCGACCTGGATCTCGGCCGCGAACTTCTGCAGCGATTCGCGCGCCTCCTGCGCGGCGGCCCAGCGCGGCGCGATTTGCTGCAACGCCGTGTCGCATTCCGTGTGCACCCGCCGCTTCTCCGTCGCCAGCCGCGCGCCGTCGGCGGCGCGCTTGCTCGCCTCGGCCAGCGTGCGCGCGATCACGTCGGGATCCGGCATTCCCGCGCGCAGCCCGGACATCTCGGCGAGGATTGTCTTTCGCCGCTCCCGCACCAGCTCCTGCGCGGTCCGCAGCTTCTCGTAGCCGAGCACGCGAGAGAGAAAATGCGCGCGCTCCGTCGGCTTCATCGCGGCCATCACGCTGAGCTGCTTCTGGTCGGTGAAGTATGTGTTGAAGAACTCGACGCGCGTCATCCCCAGCCGCCGCTGGATAAACTCGTTCACACCGGTCTTAGTGGTCGCAACCGGAGAGTCGTCGTCGTTGACGTATACCTCCGCGCGCGACAGCTCGCGGCTCACGCGGTAGCGCTGACCGGACAGTTCGAAGTCGAGCACGACCCTGACCGGCGCGCGCTCGCCCGCGCGCTGGAAGCGGATCGTCTCCAGCTTGTCGCGCTGCGCGCCCGTGCCGTACAGACACCACGCGATCGCCTCGAGGATCGTCGTCTTCCCCGCGCCGTTGGGTCCGATGACGCCCGTGATCCCGGTGCCGAACTCGATGCTGGTGTCGGCGTGCTGCCGGAAGTTCGTGAGCTGGAGCCGGTTGATTCTCATACGGGCCCGTCGGCGAAGACCGGCTGCTCGACTGCTTCGGCCTGCGTGAGGTAGTCGAGTCCCGCGGCGACCAACTCCTCGCGATCTATCTCGGAGTCTATCGGCCGGCTGCGCAGCCCGTCACGCACGAGCTCGGCGAGCGACGCGCGCCGGCCGGGCGCGGCGTGGCCGTGCACTCTGATGACCTCGGGCCGGCGCGGATCGAGATGGAAGTGCAGCGCGCGGCGCTTGTACTCGCGCAGCGCCTTGTGGTCCAGCTCGCGCGCCACGTGCCGCGCGACGTTCTTCGCCACCAGCCGCACGATGGCTTCGTCAATCGGGACCGGCGAGCCCTCCACCCGCTCGCTGATCGCCTGATCCACCTCGGCGGCGGTCATCCCGCGCGCGTCGAGCTCGGGCAGATCGATCACCGCGCGCGTCTCGATCGGATGAAAGGTCTGCTTCCCGCTGTCGAGGTCCCACTCGATGAAGCCCTTGCCGGGCTTCCCGATCCTTTCGCGCGGCGCCGCCGCGCGCCAGGTCTTTCCGTCGAGCGCGGCTTCCTCGGCGACCTCGCCCCAGATGGTCGTGCTCGTGTACTCCAGCGAGCCGGAGTAAAACGCGTTCGACGCGATCTCGCGCCAGACGTGATAGTGCCCGAGCGCCACGTAGTCCCAGTTCTGCGCGCCGAGCTGTTCCCTGCTGATCTCCATCGTGCCGCGCTCCGCCATGCCCACGTGCGGCGGGAGCAGCCCCTGAATCTCGCCATGCATCAAGAGGACGTTGTACCGCTTGTTGCCCTGCGGCCGCAACACCGGCGGCTCCGCCCCGCCGAGGTCGGGGACCGCGAGGATGGACAGGTCCCGGTCGCTGATCGGGATATGCTCGTAGCCGCCGTCCACCACATAAATGTTCAGCGGCTTGAACAGCTTGAGCAGGCACCCCGTCTCGGTGGTGCGCGGCGTGTCGTGGTTGCCCGCAACCATGACGACGATCGCGTCCGGCAGCATCTGCATCAGCCGCGAGAGCTGCTTGAACGCGTGGATGATCGCCGGGTTGGTGGGCCGCACGTTGTGGAACACGTCGCCGGCGAACAGCACGATGTCGGGCTGCAGCTCGATGGTCTTGTCGATGGCCTTCCGGAACGCGAGCGCGACGTCGTGCTCACGTTGGTTGATTCCCATCGGGGTGAAGCGCTGGTACTGCCGGAAGCCAAGATGGAGATCCGACAGATGAACTAGTCTCATGAACCTCGCATTGCGCGGAGTCGCTGCGTGACTTTCATCTGGAGCTGCGCCGACGGCCCTGAGGCCTTACCCGAAGTAATCACCGAATGCACGTTCAGTACGAGATACGTATCCGTGATCCAGCCCAGCCTGCGATCGAGCTGCATTCGTCCCGACAGCGTACCGGTGCTTCGTTGCGTACCGCCGCTGCGATCGGACTCACCGATTCTGCTGAGAGTTCCGTTCAGCGTGATGTATGCAATATCGCCGTTTTGGCCCAGCGAATCGAGCCTGAAATTCGCTTGCACGCGAGCCATGCCCGCGGGCCCATTGCCGATCGGAAGATCCAGGGTCCGCCTCCATGTGCCGCCCACGCTGACCGGACGGTCGGGAAGCATCGGAGCCGTCGGCGGAAAGAAAGGCGGAGTTTCGCCGTCGTGCTCTCCGGTATCGAGCACCTGCATGCCGCCGTCATGCCCCACTATCATGGTCACGCGCGCCCCTTCCAGAGCGCTGCGGGGAGTGCTGACCGGAGATCCACCGATCGGCGTGAGAGCCATCGAGTCCGTCACGGCCTGCACCAGACTCCCGGACGCGAGCCGCCGCAGCGGGATCGCGCGCGTCCGCACGTGGATGGATCCCGTCATGGACTTGGGCGCGCCCGGGGCATCCGGCGACGTACCGGTGACCTCGATTTGCTGGTCGAGCTGCATGTGGATCGTATCACCCACCTGCGGACGGATCTCGAGCCGGACGCGCTGGGCGTGCGCGGGCGCCGCGCACAGCAACACCGCCAGCATCGCCACCGCGCCGCCGAGCAAGCCCCGGATGCGGGACGCTCTCACTCGCTCAGAACCCATACGGGTCGTCGCCCGCCGGAAGCTTGATGGGCGCGGGCCGCTGCCGCGGCGTCTCCGCGCGCACCGGCGCCAGCGGCCGCAAGCGCGACGCGAAGAACGCCTTCACATCCCGCGGCCGCGCCAGCACCGTCGCGTTGCGCGCGCGGATCACCTCGTCGTCCTCCCGCAGCGCGATGTGCTGCTTGACCCACTCCAGCGAGATCGTCGGATCCAGCACACGAAGCGAACGCGTCACCGCGGCGTCGAGCGCAACTTCCTCGGCCTGCGGGAACAGCTCGGCGCCGTCGCGCCCCTGCATCACCGCCGGGCGCGGGAACCTGACGAAGACGGGCTGCGTGAAATGCGGATGCCGCACCATCAGCTGACCCTTCTCCAGCGTGGAGAGCTTGGTCTTGACCGCCTGGCTCAACACCGCGTACCCGGGAGCAGCGAGCTCGTCCGCGTCCATCCGCCCGAACAGCGACGTGCCGGAATTGCCGACCACGCGCCGGTGCACCTGCGAGCGGAACTGCTGCGCGCCGAACAAAACGAGACCGAGATACCGGCCCCTCTCGGCGATGTCGAGCAGCATTTTTCTGACATAAGTCTCCGGCCCCTCCGTCGCGGCGTACTTGTTCAGCTCGTCGACGAAAACCACGACATGGTCAACGCCCAGGTTTCGCCGCTCGAGGTGCTCGCGGAGCTTGGAAACGATGCGCGTGAAGATCAGGTCCTGCGCGTCCTCCTCGAGGAGCGCCACGTCAACTACGTACACTCCGCGGTCCTCGAAGCTCCCGAACGGCAGGTCGCTCACGGTGCCCTCGGCCGTGACCAGCCCGGCGCAGCGCAGGGCGATGTTGGTCAGCCGGTTGCGAACTTTCCTGATGGTCGCCACGTGGTGCGTCCGGTAGCTCTCGGAGTTGCTCTCCTCCAGCATCGAGAGGACATCGCGGAACCACTCGTCCAGCTCCGCGAACGAGTCGACGTTGTAGGTGCGCTTCGCCAGACGCTCGTCACGGAACTCACGGCCGGCGATCTTGTCGCGGATGAAGTCGATCACCGCGTCGGCTTTCGCGTCCACGTCGTCCTTGTTGAGCAGCACCTCGGCGTACTGCAACACCTCGCGGAGCCCCCACGTGAGCGGGTGCACGTTGTGCAGCAGCGCTTCGTTAGAGCGGAGAGTGTTGAGGTTGTAGCCGCCGGCGTCGTACGCGGCGTAGTACCGCACGTTCGCGAACGGCTTGGCCGGAACGCCCATCTTCTCGTACATGATCTCGTCGGCCGGCTCGAGCTTGCCCGGCTGGTCGAGATAGCAGAGATCGGGACCTTTGACGTTGAACGCGACCGCCGCGATCGTGCCCTTCTTCTCCGGGAAGTGCGTGAACAGCGACGACAGCAGCCACTCCACCGCGCTCGTCTTCGTCGCGAGCCCCGACACGCCGGAGATGTTGAGGTGCGCGGCCTCGGGCCCCACGAGAAAGTCCGCGTCGAGATAGATCGGCGCGTCCGTGCCGCCCGCGTGATAGATCCCGATCGGGATTCCGGTGCGCGCGCCTTCCTTGAGGTAGCCGTCCATCCGCAGCGCGACGGCGACGTCGTGCTCGTCGGCGAGGAACACCGAGCCCATCGGCACCGGCTGGAGCGGCTCCTCGGGAATCATCCGCAGCACCGCCGCGGTGTACAGCCGGATCTCCGTGCGCTCGGTGGGCGCGAAGCCCGCGCTCGAGGGCTCGCCGTCGTGGCCGAGCACGTCGTGCATCGGCGAGACGAGATCGCTGTAGCTGAATCCCTCTATCACCGCGCCGTAGATCTTCGGCAGCTGTCCGTCCACGGGATGCTCGCCGTCCACGCGCACGATCGTCCCGATCCCGACGGGCGACGTGACCGCGGTCCAAAAGTGGAACTGGTGCGGCGTGTTCGGCCGCCGCTCGGTGGCGACGACTCTTCCGAGCGCCTGCTCGCTCACGCGATCGCCCGGAGAAACTCTTCGGAGTTGCGCACGCCGTAGCTCATCTTGTCCCAGCGCGCGTCGGGGAGCGCGAGCGGCGCCGCTTCCGCCAGCACCCAGCGGGAAATCCGGTCCACGTCGGCATTGGAGCTCACCGTGTCGCACGCTTCGATGCGCACCAGTCCCCACGTCGCGTCGTGTCCCTTGTTGTCGCGCAGCCGCAGGTACCAGCTCGACACCGGCGCGCGGCCGCCGGACTGTATCCGGAACGGCGGCGTTCTCTCACCCTGCGCGAGCCCGAGCACGACGTCGAGATCGGTGCCCTCCGCGTGAATCGTGTTGTGTGTCTTCACTACACCTACGGCGACGCCCGACCCGGCGACGCGCGCGCTCGACGCGATTCCGCCGTCTATGCAGATCGGCTCCTCGCGCGCCGCGCACCACGCTTCCGCCAGTATCACCTCGACGCGCTCGCGATCCCTTCGGACCGACTTGATCGCGCTCTCGAGCAGCGCGGCCGGATGGCGCGAAGGCAGCTCGCCCATGCTCGCATCGGTCGTGTCCACCACAGTGAACGCGGGATCGCTCTCGCCGGCCAGCGCAGGTGCGTACGCGAACGGCAGATACAGCCGCCGCTCGACCCGCGGCGCGCACCCCGTCCATGTCACGAGCCTCCGGTCAATCCGCTCGCGAACTGCCGCCGCGACGATGCCCAACACGATGGGGACGCCGCCGTGGCGCGCGACGATGCGCACGCTCTGCGTCCCATCCAGGAACGCCGCGAATCGCGCCTCCGGCTCGCCGCCCACTTCGACAGCCCGCATCGCGCCGCCGCCGAGCATCGGCGCCGCGGAGAGCTGCGGCGGGTCCATCCGCGGAAACGCGGGATCGGACAGCTGGCCGGCCTCGACCGCGTCCACCCCCGGCAAGAGACGTTGGATGTACCTGAGGGCCGCGCGGCTGGCCGCGTCCGGACCCGGCTGCAAGAGAGCCATCTAACGCCCCGCCTTCACTCGATGCCGATATCCCAGGCCTGTTCCAGGTCCTTCTTCGAGTAAGCGCGAAACGCGGTCAGCGTCTGGGTGTGGACGAGACCGGGAACCGTCGGAAAATTCTCGGTCACGACGCGCGCAACGCTCTCGTAATCCGTGACTTCGATCATCGCGACGAGATCCCATTCGCCGGACACGGAATACACCTGCGAGACGCCCTCTATTCCCGCCAGGGCAGTGGCGCATTGCGGAATGAGTCTGGGCTCGGCTTTGACGAGAACGATCGCGGTTATCATGCGGACGCGGGGTGGTAGATTCCTGATATTACCGGGCGGCGACGGGCGACGCTATCAATGTACGACAACCAAGCAAATGACCGATAAGAAAACCGAAGCCGAAGCGGCGGCCACCAGCTCGCGCTCGCAGAACGTCGTCCGTGTCCTACCGCGGGACTGGAGCTCGCTCGCCGAGGTCATCACCCCGTCCATGGAGCGGATAGACGGCACGGTCGCGGCGACACAGTTCCTGGTCGTCACGCCGGATCCGTCCAGCACCTTCGCGGTCGTGCGAGGTGCCTTCGAGCGGTTTGGAACCGTGGGCATCGATCTTTTCCCGGCTACCGCCGAGCACCGAGCGGCGCGGCTCATGGCCGGCGTGCCGGTACCGGCGGTGGCGGGGCCACCCGAGGTCCTCCGCGCGCTGATGGCCCGCTCCGTCCTCCGGGTGGACGGCGTCAAATCCGTGCTGTTCACGTGGATCGAGGACGTCATCGAGGCCGGCGGCGACCAACTCGCCGCGCTCGAGGCGGTTCTCGCCGAGGTTCCGGAAACCGCGTCCCGAACGCTGGTGGTGCGGGAGGTGACCCCCGCCGTCCAGAGCTTCATTGACCGGTACATGTTCCGCGCGCGGCGCGCGACGGCCGCGGTCGTTACGCCGGAAGGCGAGGAGCCTCAGCCGATGGCGATGGAGTACGTCACTACGCCCTCGGCGGCACGGCCGGCGTCGCTCTGGCGGCTGCTCGACGAGCTCGACCCGCCCTCGGCGGTGGTGATCGCCCGGCACCCCGAATCGCAAGCCGACGCGAAGCGGACGCTGGCGCAGCTCGGCTATCGCCGCGGCGACGATCCTGTGACCGTGAGCACCGCGCCGGCGGGCGAGAACGTCCACACGATCGTCTTCTACGATCCGCCGCTGGCGCAGGCCGACGTCGAGGCCGCGCGCGCGGTGACCGCGGCGCGCGTGATCGCGTTCGTCGAGGCGGGCGACCTGACCGGGCTCAAGCAGCTCACCGGCGGACTAGCGAAGCCGCTCGCGGTGGGCGACGCCGTGCGGCAGGCGCGCCGCAAGGACGACACTCTGCGCGCGGAGCTCAGGCAGGTGCTCGATACGGGTGTCGCGTTCCGGGAGATGACGGCGCTCGAGCCGCTGCTGGAGCAGTACGACGCGGTCGAGGTGGCTGCGGCGCTGCTGCGGCTGCTCGAGCGGGAGCGCGAGCACGCGCTGACCGTCCCCGTCGCGCCGAAGCCGCCCAAGCCCGCGCGGGAGGACAGACCACCGCGCAGAGAGGAGAGACCGCCGCGCGGACGGGACGACAGACCCCCCCGCTCACGCGACGACAGGCCACCACGCGGCCGGGACGACAGGCCACCGCGCGGTCGGGATGATCGTCCGCCACGCAGTGGGCCGCCACGGGATTCCGGACGCTACGCCGGTCGCGACTCGGGCCGCGCGGGCCCGCCCCGCGGGCGCGGAGGAGATCGCGGAGGCAGCCGCAGGTGAGCTCGATCTTTCAGCCCGCGGGCGGTTGGGTCGAGGTGATCGCCGGCGTGATGTTCAGCGGCAAGAGCGAAGAGCTGATCCGGCGCGTTCGCCGGTCCCTGATCGCGCGGAAGAAGGCGCAGGTGTTCAAATCGCACCTGGACGAGCGCTATTCGGGGATCTACGCCATTTCCAGTCACGACGGCCGCGTGGTCGAAGCGATTCCGGTGGATTCGTCTTTGCAGTTGGCACGCGCGGTAGATCCAGGGGCGCACGTCATTGCGATCGACGAAGCCCAGTTTCTGGATGCGGGTATCGTCGGAGTCGTGAGCGATCTCGCACAGCGCGGTCGCCGGGTGATCGTCGCGGGCACGGACACCGATTTTCGCGGCGAGCCTTTTGGCGCGATGCCGCAGCTGATGGCCATAGCCGAGGTCGTGGACAAGCTGCACGCCATCTGCGTCATGTGCGGCGGACCCGCGAGCCGCAATCAGCGGCTGATCGACGGGAAGCCCGCCCCCTACTCATCCCCCCAGATCATGGTCGGAGCGGCCGATTCGTACGAGGCGCGGTGCCGGATGTGCCATTCCGTGCCGGCGGCGGATGCCGCGCAGGTGACTCTGCTATAACTGCCACTATAACTGCCACATAGAACTGCCAAGCTGGTAGCCGCCAGCAGGAAGCTGCCAGCTACGAGCTAAGGCCCTCGAATCCCCGCTTGCCCCCCCGCCGTTACGCCCCAACGGGCCTGCGGATAAACGGTTAACGCTTAACGCGCCCCGTATTTCCGTTCCCCGTCATGCGTTTACACAAACTCGGCATTGCTCCTGCCTAGTTAATCCCCCAAAGTGTACTCCCCGCCGGGCAACCGGCGGTTCACCCGCACCCGACCCCTACCGCAATGCTTCTCGTTGGCCTGACAGGCAACATCGCCGGAGGAAAGACCGAGGTCAGCCGCCTCCTCGACGAGCTCGGCGCGACCATCATAGACTCCGACGTGCTGTCCCGCGAGGTCGTGGAGCCCGGCACGCCGGCGCTGGCCGCGATCGCCGCGAACTGGGGAAGGTCGGTGCTCGCCGCGGACGGCTCACTCGACCGGGAAGCGCTGCGCAGCACCGTCTTTCAGGATCCCGATGAGCTGCAGGAGCTGAACGAGATCGTGCATCCGCAGATCGAGAAGCGGCGCGATGACCTCATCGCCGAAGCGCGTGAGCGGGGTGACAGCGTAGTGGTGTGCGTCGTCCCGCTGCTGTTCGAGAAGCACCTGGTGGACGAGTTCGACAAGATCGTGCTGGTGGACGCGCCGCGGCCCATTCGCTTCGAGCGGCTGCAGAAGAAGCGTGGCATCGAGGAGGCCGAAGCGCTGCGGATGATCGCCGCGCAGATGCCCGCCGAGCTCAAGAAGGCGCGCGCCGACTACGTGCTGGAGAACACCGGATCCATCGCCGAGCTCCGGAAGGAAGTCGAGAAGCTGTGGTCCGATCTACAGAGCGAGGCCACCGTCACCGAGGAAGCGCCGGTATCCTGAGCCCTGGCCTCACGGTCTGACTTCCCATCCCGGGCTCAACGAACGGTGAGGTTGTACTCCGAGCCATCGTCCGGACTCCCGACCTCAAAGCTGTAGTACCCGTCAGTGAGCGGAACGAATGAGAGCTTGAGTATCCACCACACGGATTCCGCGTAACCCGTGGCCACGAGGGTGGAGCTCGCGTCACGCATCAAGAGGTAGTGGTCGCTGTAGGAAATGTCCTCGACTTCGACCGAGACTGCGACGCCCTGTTGCAGGTACACGAGGAACTTGTCGTAACCTCCCAACGGCCCCGCACAGTCCGACTGTGCCGAGGTCCTCTGCAGGGTCTCGGGGCTCCCCGGGACCACGAACATGGGATGGCAACCCGTCGCCTCACTGGTCTCCGGCGAATACACGACCGCGTATTTCCCCAGCTCGCCCGGGACTTTGGACACGACCCTGATCGTGTACCGGCCGGCTGGCAGGATGGCGTTGATCAGCGAGTTCCTGGTCCCTCCGAAATCGTCATTGAACGCAACCGGGTGGCTCCCACGGAGCGTGATCTCGGTATCGAAGTCCGCGGACGTCACCCGGATGCGAAATCCACCCTCGGGGATCTCGATCTCGACCTCGTCGTAGCTTTTCCCATCGGGCTGGATGCAGCTCGCCGCGTCCAGAGCAAGCTGGACCGGGATGGAATGAGGGATGGTGACGCGCTCGCCGCACGCGTGCGACCAGTCAAGCACCGTGGCGGAAAAGATCACCTCGGGAAGGCCTGGTACGCTCGCCGACAGCCTTTGCACGCCGGACGCGCCGGCCACCCAGTCCCCTACCCTTGCCTCACCCTTGCCGTCGGTGACAGGGCTGGAGCCGGTGACTGAGCCTCCTCCGCTCACAACGGCAAACGTGACGGCTACGCCAGCGATCGGGTTACGGTATGCATCCAACACCGAGACCGTCGGCCGGATCAGCAGCGCGGTCCCGGACGAGACAGTCTGTCCATCTCCCGTCACCTTTTCGATCGTTTCAGGGGCTCCCGGTCGGCCGAACGTAACGAAAGCCACCCACCTCGTTTCCGATAGGCTCGCCGTCACGAAGTTGTCTCCAGCGGGAAGGCCAATGACCCAAACCGGGCTCGCAATACCGTCCGAGCCCGTTGTCACCGTCAACGACCGGTGGGTATTGCCGGGCTCCGCGTCGTAAGTGGATCGATTTGCGACAGCGCCCAATCCCGTGGCCGTGAAGGCCACCGGCACCCCTGGCACCGGCACGCCCGCGCCGTTCGTCACGATTACCGCGAGGTGGTCGCGAAGAACCGCGGCCACGGTCGTCGTGTCGGAGGTCGCGCCGAGCGCAGCGAGCGTGTACCCGGCGACAGGGTCGGGGTCCGGAGCAGTAACGTCTCCGCCACAGGACAGGCTCGAGACGGCGGCGAGCATCAGAATGCGCTTCATGGGTTCCTTCCGGTTGGCTGACGGTCGGTCCCTCGAGGGCCCCAACGGGCGGCCCCGAGGGAAATCGTTGCGTGTCATTGAGACCCCGCTCATGTTGGGCGGGCGTACTCTGGTCGCGACTCCCACTCAATAGCACGGAAAATCGCGGCTCTGCCCGACATTGACGTGCAGTTGCGCATTCCCGCAGGCGAGCGACACGTGACCACATGGACTCATTAGACGCTTCGAGAGGCCCCACGGAGCCCCCAGCCGGCCGCCGGGAAACTCTCGACCGGCTCATGCCGATCGTCTACGAGCAGCTCCGGGCCATCGCTCACCGCCAGCTCTCCGCCCGGGAGCACGGCGCGACGCTGAATACGACCGGCCTCGTTCACGAAGCATATCTGAAGCTCGTGGAGCAATCGCGAATCGCATGGCGCGACCGCGGCCATTTCTTCGCGCTCGCGTCCGTGGCCATGCGCCATGTTCTGGTTGACCGGGCACGTGCACGCCTGTCGCAGAAACGGGAGGGGACGTTTCACAGGGTGACGCTGGACAGCGAGCAGATCCCCGTGGACGATCAGCCGCAGGCACTGCTGGACCTGAACGAAGCCATCGAGCGCCTGTCGGAGGTCGAGCCGCGGCTGGGCCAAGTCGTCGAGTGTCGTTTTTTCGGCGGTCTCAGCGAAGAGGATACGGCTGAAGCTCTCGGCGTAACGGCGCGGACGGTTCAGCGCGACTGGGCGAAGGCGAAAATGCTTCTCCGCCGGGACCTCGCCAACTGAGCGGCGGTCCAGCCCCGCAACCGATGCTTCCATCCGAATGGCGTGAGCTGGAGCCGCTCATCGACCGGATACTCGACGCGCCCGCTGCGGAGCGCGAAAAGCTCGCGTGGGAGCTGAGCGGCCCGGATCAGGCGCGCTTCGAAGCGCTGATGGAAATGACCTCGGAGTGCGAGAGCGCGGCACCTTTTCTGTCGAGACCCGCCGGCGAACGCTTCGCGCGGCTGTTCGACGAGCCGGAAAAGCCAATGCCCGAGGCGCTGGGCAGCTACAGGATAGAGCGCGAAATCGGTCGCGGCGGGATGGCCCGCGTATACCTCGCCAGGGACGGGAAACATTCCCGCCATGTCGCGGTAAAGGTCATCCGATCCGAGCTCGCGGCGTCGCTCGGGCGCGAGCGGTTCCTCCGCGAGATCGCGATCGCGGCACGCCTCCGGCACCCGAACATCCTTCCACTGTTCGACTCGGGCGACCAGGACGGGATCCTGTACTTCGTGATGCCGTTGGAGGAAGGCCCGTCGCTGCGCCAGTGTCTGGAGAGCGCATCTTCGTTTTCCGTGAGCGAACGGCTGGGAATCCTGCGCGACATCGCGCGCGCGCTCGCGTACGCCCACGCTCGTGGGGTAGTGCACCGCGACATCAAGCCCGACAACGTGATGTTGTCCAGCGGAGCCGCGGTGGTCACTGATTTCGGGATCGCGACGGCCGTCAGCGCCGCGCAGGCTGGCGCTCCCGGAGTTGCGCCGGGTCCCGCCGACTTTGGAGCTGGAACGCCCGAGTACATGGCGCCGGAACAGGCGCGCGGCGATCCGAAAACCGATCACCGCGCGGACATTTTTTCTTTCGGAGGCGTGGCCCGTGAGCTTTTCGCCGATACGGCCGCGCCCAAAGCAGTCTCGGCCCTTATCGCCCGCTGCCTGCAAGAGGATCCGGCCGCGCGGCCGCAGACTGCGCAGGAAATCCTCGCCGAGCTGGAGCGTTCTCAGGACAGCGCGCGAGGAGTAGTACCCGTGGCTCTCCGCTACCGGGTAGCGGCGGGCGCGGCGGTAGCCGCGGGCCTGCTCGCTCTCGTCGCAATCGCGTACACGAGCACGCCCCGTGGCGCGACGGACGCTGCCGGTGACCGGACGGTGGCGGTCCTTCCGCTGGTCAGCGTCGGCGGCGACTCCATGCAGCAGGAGCTTGCGGACGGATTGAGTGACGAGGTGGCCACCGAGCTCTTCAAGGTGGATGGCGTCAGAGTGGTGAGCCGCCGCGGCGTCCGGAACTATCGCAGGAAGCGCGACCTCGATCCCAAAGCAGCGGGCCGGACACTTGGAGCGCGCTTTCTCGTGATGGGGACGCTTCGCGAGGTGGACGGCCGGCTCGTCGTTCTGTCGCAGCTCCTCGATGCCAGGACAGGGGCGTTGTTGTGGTCGGATCGTTTCGACCGCTCGCAGTTCGATCTTGGTCCGGTTCGCGATGAGATCGTCCGATCTGTCGGCGATACCATTCGCAGAATTGCCGGCTTGAGCGTCGCGGCCGCGAAGCCACCCGAAGCCAAAGGGCGCAGCAGCAATGCCGACGCCTACCGGCTTTACATCCTGGCGCAGAATGCGCTTTATCGCCGCGGCCTGAGCATTCAGTCGAGCGTTGACATGTTCAGGCGCGCCACCCAGGTGGACACGATGTACGCGAGCGCGTATTCCGGCCTGAGCATGGCGCTCGCACTTTCGCCGCATTTCGGCCCCACCGCGCCCGACCAGGTCGCAACGGAAGCAGCGGCGATGGCGGAGCGGGCGATACGCCTCGATTCAACGCTCGCCCAGCCGCACATTGCGCTCGGAGTCGTGCATCAGAACGGCTACGACTGGGCGCGGGCCGGCGCAGAGTTTCGCAAAGCCATCTCCCTCGACCCGCGCGATGTCGAAGCGCGTGTGCAGTATGGGAGGCACCTGCTCTTTCGAGGCCGCCTCGACGATGCCTTGCGCCAGTTTCTTTCGGCGCGGTCGGAAGATCCCGCCTCGGCGCTGGTGTCGAGCTGGGTCTCGTACTCGTACTACGTGCGAGGCGCCATGGATAGCGCGGTCGTGGAGAGCAATCGCGCCTTCCAGAGCGACTCGAACAACACTACAACTCTTGTTCTCGGTGCCCTCGTCCGGCTCAAGGCGGGGCGCAGTGCAGAGGCGCGCCAGTTCGTGCTGCGTGGCCCCCCGGCAAACGAGTCGGTGTTTTACGTGTTAGCTGCAATCGGCGATACCGCCGAGGCCATGAAACGGCTTCGCGCGTTCGAGAACACCAGCCCCCGGCGATGGCGCGCGGAAACAAACCGTGCGTACGCAATGCTGGGGGCAGGTGACACTGAAAAAGCTCTCGATGCGTTCGAGCGCGCAACGGACGCCAGAGAGATCTGGCCTTCGCTGCATTCCACACACGACCCCATCTTCGATCCCATCCGCGAGAACCCGCGTTTCCAGAAGCTGCTTCGTCGCGTCGGCTTGTAGCCGGGCTCTACTCCGGCAAGGCACACACTTTCGCGGGGTCGTAGGCGGCCCATTTTCCGTTTCCTATCGCGGCGTCGTCAACGCTCAGCGTATTTCCCGTGCCGGCCGGATGCGAGTACCACGCATTCACCCATGGCACGTTCCCGTTGAGCGACACTTTGAAGGTTGAGTTCTTCAATGGCGCGCCCGACTGCAACCCGACCGCCGCGGCCTGCGAATCCAGCGCAATCAACAGCGGTGCCTGACAGCTCTCGCTCAGCTTGTTGTTGTGCAAAGAGAGCTCTATGTCGCCTCGCAGCGTCGTGTTCGCGACCGGGAAGCCCGCCTCCGCGACGACGGCAAACCGGTTGGAAGACAGGTCGTTCCCGCTCACGGTGACCCGGGCGGTGCCGATGACACTGGGCGCGCCTGGCCCTATCGCCGCGACCCTTACCCCGATTCCAAACGGCGCCTCCTGGTGATCCCGAAACTCGTTGCTGGTGATAACCGCCGTTACCAGCGAGTTGGACGGCGGCGTGAATTGCTCCACACCGGGAGGGATCGCGGCAACTATGGCAGGAAACACCAGCACGGCCAGGCGATTCGCCGGGCCGGTCTGCCGGTTTCCGGTGACCTCGTAATCCCCGGGGCCGAACATGCATAGCGCACAGCTCCCGCCCTTTCCCGTCAGAAAATTCTTCTCGACCCTTCCGACGGAGGCTCGAAATTCCACGGGCTCCGCAAAACCGCCGCCGATCATGTTCCAGCGAACTACGAGGCGCGCGCGCATGGCCCAGATTGCGTTCCCTCCGACCAGGGCGTCGGATGCCTCGTTCCCGGATTGGAACCAGAATCCCTCGATGAGAACGCCCTCGCCGCGAGTTCCGCCGGAGTGGCTGTTCACGACGATCAACGGCTCGGCATACTTGTCCAGAATGCTGCCTGTCCTGATGCTCACGAGACCGGGGCTGGCCCTCAGGATGGAGTTGCGCTCGTTGCTCATGTTGGCGGGGTACGTGGGCATGCCGTCGCGGTCAATTCCCACCGTCGTTGCGCCGAGCAGCGTTATGTCGGGGATGTCGATCACGAGCGGCAGCTTCTCGAACGAGGGATCCGCCGAAGCGTTTACCGCTCCGTGATAAACGCCCGCGGCGACCTTTATCGTAATCCGGCAGGCGCCGGCGGCCAGCTCGTTGCGCGCGATCCTGGACGCGCGCGCCGCAGCGATTGCATCTCCGATTCGCCTGAAGTGGATCGAGTCACCGACTGTCTCCGCCGCCTTATCCACCAGCAGCTCGGCTACGTAATCTCCGTGAGCGAAGTGCACCGGCAGGTCGGAGGCGTAGACCGACGCTATCGCGCCCACGCCTCCCGTCGCGTGGCACACCGACACGAGCGGGCCATTCTGCTCCGGCGTCCAGATTTCATTCTCGCCGCACGCGGCCATCAGCGCGACGAGGAGCGTCGCACCCTGCAGCGAACGGTTCAGGCGGGCAAACTTCGTCATGAACAATCCGGAATCCGAGGTGAGAGGCAGTTCGCTCGAGCTTCTCCCGATCACGGGGAGCTCCTACCACCTATCACGGCAAATTCCGTGGGAACACGACGCCGCCGGCTATGCTGCTATTCGGGGCGGATCAGGGAGATCCCGCTGGCCAGCTCGCTCGCGCTGATCGCGCCGGAATGAATCTTCCGGATCGTGCCGGCGGAGTCAACGAATATGGTCGTCGGCAGAAAAACGATGCGGTAGGCCTGCCGCGCCGCGCCGCGCGTGTCCAGCACTACGTCGAATCTGGCGTTCGACTGCTTGACGAACTGCCGCACGTCTCTGGTGCTCTGCTCCTGATCGCGGCCGTTTATCGCAAGTATTCGAAGACCACTCGGCCCGGCTTCCCGATGCAGCGCCACCAGCTGCGCGAATTCCTGCCGGCAGGGACCACACCACGTGGCCCAGAAGGAGAGCACCACGGGATGGCCGCGCATCTGCGCGAGGGTGGTGGGCTTCCCGTCGAGCGTGCGCAACGCAATGGCCGGGGCCTGGCTTCCCTGCAGGCGCTGCGCCTCAGCAACATCGGCGACGACGAGCGCCGCCAGCGCGAGAATCAGGCGCGCTGGTTTTCTACAGGCGGCGGGAATACGACAGAAAGATGAGGGTCTTTGCGAAGCCGCCGGCGTTGAGTGCGCCGGTGCGCTGCTCGAGCAAACTTTTCGTCCGATTGACCTTCACCCGGTACGGCACGCTGAGGCTCAGCATGTTCCTGCCGCTGGACACCGCCAGGCCGGGATCGGCGAACACCATGTAGGAGGTTCGTTTGGTCGTCGAATCGTCACCTCCGCCGAGCACGTCGCGGACTGGTATGCCGTCCATCCTCGCGCCGAGGCTCGCGCTCAACCCCGCGTCCGGCCACACGGCGAACGCCGCTCCCGCTCTCGCGGAATACACGTCGGGGACGGACCAGAATGGGCCGCTGACAGGCGCGGTTCGAACGTCGCTTCGTGCTTTCGGGCTGACCATGTATGACGCGAAAGCGTAGCCGTGCGCCCGCGAGGTGAACTGCCTGAAAGCTCTCGTCTGCAACAGCAGCGCCCATCCGCCGTCGCCCGGCTGAATCGTTTGATCGGCAGGAAACTCCACCGGCGCATTGGCGCCATAGAATGTGCTTCCGATGGAATGGCTCCCTGTCGGAGCCTTGACGCCGATGCCAAAGGCGAGGTTTCCGTCTTCATTGTACAGCGGCTCGAGCGCCCACCCTTCGAGCAGCACGCTGACGTCGCCGATGCCGCGGGCACGTTGGACGTGGAATTCCTGGTCCGGCCAGACCCGCGCCAGGCTCGCCGTCGAGAACGGGACACTGACGCTCACCCTGTAGCGGTCGCTTATCGAATACGCGAGATCCGCGACTACGGTATGAATGCGGAATACCGGCGACGTCCCGCCTGGCGCCAACGCGGGGTTCTCTCTGGTGCCTACGAACCAGTCCTTCGACACCAGCCCTCGGTACGCGAGCGTCAACTGCCACTCGCGCGCGGATAGATACGCGTCTTTTTCGCCGCCGAGGCTTACCGGCGCCGTGAATCGAATCGGCTCACAGCCCTGCGACCCGGCCCGCGACGGATAGGCCCAGGCGGCGGTAGCCGCGAAGACCGCGGGCAACAGCGCGCGGGATCTCACGGTCAACATCCAAGGGAAGCGAGCGGCGCTCGGCAAAGCGGTGATCCCCAGCGGGAAAGAAGCGTCCGGTGCGACCTCGTGACCCAATAGATAGCCCTTTCCTGGCGAATCCGTGAGGCATTTCTTCGCGACCCGGGAAAAGAAGGTGTCGAGTGCGTGAATCGCGGCCCAAAGCCGGATTCTTGAAGCGGGCCGTGCCGCTCGCTTAATTCGAGTTGCAACTTTCCCAAGGCCCTGACCGGAGCAAAATTGACGAACGTTCCTGGCGATCTGCGCTACACCGAGCAGCACGAGTACGTCCGCACTACCGCTCCCGGCGCCGTCGAGATCGGCATCACTGATTTCGCGCAGGGCGAGCTCGGCGACGTCGTCTACCTCGAGCTGCCGAAAGTCGGCGCGAAGTTCGCGCGGCACGACGTGTTCGGGACGATCGAGGCGGTGAAGGCCGTGTCGGAGCTGTTCAGTCCCGTCGCCGGCGAAGTCGTCGAGGTGAACGAGCGACTCGACAAGGAGCCCGCGCTGGTGAACAGCGATCCCTACGGCGCCGGGTGGATGATCCGGATGAAGCTCGACGACGCCGCCGAGACGGAGACTCTGATGACTGCCGAGGCGTACTCGCAGCTCACCGGTTGATCAGCTCGTTTCGTACGTCCGCTTCATGTGCTGCACCGATTCAGTAACGAGCTCCTGAAGCACGGCGTCGTCGAGGTCTGCTAGACGCTTGACGTAGAGGCACGACTTCCCCGTCTTGTGCTTTCCCAGCTTGTCGAGCAGCGCGGCATACTGATCGAAGCCGGCCATGATGTAAAGCGTCAGGTTGTCCTTGCGCGGGGAAAAGCCGGTGAGGAACCAATCGCCCTCCCGGCCGCTGTCGTAGCGATAGTGGTAGCTGCCGAAGCCCACCATGCCTTTCCCCCAGAGCTTCGGCTCGGCGCCAGTGGCGCGCCGCATGATCTCCACCACGCGCAAACATTCCTCACGCCGGGCGTCGTCCGTTATGGACGCCAGAAAATCCTGGACGCTGGCATCCGTGGCTTGTGTCTTCATGTCAGACATATGTGCCCCGTAAAGTGGTGAAGCATTCGCACCGCGCTACAATACCTTGCATGCGCCTGACCATCCATACCCTCGTGGCCGTCGCGCTGGCTGCGGCCATCCCGCTCTCGGCTGAAGCTCAGGCTCGGCGGCCTCTGGTCGCCGTTTTCGCGCACCCCGACGACGAGCGCATCATCGGCCCGCTCCTGTCGCGGCTCGCGAGGGAAGGACGCGAGACCCATCTCGTGATCGCCACCGATGGCGCCAAGGGCGTTCGCGATTTCGCGCAAATTCCAGCCGGGCCAGAGCTGGCCGCCGCGCGCGTGCTGGAGGCAAGCTGCGCCGCTGAGCGGCTTGGCGTGCGACGGCTCCACCTGCTCGGCCTTCCGGACGGCGGCCTCGCGTCATTCGCCGAGCTGGGCAGGCTGCGCTCGGCGCTTGTGGCGATCCTCGACTCGCTCAATCCCGCGGCGATCATCACCATCGGTCCCGAGGGAGGCACTGGGCATCCCGACCACCGGCTCGTGGGCAACGTCGTGACCCAGATCGTGCAGAGCGACGCGCGCTACCTGGACGTGGACCTGTTGTACGCGTCGCTGCCGACCGAGCGCCTGCGCACGGCCCCGCCGGCGCGGCCCGGTGTGAACGGCATGGCCGAGGCGCTGCTGACTGTACGCGTGCCGTTCGAGGAGCGGGACCTCGAGGCAGGTCGCGCGTCGTTCGCCTGTCATCGCACCCAGTACGCGCCGGCGGAGATGGACGCGGTCAATCGGTATCTGGCGCACGCGTGGAACGGGACTGTGTGGCTGCGTCCGTGGAACGGCGCGCTACGAGATCCCGGGCTATTCGTTCCCTGAGGCGCGGATGCAGGTCAAGGATAATTCGCAGCTTACGAAACAAGTTGCTAGCTGCCTATCGACTCGGCGCGCCCGC
The DNA here is from genome assembly GCA_051305945.1 of Gemmatimonadaceae bacterium. Taxonomy (GTDB): domain Bacteria; phylum Gemmatimonadota; class Gemmatimonadetes; order Gemmatimonadales; family Gemmatimonadaceae; genus JACDCY01. The sequence continues at coordinate 22,800 of JBPPMH010000100.1, forward strand.
CGAGCGTATGTTGCTGCATGCGGCCAATAGATGCTGAGTGCAGGCCTGGGATGGCGGCGTCGAGGCCAGGCGTCTACACCTTGTGTGCGCCCCAGCCGACTTCCTCATGGCAACGACACGACTTCCCAGCGCGCTCCGCGAGTCGCTCGGTCCGCACGCAGCGGAGGATCTCGTGACGATCGTCGACGAGATGCGCGCAGAGCACGCTGCGTTTCGCGGCGATTTCGCAGAGTTCCAGCGCGAAATCAGCGCGCGGTTTGACCGGATCGATCAGCGTTTCCAGACGCTCGAGATCAAGCTCGGGGACGTAAAGGCCGACCTGATGAAGTGGTCGTTCGTCTTCTGGATCGGGGCGGTGACGGCCATCGCCGTGCTCGCGGGAGTGCTGGACCGCTAGGAGCCAGGATTCCCCCTGCTCAGGCTACGGACTGGAGACGCGCGGCGACAGCATGAGATCGAGCACCGTCTGGGAAACGGGCCGTGTAGCGCGCGGGCGAAGGCGAGCAGGTCGCTCGCGCGCAGGTACTCGCCTCCCGCCGCGGGGAAAACTGTGCGTGCTGATGGCAGCGGCTGATATTTGGAAGTGATGCCATCGATCATACGCTTGCGGGTGACCATGGCGAGCGCCATCGCTCTGATTGCGATTGCGGCGTTCGTCGTTTCTCGGACTCGGCCAGCTCGAATGCAATCCGGCGACAATCCCCGCGCCGAGTTCGTCGGCGCCAACGCGTGCGCATCGTGCCATTCAGCCGAGGCCGCGTCATGGAAATCGTCGCAGCATGCCATGGCCATGCAGAACGCCAAGCCAGGCACAGTGCTCGGCCACTTCGACAGCACGCGCTTCACGACTGACGACATCACGTCGACGTTCTTTCGCCGCGGCGATCGCTACTTCGTCAACACCGACGGCGAAGACGGCTCACTCCACGATTATGAGATTCGCTGGACATTCGGCGTCTATCCGCTTCAGCAGTATCTCGTCGAGCTCGCACGCGGACGCGCGCAGGCGCTTACCCTCGCATGGGATGCTCGCCCCGTGGATCAGGGTGGGCAGCGCTGGTTCTCGCTCACCACTGGCCATAGCGCGGGGCCCCAGGACCCGCTGCATTGGACCGGCGGCGGGTACAACTGGAACCACAGCTGTGCCGATTGTCATTCCACGGCGGTCAGAAAAAGATATGACGAGAGCACGAACCAGTTCCGGACCTCTTTCGCCGAGCTCAACGTGGCTTGCGAGGCGTGTCATGGTCCGGGCTCGAAGCACGCGAGGTGGGGCCGCTATCCTGCGTTCCTGCGGAGGATTTTCTGGCGGGACGATGGACTCGAATCAGCGCTCACCGAGCGACATGGGGTGCATTGGGCGACTGATTCGAGCTCGGGACTGATCAGCCGCAGCGCGCCGCGTCGCACCGATCACGAGATCGATGTGTGCGCGCAGTGTCACGCTAGTCGCACTCACATTGCCGATGGCTACACGGCCGGAGCGCGCCTGCTCGACTATTACATCCCGACTATCATCGCCGAGCTCTACTATCCCGACGGGCAACAAAAGGAGGAAGTGTACGACTACGGTTCTTTTCTCCAGAGCAGGATGTACGCAGCTGGTGTGACCTGTTCCGATTGTCACGATCCGCACACCGCGAAACTTCGTCTACCCGGGAACAAGGTCTGCACCCAGTGTCACTCTGCGCCGAAGTACGACACTCCGGCGCACCATCATCACCGTGACGGCGGTCCCGGTGCGGCGTGCGCTGCCTGTCATATGCCGGCAACTGTATATATGGAGATCGATCCGCGGCACGATCACAGCATTCGAATTCCGCGCCCGGATCTGAGCGTCACGCTCGGTGTGCCCAATGCCTGCACAGGATGCCACGGGGATCGGGACGGACGGTGGGCAGCCTCGCTGGTGGATGTCTGGTATCAGAATCCGCGTCGGGGATTTCAGCGATTTGCCGACGCGTTTGCGGCTGACGATCGACGTGAATCGAGCGCGGCGGGCGTGCTGGCACGCGTTGCGACCGATTCATCACAGCCATGGTTCGTGCGCGCGTCAGCGCTCGGACGACTTGCGGCTCATCCGGGGTCGGTCTCGCTCCAAACGGCACGCGCTCAGGCGCGCGACAGCCGCCCGTTGGTTCGACTCGCCGCTCTGCAGATCGCCGAAGGCTTTGACATTTCTGATCGACTGGAGCTTGCCGTGCCGATGCTTTTCGACAGCACCCGCGCCGTCCGCCAGGGCGCCGCGTGGCTGCTTGCGCCCGTTGCCGATTCGCTGCGCAGCGGGGCTGAGCGCCGCGCGTTCGACATGGCTGCGGCGGAATTCGTGGCCAGTCAACGCTACAATGCCGACCAGCCGGGGGCCCACGTCGTTCTCGGCGTGTTTTTCATGCAGCGGGGTCAACTCGATCAGGCTGAAGCAGAGTTCAGGGCAGCGGTGCGGCTGGATCCACAAATGCCGGCGGCGGAACGCGGACTTGCTGCGATCAGGACCGCCCGGGCCGGGCCTAATTAGGAGTTGGGCTTCGCGACAACACGGCTCCACGCGACTAGAGTTGTCCGCTGCCCCGGACATCACATCTCCTCCAGCAGCCAGCGGGCGGCCGGCGCCCAGGTGAGTCCGTCCGGCATGCGCCGCCGCGGCGGCCGCTACCAGCGCCCGCAGCTCGCGCGACCAGGTCTCGTCGCCCTCGCTCTCCAGGCACGCCTGGATGAGAAGTGGCGCCTCGCCGGCCGGGACTTAAAGCGCGGGTAGCACTATTCGTGGAACGACAACTTTCGATTGCGTTTTCCGCAAATAGTCCAACAATATTGCGAATTCCGGTGTTCTCATCTGGAAGTCGGCCTGCAGCACGTTAGTATCGAGAACAAGGAGCATGAGTGTAGGGGCCGTGGGGATGCCACATTTTGATAAGACGACAACGATATCCGCAGGCGCCGTAAACAGGCTGCAAGGCAAGACGAGAAGGGACACCGATCTCCTGCAGGACCCTCTATCTCATCCTCTTTCCTACGGCGCATTTCGGAAGGCGCGAGACTCGCACAACGCGTAGCCGCCTAAGCGGGCGTCGCGGACGGTGAGGCTGAGGGCCTCGCTAGCACATCGCAGATTCGGCAAAGCATCCAAGTCCGCAGGCCATAGAGGCATGGATTACGTAACGATATGAGTCCAGGCTCCGTCGACCTGAAACACGTTGAAGCCACCGCGACGGTTCTGCACGAGAAAAGCGAGCCAGTTTCCGTCTAGATCGAACCAGTTGAAGCCGGCTCGCCCGTTGGATACAAGGAACCCAATCCAACGATTGTTAACATCGAAAACAAGTTCTACTCGGTCACTGGCATGGAGGATATATCCCGTCGGGGTCAAATCGAGATCAAATAAGTAGTACCCATGGATCTCCGAGCTAAGATGTGGATTCTTCGATGGAGTGCGTTTCGGATCAAGCGATGGCGAGCGCGTGGGATTGATGGATGGTGATCGGAAGGGATTGATAGACGGCGATCGGGCCGGGTTCAAGGAAGGCGCGCGCGCTGGATTTATCGAGGGAGACCTCAACGGATTGATGGATGGGGACCTCGCGGGATTCAGCGAAGGCGATCTCAGGGGGTTAATCGATGGAGACCGAAATGGGTTGACTGACGGAGAATGCCTAGGATCGCGCAGTCGTGGCACTCTCATTTGCATTCTCCTCTCGATTCTTGGTGCAAGGCTGCAAGGAGCAGGGTCATGTTAAACGTCACACGTAAAGATCCAAGGAGTCACGCTGGCTTATCCTGCTCCTTGCCGGCGGATTCTATCCAAGCCACCAGATCACCCTCGATGCCCAAGTCTTGTCGTGCTTCCCTGATGAACAGGTTCGAAGTTCGCCTAAGGGACTCTATATCCTTGCCTTTGTCTCGGCTACTTGGAAGCTTGCGGGCGTAGGCTTCGACGAGAAGGCCTATCTTAGCGACGGTATCTGGAGCCACTAGAAGGAGCCGAAACTCAGCGCGCGAAAACCTCTCGGCAATTTGCGAAGCTTCTTGCACCGTGACTGTCGGGATGCCGGCATACCGCAATTGGTCCGAGCTCGATAAGAACTCGGCGTACGCTTCCAAACGCTCCCTTCTCTTACCTGCTTCCGTGTCACGCTCGTGACGTAAGAGCTCGCGACGAGCGTCATCTGCTCTTCGTTCCCTATCTAGCGACGCGGCGGCGTCCGCCTGGGCTTGAACTGATTTCCGGGCGGATCGTTGGGTCAGCGCAACGCCGCTCAAAGTCGCAAGTGCGGTAATCAGCGCTACGATGAACGGCGAAAGCGATTCGAGGGGCATGGGTGCAAACCATCTGTGACGTTTAACTTCAGATTACGCAGCGTGATATATCGCAGAGACCGGCGAAACGCTTCAAGCCGGCGCGGGAATCCGCGCATCGCCAAAATGGGGCTTCGCACCGCAATGTCGCTCGCGTATGCACTTGCGCACCCCGCCGGGCGTCGGGAATATCCTGCAAAAAAATCCTGCCTCTTTCCGCGTAATCGGCACGGAGGACTGAAGGTCAGCTCGAAAGGCTCTCCGTCCCGCTTATGGCAGCACCACCTGGAACCGCTCATCCGCTCGGCTGCGCCTCCGCATACGCATCCGTCGGCAGACACGAGCACACCAGGTTCCGGTCCCCGTATGCGCTTTCCACCCGCGCCACTGCCGGCCAGAACTTTCTTCCTCGGATCCACGCCGCCGGAAACGCGGCCTGCTTGCGCGTGTAGCCGTGCGTCCACGCTGTCGCCGTGACCCGCTCCAAAGTGTGCGGCGCGTTTTTCAAAACGTTGTCCTGCTTGTCCGCCGTCCCGATCTCGATCTCGCGGATCTCCTCCCGAATCGAGATCATCGCGTCGCAGAACCGGTCGAGCTCGGCCAGCGACTCGCTCTCGGTCGGCTCGATCATCAGCGTGCCCGCCACCGGGAATGACACGGTCGGCGCGTGGAAGCCGTAGTCCATGAGCCGCTTGGCGATGTCCTCCACCTCCACGCCCGACGCGCCCTTCACCACGCGCGTGTCCAGGATGCACTCGTGCGCCACGGTCCGCCTTATTTCCGCTTCGAAAAGTAGCGCACATGTGGAATCCCTTCAAAATCGCCGTCCATCGTCCAGATCGTAGCGCCGAACTGCTTCGCTGTCGCCAGAATGATACTGTCCGCCAAAGGGAGCTTGTGCGCAATCCCAAGCTGGGCGGCACTGAGCGCCAGCCCGCTGTCGAGGTCCACGACCAGGCCTTGGTGAAGCACGGCAGCTATCTGCAGCGCCTCATCCTCGCCTCGCTGCTGCATGACTCGCCGACATACCTCGACGAGGACGATGGTCGGGACCACCAACGACTCCACATCCTCGATCACGCGAGCAAACTGCCCTGCCTGTGGCCCGGCGCCAAAGTATTCGAGCCACGCCGACGAGTCGACCAGATTCACACCCGATCCTTGTCGCGGACCACGGTCGAATCGATGCCCTTGAGGAAACCACGCATTTCCCGCATGGCGCGGACGGGAATGAACTCGATCCGGTTCTGATACTGGAGTGCCTGCACCTTCTGGCCGGGCTCCAGCCGCAAGGCCTCGCGGATATCGCGGGGGATGACGACTTGGAACTTGGGGGACACGGTGACAACGGACATGGCGACCTCATCGATAGGCGTTCTGTACAACGATATGTCAATCGATGGAATCGCGCAATGCGCCGCTAGTCGGGCTCCACGTTCCGCTGCAGGTTAAGCCAGAACTCGGGCGACGTCCCGAACAGCTTCCCGAGCCGGAGCGCCATCTCGGTGCTCACCGTGCGGCGCTCACGCAGGAGCTCGTTCATCGACTGCCGGAGACGCCGGCAGCCTCGGCCAGCGCCGTGACCGACAGTCCATACTCCGGCAGGAACTCCTCGCGGAGGATCTCCCCCGGATGGACGGGGCGACGCGCGAGGGGACGGGTGTTGGGTATGCTCATCGGGTCACACTCCAGCTAGTGATAATCGCAGAACTCCACGTCGTACGCGTCACCGTCCTCGAAACGGAAGCACATGCGCCATTGATCGTTGACGGCGATCGCGTGTTGTCCCACCCGGTCACCCTTGAGGGCGTGCAGCTGATTGCCGGGTGGCACGCGCAAATCGGAGAGCCGGGCGGCGGCAAGCGCAGCGAGCAAGCCGCCTCGTTAGCCATCACGCGCGCCGCAGCCAGCGGCGTGGGTCTCGGCGAGCATGCATGCAGGCGATGACACTGGTAGCCCCGGCGACTTCATTCCAAATGAAGAACACGCCATAGGGGAAGCCGTCGACCAATGAGCGTCGAATCGAGAAGTCTGGCTCTCGATGTTTCACCGGAAACCGTGCCGGCGCCTCACGGATCAAGCCGAGTGTTCCCTCGACCGCAGCGAGAAAGCGGTCGCCGAGTCCCATCGATCGGCTCTCGTACCAAGCGTATGCTTCCTCGATGTCGGCCTCTGCTTCTGGCCGGACAACGAAGGATGAAGTCACCGACCGCTACGTCTCGCGCCTCGGATTCGGGCTTTCACGTCAGCCCAACTTGACCCAACCTTCGGATCCCGACGATACGCATCCGCTCGACGAAGGAGCTCTACGCGTTGCGCCTCAGTGATCGGCGGCTCCTCGGAATCAGCAGGCAGGCTATCCCACAGCGCGACCGCGAGGTCGACCCGTTGGGCGGGGGTCAGATTCGTGAAGTCGAAGAGTGGGTGCGCCATGACCGAAATCTGCTTCGCGAAGTCGGCCGAAGCAATGACCGCCGGTGGTATATGGCTAACGCCCACGTTCAGCTGTTGGCGAGCCAAATAAAGGCGAGCGAAGCGAGCTACCAGAAAATCGCCGTCTGCTGCAACGCATCGTTAGGCGTCACCCGACACAAGCCCGGAATCTGTAAAGGCACCGAAAAGCAACCGCGATTGCGACATGTTCTACGAACGGCGCGCCCGATGCTCGAGGCGTGACTAGAGATCGTCAACGAAGGGAAGAATATAGGATGGACTGAAGCCGACCCCCAAGCGGGCCCTGAACTCCTTCACAAACGCGATGCTTGATGTAACGGCCCATCTTGAAGAGCCGTAGCCAAGGCAGCGCTGAATGAAGTATGGCTGATATTCTTTTGCGAGGCCATTCTCCGGGAATGAGTTCATGAGCGACCTACTCAACTTGGAGAGCTCGTTGTCCTCGCCCGGCCAACCTCCGCCTGGTTGCCATTCGGGCTTGAAGTGAATGAGCGCGTTGCGCAGGCGCATTAGAAGTGCAACAGCCTGATATGGCGCCGCGCCTCTATCGAACTTGGGTTGGTCGCACAGCGCCAACGCGAGATCGTACTTGTCGAGCACCGGACTCCTGTTCTCAAGTTCCCAAGCGGCACGAATTCGAGCAAGCACGATTGGATCTTTGGCAATGCCATCTGCGGCGCCCTCCTCGGCGGCATCAGCAAAGAACTCGTTGATGTCGGCTTCGAGGTAGGCAACAGTGGCGAAAACACACGAGATGCAAGCAGATGTATGTTCTGCACTGATGTGGAAGAGAATAGGTTCGCGCTTGCCTCTCTCGAACTCGCGCGCCTGCGTGGCGGACAGCACAGCGGCCATCAGATGGTCGAGCGACAACGGAAGTTTGTGGCGGATCATCTCTGTGCCGCCGAGGAAAACCCCACGGCGAGCGCTCAACCGCTCGGCTGCGCATCCACGTACGCATCCGTCGGCAGACACGAGCACACCAGGTTCCGGTCGCCGTACGCGCTCTCTACTCGCGCGACCGCCGGCCAGAACTTCCGCCCCTTGATCCACTCCGCCGGAAACGCAGCCTGCTCGCGCGTGTAGCCGTGCGTCCACGCGGTCGCGGTCACCCGCTCCAGCGTGTGCGGTGCGTTCTTCAGCACGTTGTCCTGCTTGTCCGCCGTCCCGATCTCGATCTCACGGATTTCCTCGCGAATCGAGATCATTGCGTCGCAAAACCTATCGAGCTCGGCCAGCGACTCGCTCTCCGTCGGCTCGATCATCAGCGTCCCGGCCACCGGGAACGACACGGTCGGCGCGTGGAAGCCGTAGTCCATCAGCCGCTTGGCGATGTCCTCCACCTCCACCCCTGACGCGCCCTTCACCACCCGCGTGTCCACGATGCACTCGTGCGCCACGGTCCCGTTGATGGCCTTGTACAGCACGGGGTAGTGCGGCTCCAGCTTGCGCGCGATGTAGTTCGCGTTCAGGATCGCGATCTTGCTGGCGTACGTCAGCCCTTCCCCGCCCATCATCTGGATGTACGCGAGCGAGATCGGCAGGATGCTCGCGCTCCCCCACGGCGCCGCCGACACGGCGCCGTGCGCGTTCGCATTCGGCGAAACGACCGCGTGTCCCGGCAGGAACGGCTCGAGATGGGCGGCCACGCCGATCGGACCCATCCCCGGCCCGCCGCCGCCGTGCGGTATACAAAAAGTCTTGTGCAGGTTCAGATGGCACACGTCCGCGCCGAAATCGCCTGGCCGGCACAGGCCCACCATCGCGTTCATGTTGGCGCCGTCCATGTACACCTGCCCCCCGTGCTCGTGCACGATGCGGCAGATCTCGACGATCCCGCTCTCGAACACGCCGTGCGTGGACGGATACGTGATCATCAGCGCGCCGAGATTGGCTTCGTGCGCCTTCGCCTTCTCGCGCAGGTCGTCCACGTCCACGTTGCCGTGCTTGTCGGTCTTCACCACCACGACCTTCATCCCCGCCATCACCGCGCTGGCGGGATTCGTCCCGTGCGCTGACTGCGGAATGAGACAGACTTCGCGGTGGCTGTCGCCGCGCGACTCGTGGTACGCGCGGATGGTCAGCAGCCCGGCATACTCGCCCTGCGATCCCGCGTTCGGCTGCAGCGATACCGCCGCGAAGCCGGTGATGTCCGCCAGCGCGGACTCGAGCAGCCTGAAGAGCAGCGCATACCCCTCGGCCTGCGACACCGGCGCGAACGGATGCAGCCTGCCGAAGCCCGGCCACGTGATGGGCATCATCTCCGCGGTCGCGTTCAGTTTCATCGTGCACGAGCCCAGCGGGATCATCGAGTGCACCAGCGACAGATCGCGCGACTCGAGCGTGTGCAGGTGCCGCAGCAGCTCCGTCTCGGAGCGGTGGGTGTTGAACACGGGGTGCGTGAGGAACGGCGTCGCGCGCTTGAACCGCTCGTCGTACCGGGGATCAGCCTCGTAGGCGAGCTCCTCCAGCGTGAACGCCGGACGCTCGCCGCCCGCGAACACCTCCAGCAATTCCTCGACGTCCTTCTCCGACACGGTCTCGTCCAGCGCAATCACGATGGACGCGCCGCCCACATGCCGGATGTTGATCCCGCGCGCGGCCGCATCAGCCACGATAGCCTCGGCGCTGCCGCTGACTACCTCAATGCGCACAGTGTCGAAGAAGTCGTCGTGCGCGATCGTGTGCCCCAGCCGCTTCACTCCCGCGGCGAGCATAGCCGCGAACCCGTGCACACGCTCCGCGATTCGCGTCAGCCCTTCCGCGCCGTGATAGACCGCGTACATGCCGGCCACGACGGCCAGCAGCACCTGCGCCGTGCAGATGTTGGACGTCGCCTTCTCCCGCCTGATGTGCTGCTCGCGCGTCTGCAGCGCCATGCGCAGCGCGGGGTTCCCGTCCGCGTCACGCGACACGCCGATGATCCGCCCGGGGATCTGCCGCTTGTACTCGTCGCGCGTGGAGAAGAACGCCGCGTGCGGGCCGCCGTAGCCGAGTGGCACGCCGAACCGCTGCGTGTTGCCGACGACGATGTCCGCACCCCACTCGCCCGGCGGCGTGAGCAGCACGAGGCTCAGCAGGTCGGCCGCGACCGTGACCAGCGCGTTCGCGACGTGCGCGCGCTCGCACAGCTGCTTGTAGTCGTGCACCGCGCCATCGGTCGCGGGATACTGTACGAGAACGCCGAACACCTCGGGGCCGGGCTTGAACGTGCGAAAATCTCCGACCTCGATCGTGATGCCGCGCGCCGCCGCGCGCGTCTGGATCACGTCTATCGTCTGCGGATGACACTCCGACGAGATGAAGAACACTTCCTTCCCCGGCTTGCCCGCGACGCCGTAGCTCATGGCCATCGCTTCCGCGGCCGCGGTCGCTTCGTCCAGCAGCGACGCATTCGCGATCTCCAGTCCGGTGAGATCCATCACCATCGTCTGGAAGGTCAGCAGCGCTTCGAGGCGGCCCTGCGCGCTCTCCGCCTGGTACGGCGTGTACGCGGTATACCAGCCGGGGTTCTCGAGGATGTTGCGCTGCAGCACCGGCGGCGTGATGCAGTCGTGATAGCCGAGGCCGAGATACGACCGGAAGACCCGGTTCCGCGCTGCGAGCCCGCGCAGCCCCGCCAACGCCTCGTACTCGCTCTTCGCGGCGCCGGTAGCGAGCGGATCCTTGGAGCGGATGTCGCGCGGAATCACCGCGTCTATGAGATCGTCGAGCGAATCGTAGCCGAGGACGTCGAGCATCTTCGCTACGTCCGCTTCGCCGGGGCCGACGTGCCGGCGGACGAAGTCGTCGCTGCCGGGAAGGGCGCGGATCTGGGTCTGAGTCGTCATTGATTGATCTTGAGTGGTGCCCGGTCGCTTCGGACCGATACTATGCAATCCTCTCTAATTTACCCGCTCCGACTCCATGAGCCCACCGATTTCCGGGATGCAGATGACGGCCGAGAGCCGGGCAGGTCTGGCTCGGTTGAAATGGCGAATCCTGCTGTCCGAGCCGTTGTCCGGATCGGAGAACATGGCCTGCGATCTCGCCCTGATGGACCGCGCGCGACGGACCGGCGAGGCAACCCTTCGCGTGTACTCCTGGAGCGGGCCGACGCTGTCCTTCGGCCGGAATCAGAAGACCGGCGGATACGACCGGGACGCACTCGAGCGCGCGGGCATCGCGATCGTCCGGCGCCCGACCGGCGGACGCGCGATCCTGCACCACCGCGAGATCACCTACAGCGTGACCGCGCCCGCGCCGCCCGGAGAGTCCATCGCGGCGGCGTACGACTGGATCAACGGCCTGCTGCTTCGCGCGCTGCTCTCACTCGGCGTCCAGGCGGCGATCGCGACGCGAACGGGCCGCGCGCCGGCGCCCGACGCCAACCCATGTTTCGCCGAGCCGACCGCCGGCGAGATCGTCCTCGGCGGGCGCAAGCTCGTCGGGAGCGCGCAGTACCGTGAAGCCGGCGCGATGCTGCAGCACGGATCCATCCTGATCTCCGACGACCAGTCGTCGCTCGCGGCGCTCGCCGGCGGCGGCGCGGCTCCGCCTCCCGCCACGCTCGAGCAGGCGCTGGGACGCGCGCCTGATCCCGCGGAGCTGCGCGACGCGCTGCTCGCGGCCATGCGAGAGGACGGGATCGAGCCGCGGCCGCTCGCAGCCGCGGAATTGACGGACTCGCTCGCGCGGCACCTCCCCGCGTTCGAGGATTCGCAATGGACATGGCGCAGGTGAGGCGCAATCTTCCGCCGATGCAATCAATGGCGAAACCCACCGCGGCCGGACTCCTCTGCCTGCTCGCTCTGGGCGCGTGCGACAAAGGCGCCGACTCCGACGCCGTCACGGGCGGCACGATCGTCGTCGCCGTCGCCGCCGACGTGGACGCGCTGATCCCGCCGCTGGTGGCATCTGTGCAGGGGCGGCAGGTCACGGACCTCATCTTCGACCGGCTCGCCGACGTCGGCGATTCGCTCAATACCACGGGCGACTACGGCTTCCGGCCGCGGCTCGCGGAGCGCTGGATGTGGAGCGCCGACTCGCTGCAGATCACGTTCACGCTCAACCCGCTCGCCCGCTGGCACGACGGGCGCGCCGTCACCGCGCGCGACGTCCGCTTCACGCACCAGCTCTTCCAGGATCCCGACGTAGCCGCGCCGCTGGCCGCGCTGCTGGCGAACATAGACTCGGTGAGCGCGCCCGATTCGCTCACGGCGATCTTCTGGTTCAGGGGCCGCTCGCCGCGGCAGTTCTTCGACGCGGTGTACAACCTGCTCATCGTTCCCGAGCACATCCTCGGCGCCGCGCCACGTGGCGAGCTCCGCGGGACGGCATTCGCCCGATCGCCGGTCGGCAGCGGCCGCTTCCGCTTCGCGCGCTGGCAGCCGGCGGTCTCGCTCGAGGTGGTCGCGGACACCAACAATTACGCCGGACGCCCGAACATCGACCGCGTGATCTGGACGATCTCGCCGGACTTCACCACTGCCTCCACCAAGCTGCTCGCCGGCGAGGCCGACGCGTTCGACGCCGTGCGGCCGGAGATGATCCCGGAGATTCAGAAAAACCCCGCGCTCCGGCTCGTCACCTATCCCGGCCTGGAATACGGCTTCCTTCAGTTCAACATGCGCGACCCGCGCCGGCGCACGCTGCCGCATCAACTCTTCGGCGACCCGCGGCTGCGCGTAGCGATATCACACGCGCTCGACCGCGAGTCCATGGTGCGCAATGTGTTCGACACCCTCGCGAAGGTGGCAGTCGGTCCGACGGTGCAGGGCTACATGGGAGCGGGCACGGACCTGCCGCGGATCGCTTACGACACCACGGCAGCCAACCGGCTGCTCGACTCGCTCGGATGGAGCCGCGGCACCAACGGCATGCGCGCGCGGAACGGCGGGCAGCTAACGTTCTCGCTGGTGACGCCGACGTCGAGCCGGAACAGGGGGAGGATGGCCGTGCTGATCCAGGAGCAGCTGCGCAGCCTCGGCATCGCCGTCGAGATCGAGTCACTCGACAACGCGGCTTTTCTGACGCGCATGAAGGACCGGTCGTTCGACGCCGCCCTCGGTGGCTGGCGGCTGGACCCCGCGCCCGGGATCAGGCAGACGTGGGGCACCGCCGGCTCGCGCGCTCCCGGTGGAACCAACTTCGGCTCGTACGAGAGCCCGGAGTTCGACCTGCACGTGGACAGCGCACTGTCCACGATGGTTCCCGTACAGGCGCACGCCCACATGCGCCGCGCGTATGAGGTGATCATCCGCGACGCGCCCGCGGTCTGGCTGTACGAGCCGCTCTCGATGCTCGCGCTGCACAGCCGCATCCGGCCCGGCGTTCTACGGCGGGACGCCTGGTGGGCGCACATCGCCGACTGGACGATAGACCCCGCCGCACGGCTCCCGCGCGACAACATCGGTCTGAATCCGACGCCGTGACGTGATCGCGTTTCTGCTGCGTCGCGCCGCTCATACACTGGTAGTAGTCGCCGCAGTCGCAACGCTCGTTTTCGTCCTGATTCACGCGGCCCCCGGCGATCCATTCGCCGGCTCGCTCGACAACCCGAACGTCACCGAGGAAGTGCGCGCGCGCTGGCGGGCGTCGTACGGGCTCGACCAGCCGCTCCCCGTGCAGTACGGGCGATACCTCGCGCGCCTCGCCCGCGGCGACCTCGGCTGGTCGTTCTCGAGGCAGCAGCCCGTCGTCGCGGTGATCCGCGATTCCCTGCCGCGCACGCTTCTGCTCGTGGGGCTCGCCCTCGTATTCGCCTTCACCGCCGGCATCGCCGTCGCGCTCGCGCAGACGCGCAGGCGAGGGCGGCTGTTCGACCGCGCGGCCGGCGGCGTGTCGCTCGTGCTGCTCTCGATTCCCGACTTCTGGCTCGGCCTGCTGCTGCTGCTCGCCTTCAGCTACTGGATTCCGCTGTTCCCGGTGGGCGGCATGACGGACGCCGTGCTGTACCCGCATCTGGGAGCGGGGGCGCAGCTGCTCGACCGCGCGCACCACATCGTCCTCCCCCTCGCTACTCTCGTTCTTGCCGCGGGCGCGGCCGTCGCGCGCTACCAGCGCGCGGCGCTGCTCGAGGTTTTGCCGCGCGACTACATCCGGTCCGCGCGCGCCAAAGGCGTCGAGGAGCGGACCGTCGTCCGCAGGCATGCTCTCAGAAACGCGCTCATGCCTTCGATCACCCTGCTCGGAACCAGTCTGCCCGCGCTCGTGGGTGGCGTCGTCTTCGTCGAGAAAATCTTCTCCTGGCCCGGGATGGGGCTCGTGGCCGTGGACGCCGTCTCCTCGCGCGACTACCCGCTGGTCCTGGCGGTGGTGATCGTCGGAACGATCGTGGTGGCCGCCGGCAACCTGCTGGCGGACGTGCTTTACCGCGTGGCCGACCCGAGGCTGCGCGATGCTTGACCGCACGGGAACGAGAGTGGCACTCATCGCGCTCGCCGTGATCGTGATCGCCGCGGCGGCGGCCCCGCTGCTCGCGCCGTACGATCCGTTTGCGCAGCCGGACATCGTCGGCGGCAACACGCTCGCGCCGTCACCGGAGCACCCGCTGGGTACCGACCAGTTCAGCCGCGACGTCCTGACCCGGCTGCTGTTCGGAGCGCGCATCTCCCTCATCGTCGGAATCCTCGCGACCACCGTGGCCGTCACCGTGGGCGCCGCCTGGGGGCTGGCCGCGGGCTACCTCGGTGGCGTCGTGGACGAGGTCATGATGCGGCTGGTGGACGCCCTGATGTCCATCCCGCGCGTTCTGCTCGTGCTGGCGCTCGTGGCGCTGTGGGGGCGGATGTCCACCACCGGGCTGGTGCTGCTGCTGGGCCTGACGGGCTGGTTCCAGCTCAGCCGCCTGGTACGCGCCGAGGTACTGACGGCGCGGGAAACGGACTACGTGGCCTCGGCCCGGGCGCTGGGCGCGCACGACTTTCGCATCGCGGTTCGCCATGTGCTCCCCAACGTGCTCCCGCCCATTATCGTTTTTGCGACGATCGGACTCGGCAATGTCATCGTGCTGGAAGCGGGGCTGTCCTACCTTGGATTCGGCGTGCAGCCTCCGATCCCGAGCTGGGGCAACATGATCCGCGACGGCTCCGAGCTGATGACGGCGGCGTGGTGGATCTCCCTCTTTCCGGGCCTTGCCATAGTGGCGACGGTGGTGGCGGTGAACGCTCTGGGCGACGGACTCCGGCAGGCGCTCGGACACTCGGACAGCTACGCGCATGAGTAATCCGCTCCTCACCGTGAAGGATCTGCGCACGTACTTCTATCCCGGCGGCGGCGCCGTGGCGCGCTCGGTGGACGGCGTGTCCTTCAGCATAGACGCGGGCGAGACGGTCGGGATCGTCGGCGAATCGGGGTGCGGCAAGTCGGTGACCGCGCTCTCGATCATGCGGCTGATCCGCTCCCCCGGCAGAGTCGAGGCGGGGAGCAAGATCGAATTCGACGGCAAGGACCTGATCGCGCTCGACGAGGAATCCATGCGGCGGATCCGCGGCAACCGGATCGCCATGATCTTCCAGGAGCCGATGTCCGCGCTGAACCCCGTGTTCACCGTCGGCGACCAGATCGCCGAAGTCGCGCGGATTCACGCGGGCGCGACGCGGCGCGAGGCGTGGAAGAAGGCCGTGGAGATGCTCGGGCTCACCGGCATCCCCGCGCCCGACCAGCGGGCAAAACAGTACCCGCATCAGCTCTCCGGTGGAATGCGCCAGCGCGTGCTGATCGCGATGGCGCTGGTGATGAACCCGGCGCTCATCATCGCGGATGAGCCGACGACTGCGCTCGACGTCACGATTCAGGCGCAGATCCTCGAGCTGCTGCGCGAGGTGCAGGAGAAGTTCGGCACCGCCGTGCTGCTGATCACGCACGACCTCGGCGTGATCGCCGAAATGACGCAGCGCGTGATCGTGATGTATGCCGGAGAGGTGGTGGAGGAGACGTCCACGCCCGAGCTGTTCACGTCCGCGCACCATCCGTACTCCGAGGGGCTGCTGTACGCGATGCCGCGGGTCGGCGACAAGCGCGCGCGGCTGAACGTGATTCCCGGCACCGTGCCGCCACCGACCGCGTGGCCGGCCGGCTGCCGCTTTCACGACCGGTGCAAGTACTCGTGGGAGCGCACCGAGCACGAGCACCCGCCGCTGTATCCCATCGGGCCGGGCCACGTGAGCCGCTGTCACCTGGCCGAAGAGCCGCAGCGGCGGAACGAGCCGCACAGGCCGCTCGTCGCGCGGCGGAGCATCGACGCGTCATGACCGCCCCGCCCGTGGGAAACGGTGCCGGAGCGCGGAGCGGCGAGCCGCTGCTCTCGGTGCGCAACCTCACCAAGGCGTTTCGCTCGCGGAAGGGGCTGTTCGGCCCGGCCGAGATCGTGTACGCGGTGAACGACGTGTCGTTCGACGTGCACGACGGCGAGACGCTCGCGATCGTCGGCGAATCCGGCTGCGGCAAGACGACGACCGGCCGCTCGATTCTCCGCCTGATAGAGCCGACGTCCGGCGAGATCACATTCGCCGGCCAGAACGTGGCCGAGCTGAAGGGCGGCGCGCTCCGGCGGATGCGGCGCGAGATGCAGATAATCTTCCAGGACCCGTTCTCCTCGCTGAATCCGCGCATGACAGTGGGCGCGATCATCCGCGAGGGGATGCTGATCCACGGTCTCGCCAGCCGCGCGGAAGCGGACAAGCGCGCCGGCGATCTGCTCGAGGAAGTCGGCTTGCGCGCGGACTACGCGTCGCGCTATCCGCACGAGTTCTCGGGCGGCCAGCGCCAGCGAATCGGCGTCGCGCGCGCCCTGTCGGTGCAGCCGCGGCTGATAATCTGCGACGAGCCGGTGTCCGCGCTCGACGTGTCGGTGCAGGCGCAGGTCATCAACCTGCTGCAGGATCTGCAGCGCGAGCGCAGCCTCACCTACATCTTCATCGCGCACGACCTGTCGGTGGTCGAGCACATCGCCGACCGCGTGGCCGTGATGTATCTGGGCAAGATCGTGGAGCTCGGCAATTCCGTGGCGCTGTTCAGCCGGCCGCTGATGCCGTACACCCAGGCGCTGCTGTCAGCCGCGCCGGTGCCCGACCCTACGCGCAAGCGCGAGCGCATCGTGCTGCAGGGTGACGTGCCGTCGCCCGCGAACCTGCCGAGCGGCTGCGTGTTCCATCCCCGGTGCCACCATCCGGCGAAGGACGAAGCGTGTACGAAAATCGTTCCGCCGCTCGAGGAGAAGGAGTCGGGCCACTTCGCCGCCTGCATCAAGCAGCCGCCCACGACAGTGACGTGGGAGGAGCAGCAACGTGCCGGTGGCGTGAACGAGCCCAAGCTGTATCTTCCCCTCGCTTCGCTCCACTAACCGGAAAACCGAGGGTAGAGCATGTCGGGCATTGTCGACGTAGGAGCTACGACCATCGATAGGCCGCCTGCACTGGACGACCGCGCGCTGTTCGGACATCCGCGCGGCCTCGGGCTGCTGTTCGTGGTCGAGATGTGGGAGCGGTTCTCGTACTACGGCATGCGGGCGCTGCTCGTCCTGTATCTCGTCAACGCGCTCCATTGGCCCGACGGCGACGCCGCGAGGCTGTACGGCGCGTATACCGGCCTGGTCTACCTCACGCCGCTGATCGGCGGCTACCTCGCCGACAGAATCATCGGCACCCGGCGCTCGCTCGTGATCGGTGGAATCATCATCGCGCTCGGGCACTTCGTGCTCGCCTTCGGCCCCGGCGGCTCGCCCGACGGCGTCCCGCTGAAGGACATGGGACAGCTCATCCCGTTCTATCTCGGGCTCGCGCTCGTCGTCATCGGAACCGGCTTCTTCAAGCCGAACGTCTCGACGATGGTCGGACAGATCTACACCGAAGGCGACTCCCGCCGCGATTCGGGCTTCACGATCTTCTACATGGGCATCAACCTCGGCGCGTTCATCGCGCCACTGATTTGCGGGTACCTCGGACAGAAAGTCGGCTGGCACTACGGCTTCGGCGCCGCGGGCGTGGGCATGACGCTCGGCCTCATCATCTACATGTGGGGGCGGGACAGGTACCTGCCGGGAATCGGACTGAACGTCAAGCACGATCCGAACAATGCGGCCGCCGTCGCTGCGGAGTCCATGGAGCAACCGTGGAACCCGTGGGCCGTAACGATCGGCGCCGCGCTGGGCGCGGGACTCGTGTTCCTCGGAGCCGGCGACATCCACCCCGTTGATCTCACGATCCGCATGGCGATCGCCGGCATGGGCGTGGCCGCAGCGGTGCTCGCGATATCCGGCACGCGCGGCGAAGAGCGCAACCGCGTGATCGCGCTGTTCATCGTCGTCTTCTTCGTGATCTTCTTCTGGATGGCGTTCGAGCAGGCTGGCAGCTCCATGAACCTGTTCGCCGACCGCCATACCAACATGAACATCGGCGGCTGGGAGATGCCGTCGAGCTGGTTCCAGTCGATGAACCCGCTGTTCATCCTGTTGTTCGCGCCCGTCTTCGCGATCATCTGGACGTCGCTCGGCCGGGTCGGCAAGGAGCCGTCCACTCCGCTGAAGATGGTGCTCGGCCTCGTGCTGCTCGGCACGGGCTTCCTGTTCCTGGTCGTCGCCGGCCGCTCGGTGGATCAGGGGTTCCAGGTGAGCGCGATGTGGCTCACCATAGCGTACCTGTTTCACACGCTGGGCGAGCTGTGCCTGTCGCCCGTCGGGCTGTCCTACGTCACCAAGGTGGCGCCGTACAAGTTCGCCTCGCTGCTGATGGGCGCGTGGTTCCTCGCGAGCTCCGCCGCGAGCTACCTGGGCGGCTGGCTCGCCGCGCAGACCGAGACCATCACCTCCCAGTCGCAGTTCTTCACGATTCCCGTCGCGACCTCCTTCGGAGCGGCGTTCCTGCTGCTGCTCCTGGTCCCGCTGCTCAAGCGCCTGACGAAGAGCGTCAAGGCCTGATCGCCCCGGGGATTTTGGGGAAGGTGTCCCCACAGGGAGCGTCTTAGCGAGCGTAGTTTGCTCGCGTAGCGCCGAAACGGGATACCCGTCCACGCGCCCACGGGGTCACCTTCGCACGGACCCCCCGCAACCCGGAAAGAGCTATGGCCAGTTGAACACGCTCGCGGGCCGGCTGCGCTCACGAGCGTCACGCAGGTCGTTGGGTTCTTTCCAGAATATGCGGCCGAAATCGCGGACCGTGACGCGCAGCTCCGGGTGCCGCTTGCCGTCGGTGTTGATCGGAAAGGCGAGATCGAGCCGTGCCAGCAGCCGCGAGCGCGGCGGGGCCGCCGCGAGCAATCCCACGCCCACGCTGTATCGCACCGGCGTGTCCACGCCAAAAGGCGAGTCTCCCGCCCAGATCTTGCCCGCGTCCGCGAACGCCGCGATACCGACCGTCGCGTACTGCTTGTACCGGCCCCAGACGTACTTGTCCTCGGTTCGAAGCACCATCCGGCGCGCGCCCCCCTCCTGCGAGCCGCGGTACGCGCGCAAACCTCCGTCGCGCGAAGCGAAAGTCAGCTGATACGGCACGCGCGATCTCCATCCGCCGCTCCACTCCAGACTCGTAGTCGCCGTGTGCCTGAGGAACGGGCGCATGAACAGCGCGAACCGCCCGCTCGACGACACGCTGTTCCAGTTGTCCTCCTTCCCCGCGCGCCGCCCTTCGACGTTCAGCTCCAGTGCGCCGAACGCGGACGGCGATCCCATGCCGGCGTACGCGCTGACCGACGCGAAGAAATCCTCGTCGCTCTTGGAGTCGAGGAAAGTGAATCCGCGTCCAAGCACGAACCCGAGCTGCAGGCCTCTGCGCACGTCCTGCCTGGCGTCGAGCGCGTCGAAACCCGTCACCTCCATGAACCTCAGCATGCGGACGCCGAGCAGCGCGTTCACTCTCGCCTGCCGCTGTTCCGTGTAACGCCCGATCAGCGCGCTGGACGTGTCGGCCACGAGCTCGCCCGCGACCAACCGGACCGGCTCTTCGCCGGGCATGATCCGTTCTCGCGTAAGCGAGCCTCCAGTAAGCAGGAACCGTCTGACAGGCCCCACGCGGACGATACCGCCGGCCTCCAAGTAATCCCGGTCCACGGCGATGTGCACGGGATCGGCGCCCGGACGCCGGAAGCGCGTGTAAGTGTCCAGCTCGCCCGCCCCCACTCGCCAGGCTATGCGCTGCAGGTCCGTGAGGAAGGGATGGCTCGCGTCCAACAACCACTCCGTACCGAGATGCTTGCGTCCGGCCTCCGCCGAGAGCTGATACGGGCGCCCGAAGAACTGGTAATCCGTGATGCGAACGTCGAACGCGTCGCGAAACTCGCGGCCGTCCTCCCATCTCACCTCGCCCTGCAGGCCGGCGCCGAAGAAGTTCCGGTTGCCAAGCTTCACGGAGCGGAAGTACGGCGAGGCCGAAGAGATGGATCCGCCCACGATCAGCGAGATTTCGTCCACCGTCGTGACGCTCAGCACGACTCCGCCCTGGCCATCGCTCAGAGCGACGACGGTCGCTTCGGAGATGAACGGCTGGGCGCGCAGGATGCGCTCCGACTCCGCGCGGCGCAGCTCGTCGCACCGGTCGCCCAACCCGAGCGCGAGATACCTCAGGACCGTCTCGGCGCGGGTGGTCGTATGCAGCTTGCTCGCCGCCCGCCCGGTGCGCCCGATGATCGTGCCTTCGCCCTTGGGAAAGGGCGGCCGGGTGTCGATTTCCGTCGCCGTGATGACCTGCCCCGAGCACGGAACGGCCCCGCGCTGCGGTGCCTGCGCAAGCACGGCAGCCGGAAAGGCGGCCGCGAGGCAGCAGGCGACGGCTGACAACCACGGGGGTCGCGCGAAGTGAACGCTCATGGATACGATATAGGGGCCTGGCGCGACCACGGACAGGGCCGGGCCGGCCGATCGGTTACGCGCGCGGTCACACAATGGTACTCAGGGAGAAGCACTTGTACACAAGCCCGGTCGTCGCGATCACGGCATCCATCCAGGAAGAGAAACAGCCTCGCCGCGTTCGGTTGAACGCCGCGTATCTCACCGCCGTGGAGAACGCAGGGCTCGTACCACTCTTGGTTCCGCCCCTGGCGGACCCGCACGCAGCCGACCGGATCCTCGCGGGCGTGGACGGGCTGGTGCTCACCGGCGGAGAAGACGTCGCTCCCGAATACTTCGGCGAAAAGCGGCATCCCGGGCTCGGCACGGTCAATCAGGTGCGGGACGCGACGGAGATCGCGCTCATCTCCGCGGCGCGGCGGCTGCGCCTGCCGCTGCTGGCCATCTGCCGGGGGATACAGGTGCTCAACGTCGAATGTGGGGGCAGCCTGATCCAGGACATCCGGGCACAGCGCCCGGACGCCCTCGAGCACGACGGCCATGCCGGCGGTCGGGATGAAGCGCTCCACGCCGTCGAGATCGAGAAGGGTTCCATCCTCGCTCTCGCGACGGGCGCCACCCGCCTCGACGTGAACTCGCTCCACCATCAAGCCGTCGACCGGTTGGGCGACGGGCTGCGCGTGACCGCGACCGCCCCGGACGGGATCATCGAAGGCGTGGAGAGCACGGACGACTGGTGGGTGCTTGCCGTGCAGTGGCATCCGGAAGAGATGGACCGCGGCGCGGAGCCTGGGGCGGAGCCGGGACCGCTGTTCAAGGCGTTCGCCGAGGTGGTACGGGCGGTGTAGCCATCAGGCGTGCTCCAGCACGCGCCGGTACACCTGGATCGTCAGGTCCGCGGTGCGCTCGACCGAAAAATCCCCGGCGCGATTTCGCGCCCCTGCCGCGAGACCCCCCGCGAGCGACGAATCCTCGAGTATCGAGGCGATGTCCGACCCGAGCTTCCCGGCGTCGCCCACCGGACTCAGCAACCCGGACACGCCCTGCTGCACCGTCTCGGGAATCCCGCCGCCTGCCGTTGCCGCGATCGGCTTGCCCATGGACATGGCGTCGAGGATCACCGTGCCGAGTCCCTCTTCCCTCGAGCTCAACGTCACGACGTCGGCCGCCGCGAGCAGCGAGTCGGCGTCGGTGCGGTAGCCCGTGACCCGGAGCACGTCGGTCAATCGTAGCCGCGCCACCTCCGCTTCCACGACGGGGCGAAGCGGCCCGTCCCCGACCAGCAGCGCTCGCACGTCCGGAATTCGTTGTCGGACTTCCGCGACCGCCCGCACGAAGGTGAGCGGGTCCTTGTGACCGACGAGCTGCGCGACCTGGACGACCAGCGGGTGGCCGGCCGGCACGCCGAGCTGCGCGAGCGTCTCCGGCGTAGCCGGCGAGAACACTCGCGTGAGATCTATTCCGCTCGGCACTAGCTCGACGCGATCCCCGGGGATTCCGCTGGCGACAAGCGCGCTCGCGACGGCCCGGGAGATCGCGATGATGGCGGCAGCCCGCCCGTATATCCAACGCGATCCAGGGTTCGATCGCAGCCTGAATCAACTCTGCGCGTAACGACCGTCTTCGCGTCGGTTCCGATCGTAGCCAGAGCGGCGAGGGCGACAGCGTGCCCGGTATGCGCGTGCACGATCTGCACGCGTCGGCGCCGGATGACCGCGCGCAGCTCCAACACCGCGACAGGGTCGAACTCGAATCCCGGCGCGCACGGCACCACTGTCAGTCCCGCTTGCGCCGCGCGCTGCGCGAACGGCTCGCCCGGGCGCGCGGCCACCATGGAGACGTGTCCGCGGTCCGCGAGCGACCGGGCCAGCCACAGCGCCTGCCGCTCGCCGCCACGCCAGCCACGCTCCGTATCGAGGTGAAGAACGACGAGTCTCGAAGGATCAGTCATTGCAGGCGGCGTGAGGAACGGCCCGGCTGTTGCCGGCAGGGAGCTTCGGCGTCCTACAAGGGTACATCAAGTAGCTCATCGGACTATTTTCCGCGTACATCAAGTTTACTCCGGAGTCCCGCCAGGCCGTGATATACATCTGCATTCCGACTTACAACGAAGCACCGACCGTCGGAGTCCTGCTCTGGCGGATAAGGTCGGTATTCCAGGAGTATTCCCGGGAGTACGAGATCGTCGTGTATGACGACGCCAGCACCGACTCCACCGCGGAGACGCTGGAGCCGTACAGGGAAGTCCTGCCATTGTCCGTCATCGGCGGAAAGACCCGGACGGGCTATGCCGGGGCCCTCGAAGCTTGCTTCCGCGAGGTGGTGCGCCGGACGCGGTACCCTAGGCGCGACGCGATCATCGTGATGCAGGCCGACTTCACCGACGTGCCCGAGCAGCTCCCCGAGCTCGTGCGGCGCTTCGAGGGTGGCGCGGACGTGGTCGTGGCGGACCGCACGGCGTCGCCGGGGCTGCCGAAGCCGGTTCGCAGGCTCAAGCTGCTGCAGTCGCTGCTGGGGAAGCGGTTCACCGGGCTGACCGGCGTGAGCGACCCCTTCAGCGGATTCCGGCTGTATCGCGTCTCGGTGATCAAGGACCTGCTCGCGGCGCGAGGCAGTGCGGGACTCGTCTCGCCTCCGGGAGTGGGCGCCAATCTCCAGCTTCTGCTGGCGGCGTCGCGCGTCGCGCGCCGCGTCGAGAGCGTTCCGCTTCCGGCGAGCTACGACGTGCGCATGCGCGAGAGCAGGGTGCAGCCGTTCAGCGATGCAGTCGAGCTGTACAAGTTCGCCCTGGCCAACTGGAAAGCGCCTGTCGCGCAAGCGTCCCCTGCCAGGAGCGCCCGATGATCGCCGCCGTGGCGCTCGCGATCCTCACCGGAATCGGCTCGGCCGTAGCACCGCCGGCTGTGGACCACCCGTTCGGCGTCGGCGAGAAGCTGGTGTTCGACGTGCGATTCGGTCCTGTCAAGGTCGGAACCAGCACGATGGAAGTGCGTGAGATCAGTCACATCCGCGGCCGCGCCGCGTACAAGACTTACTTCCGCGTGCAGGGCGGGACCTTCTTCTACAAGGTGGACGACATTCTCCAGAGCTGGATAGACACGGAAACGCTGTCTTCCCTGCGCTTTGTGCAGCACCTGCAGGAAGGGTCGCGCGACCGGGAGCGGCACTTCGAGATCTACCCTGACCGCTCCGTCTACGTGGAAGTCACCAAGAGCCCGACGGAGCACCCGTCGGTGTCGAATCCGCTGGACGACGCATCCTTTCTGTATTTCATCCGGACCATTCCACTCGAGGTCGGGCAGAGCTACGAGTTCAACCGCTACTTCAGGCCCGATCGCAATCCGGTACGGGTCCGCGTGCTGCGACGCGAGCGGATAGTCGTGCCAGCGGGGACGTTCAACGCCATCGTTGTGCGGCCGACGATCAAGACCAAGGGAATCTTCGCGGAGGGCGGCGAAGCTGAGCTGTGGCTGTCCGACGATGACCGCCGGATGATGCTTCAGCTGAAGACCAAGGTGGCGTTCGGATCGCTGAACCTGTACCTGCGGTCGTTTACACCGGGCAGCTAGCAGTGACTAGCGACTAGTCACTAGTCACCGTATTTCAATATGTGCTGACCCGAGTATCCGACCACCGCTCGCGCAGGCGCCGCGCTGTTCCCGGGCTGACCACACGGATCGCGAGATAAGCGATCGCTCCGACGACGGCTATCTTGACCGCCATCACGACCAGCCAGATGGCGATACCCAGCAACCCGCCGAAGATCTTGAACACCAGACCGAGCGCGAACAGCCCCAGCATGGCGAATAGGCCGGTCATCAGAATTGTGCGGATCATGTGAATCTCCAGAGAGCTGTTGGCTATTGGCTATTAGCTGTTGGCTAATCAAATCCTTTAGCTCGTCACAGTAAATACGAACCCCGATTGCCAGTGTTTCACTCCGCAGACGTCGCCATCGCCGGCGGCGGGCTCATCGGCAGGGCCTGCGCGGCCGCGCTGGTCGAGCGCGGAGCCCGGGTGCTCCTCCTCGAGCACGCGAGCATCGGCGAAGCGTCCGTGGCGTCCGCGGGGATGCTCGCTCCGTCAGTAGAGCGGGCGGACGCCGCCGCGAACAAGCTCGCGCTGGCCGCGCGAGACCGGTATCCGACGTACCTCGAGTGGCTGCGCGAGCGGTCGGGCATCGAGGTCCCGCTCAACCGCCTCGGCATTCTTCAGGTCGCGCTGTCCGCGGCGGGAGTGAAAGGGCTGCGGAAGTCCGCCAATCCGGAGTCGCAATGGCTCGACCGCGCCGAGCTCACCGCCCTCGAGCCCGCGCTGGCTCACGCCTTAGGCGCGTTGTACTCGGCAAGCGACGGCTGCGTGGACAACGTCGCACTGCTTTCCGCATTGGACGCGATGCTATCGCGAAATCCGCTCGTGAATCGCGACTCCGCACGCGTCACCGGCGTTATTTCCACGGCGGAATCGGTCGCTGTGACCACCGCGGATGGTACCCGCTACTCCGCAAGCCACGCTCTGATCGCAGCGGGCGCATGGTCCGCGCAGATCGAGGGCGCGCGACTCGCCGCGGTCGTCGAGCCGATGCGGGGGCAGCTCGTATCCTTCGCGGCCGCGCCCTGCCGGCACACTCTATATGGGCCACGCGGATACCTCGTCCCGCGCGGAAGCTCTACCATCGCCGGCGCGACTTCGGAGCGAGTGGGCTTCACGCCCGGGACGACCGCTCAGGGCACCGCGCGGTTGCGTTCGGCAGCCGGGGAGATCTGCCCGGTGCTGGCGTCGGCGGCTCCGGCCGCCGCGTGGTCCGGCTTCCGACCGATGACTCCCGACATGCTTCCGCTCATCGGCCCGGACCCCGAGGCGCCCAGGATCCTGTACGCCACGGGCCATTCCCGGAACGGCATTCTGCTCGCCCCACTGACCGCCGACATAGTGGCGAATCTGCTTTTTGAGGACGTCCTAAATTTGAATGTCGAACGATACCGTCCGGACAGGTTCTAGGGTACATTCAGAAAATCCAGTGCCGCCTTCCGACCCCGGGGACGCAGCTTTGAATCAACCGCTCTACCAGATTCTGGGACGCCATAAATCGGAAGCGCTGCCCGACCGGAAGCCCTCGTGGCTGAAGGTTCGCGCCCCGGGTGGAGGTAATTACCTGAAGCTCCGGCAGATGATGCGGGAGCTCGACCTGCACAGCGTCTGCGAGGAGGCGCGCTGCCCCAACGTGGGCGAGTGCTGGGAGCACGGCGCCGCCACGTTCATGATCCTCGGCGACACGTGCACGCGAAACTGCGCGTACTGCGCGGTGAAGCACGGCCGCCCGCCGGCGTACGACGTCGCGGAGCCCGCGCGCGTGGCGGAAGCGATCGCGCGCATGGATCTCCGGCACGCCGTGATCACCTCGGTGGACCGCGACGATCTCCCCGACTTCGGCGCGTATATCTTCGCCGAGACTATCCGCCAGATTCACGACCGTCTGCCCGGCTGTTCCGTGGAAGTTCTCGTGCCCGACTTTCAGGGCAGCGAGACGAGCATCCGCATGGTGCTCGATGCCGGTCCGGAGATCTACAATCACAACACCGAGACGGTGCCGCGGCTGTACAAGCGCTGCCGCCCGGGCGGGCGCTACGAGCGCGTGCTGAACATCTTCCGGATAGCGAAGGAAATCGCGCCCCACATCCCGACGAAGACCGGAATCATTCTCGGCATGGGCGAGACGATCGAGGAAGTGAAGCAGACGATGGCCGAGCTGCGCCAGGTGGACGTGGACATCCTGACGCTCGGGCAGTACCTGCGCCCGTCGAGCTCGCACATCCCGCTCGACCGGTACGTAAAGCCGGAAGAGTTCCGCGACCTGTACGAAACGGGCATGGCGATAGGCTTCCGTCACGTGGAGTCGGGCCCGCTCGTGCGCTCGAGCTACCACGCGTGGGAGCAGGTGCAATCGGCGGGCGT
The DNA here is from genome assembly GCA_051305945.1 of Gemmatimonadaceae bacterium. GTDB lineage: Bacteria > Gemmatimonadota > Gemmatimonadetes > Gemmatimonadales > Gemmatimonadaceae > JACDCY01. The sequence continues at coordinate 49,261 of JBPPMH010000100.1, forward strand.
GGCGTAATGGCAAAGAAGCTGGGCAAAACCAGCAGCTCGAAGGGTGACGCGGAGCTCAACCGCGCATTCCTCCGCTCCATGCTGCTGCAGCGGCGGTTCGAGGAGCGCTCCGCGGAGGCGTACGCGCTCGGCAAGATCGGCGGCTTCTGCCACTTGTACATCGGGCAGGAGGCTATCAGCACTGGTGCGCTCTCCGTGATTCGACCCGACGACTACGTGGTGACCGCGTACCGGGATCACGGCCAGGCGCTCGCGCGCGGAATGACTCCACGCTCGGTCATGGCGGAGCTGTTCGGGCGGCGCGACGGCTGCTCCGGCGGCAAGGGCGGCTCCATGCACCTGTTCGACGCCAAGATCAACTTCCTCGGGGGGCACGGCATCGTGGGCGGCCACATTCCGCTCGCCGCCGGCGTCGCCTTCGCGATCAAGTACCGCGGCGGCGACCAGGTCTGCCTGTGCTTTTTCGGCGAGGCCGCCGTCAACATCGGCGCGTTTCACGAGGCGCTGAACATGGCCGGACTGTGGAAGGTGCCGGCCGTGTTCATCATCGAGAACAACCGCTACGGGATGGGGACGGCGGTATCGCGGGCCATGGCGAACGAGGACGTGGCCGCGCGCGCGGCGACGTACAGCATGCCTTCGGAGTCCATCGACGGGCAGGACGTATTCGCGGTGCGCGACGCCGTGTCGCGCGCGGTCGAGCGCGCGCGGTCGGAGAAGACTCCCACTCTCCTGGAGATGCGTACGTATCGCTTCATGGGCCATTCGATGTCGGATGCGGTCAGCGGCACGTACCGGACGAAGGCCGAACTCGAGGAGGAGATGCGACGCGACCCGATCATCCTGCTGCACAACCGCATGACGGAGGCGGGAGAGATCGACGACGACGCCTACGCCAAGCTGGACGAGGAGATCAAGGCCGAAGTCCAGGACGCCTGGGACTTCGCCGACGCAAGCCCGGAACCGGATCTCGAAGAGCTGTACGCGCACTTGCTGGTGGAGTAACCATGGCCATCGTGACGTACAGAGATGCGCTCAACCAGGCGCTCCGCGAGGAGATGCAGCACGACGACCGCGTCTTCCTGATGGGCGAGGAGGTTGGCGAGTACAATGGCGCGTACAAGGTCTCGCGCGGACTGCTGGACGAGTTCGGCCCGATGCGCGTGGTGGACACGCCCATCGCGGAGCTGGGATTCGCCGGCATCGGCGTGGGCGCAGCGATGGTCGGCTTGCGGCCGGTCATCGAGTTCATGACGTGGAACTTCGCGCTGCTCGCTATCGACCAGGTGGTGAACGCCGCGGCCAAGATGCTGTACATGTCCAACGGGCAGTTCCCCATGCCGATGGTGTTCCGCGGTCCGAACGGGGCTGCGCTGCAACTTTCCGCGCAGCATTCCCAGGCCTGGGAGAGCTGGCTCGCCCACATCCCCGGCCTCAAGGTCGTGACACCCGCGACGCCGTACGACGCGAAGGGCCTGCTGAAGAGCGCGATCAGGGACGACAACCCCGTGGTCTTCCTCGAAGGCGAGATGCTGTACAACACCAAGGGCGAGGTCCCCGAGGGTGAGGAGATTCTCATTCCGCTCGGCAAGGCCGAGCGCAAGCGCGAGGGCGAGCACTGCTCGATCATAGCGCACGGCAAGACCGTGCTCATCGCCATCCAGGTGGCCGACGCGCTCGCCAAGGAAGGAATCACCATCGACGTCATCGATCTCCGCACGGTGCGTCCCATGGACGTGGACGCGATCACCGAGTCCGTGAAGAAGACCAATCGGGCGGTCGTCGTAGAGGAAGGGTGGGAGCTGTGCGGTGTCGGCGCGCAGGTGGTGGATTACATCCAGCGCGAGTGCTTCGATTTTCTCGACGCCCCGGTGTTGCGGGTGCACCAGGCCGACACGCCGATGCCGTACGCCAAGAACCTGGAGCGCGCGGCCAAGCCCGACGCGCAGAAAGTGACCGCCGCCGTGCGCAAAGTCCTGTACCTCGAGTGATCGCCAATGGCCACTAAAGTCGTGATGGAGGCGCTCTCGCCGACGATGGAAGAGGGCCGTCTCGTCAAATGGACGAAGAACGAAGGTGACGCGGTCAAGTCCGGCGAGATCCTCGCCGAGGTGGAAACCGACAAGGCCGTGATGGAGCTGGTCGCGCGCGGCGACGGCGTCCTGCGCAAGCGGCTGATCAACGAGGGCGACACCGCCCCCGTGGGCCAGCTGATCGCGATCGTGGCCGCGGCCGACGAGAACATCGACGAGCTGGCGGGTGGCGGGGCCGCGGCGCCGCCGGCAGCCAAGCCAGAAGAGGCTGCGCCGGAATCCGGCGCAGGCAAGACCGAAGGGGCTGCAGCGCCCGCCGAACCGCCCGCGGACCGCGTAGCCGACGGCCGAACCTCCGTTCCCGAAGACGCCTCGCACTCCCAGGGCGAGGCCTCAATGCCCCCGCAGGAACGCGACCGGAGAGGCGCGGAGCGATTCGCGACCGATTCGCGCGGTGCCGCGGTCGGCGGAGGCCAGGCGGAGCCCGGCGATCGCGTGCGCTCTTCCCCGCTGGCGCGAAAGCTCGCTTCCGACCGCGGCGTCGAGCTGGGAGGCATTCAGGGATCGGGCCCGGGCGGCCGCATCGTCAAGCGCGACATCGAGCAGGCCGCGACTCAGCCGCAGCGCGGCGCGGCAGCGGCGGGCACGCACCGCGCCGCGGCTCCGGTGGCCGAGCGGAAGATCTCCACCGAGGGTGATTACCAGGACATCCCACTCACGCAGATCCGCAAGACGATCGCGCGCCGGCTCGCCGAGTCCATCGGCCCTGTGCCGACTTTCTATCTCACCGCCGAGCTCGATGTCGAGCGCGTCGCGGAGATGCGCGAAGCGATGATCGAGCTCGGCGACCAGTACAAGGTCTCGTTCAACGACATCGTGCTGAAGGCAGCGGCTACCGCGCTCCAACAGCACCCGGAAGTGAACGCGCACTGGCTCGGCGACAAGATGCGCTACTTCAACCGCGTGCACGTGGGAATGGCCGTGGCCGTCGAGGACGGGCTCATCACGCCGGTCATCTTCGACGCCGACAAAAAGGGCCTCGCCGACATATCGCGCGAGGCGCGCGAGCTCGCCAAGCGCGCCCGCGACCGGAAGCTCAAGCCCGACGAATACACGGGCGCCACGTTCTCCGTGTCGAACCTCGGGATGTTCGGGATCGAGCACTTTACCGCGATCATCAATCCGCCCGAAGCCGCGATCCTCGCCGTCGGCGGCGTGGAGGAGCGCGTCGTGGCGGTGGACGGCGCGCCCGCCATCCGCAAGCGGATGACCGTGACGATGAGCTGCGATCACCGCGTCATTGACGGCGCCACGGGCGCGAAGTTCCTGCAGACACTTCGCCGTCTCATCGAGAATCCGCTCATGCTCGTCTACTGAGCCAACAGCCAACAGCCAAGAGCCAACAGCTATGTCTTCCTTTGACGTGATCTTCATCGGCGGCGGACCGGCCGGGTATGTCGGCGCCATTCGCAGCGCGCAGCTCGGCATGTCGGTCGCGGTCGTCGAGCGCGACGGACTCGGCGGCACCTGCGTGTTGTGGGGATGCATCCCCGCCAAGGCGCTGCTCGAGGCGGCTTCGATCGCCAATCGCGTGAAGCACGCGGCCGACTTCGGCGTGAACGTCGGCGAGATCAAGCTCGACTACTCCGTGGCCATGAAGCGCTCACGCGCGGTCAGTACGCAGAACTCGAAGGGCGTGGAGTTCCTCTTCAAGAAGAACAAGATCACGCACATCAAGGGCACGGCGAGGCTCGCGGGCAAGAACTCCGTCTCGGTCAAGACCGCGGACGGGAAGGAAGAGAAGCACGACGCGAAGAAAGCGATCGTCGTCTCCACCGGCTCGCGGGTGAAGGGCCTGCCGCAGGCCGGCCTCGAGCTCAACAAGACCACCGTCATCTCGTCCGACGAGGCGCTCGTCCTGGAGCAGGCGCCGAAGACAATGGCGATCGTCGGCGCGGGCGCGGTCGGCTGCGAGTTCGCGGACGTGTTCAACGCCTTCGGCACGGCGGTGACGCTGATAGACATCGCGCCGGTGATTCTCCCGCTCGAGGACGCCGACTGCTCAGCCGAGCTGACGAAGGCGTTCAAGAAGCGGAAGATCGACGTGATCACTGGCGCGAAGATCTCCAACGTGAAGGTCGGCAAGAGCTCGGTGAAGCTGAGCGTGGAGGCCGGCGGCAAGAAGACCGATCTGGAAGTGGAGAAGGTGCTCGTGGCCGCTGGACGCGCGCCGAACATCGACGACATCGGCCTCAAGGAGGCGGGAGTCAAGATCAACGAGCGCGGCTTCGTCGAGATTAACGAGCGGATGGAGACGAGCGCGAAGGGCATTTACGCCATCGGCGACGTGGCCGGCCCGCCGATGCTCGCGCACAAGGGCTCGCGCGAGGGCTTGGTGCTCGCGGAGATCCTGGCGGGCCACGCGACGCACGGGGTCAACTACTCCAACATCCCGAACGCGACCTACTGTCATCCAGAGGTCGCGTCCATCGGCCTGACCGAGCAGCAGTGCAAGGAAAAGAAGCTCGAGTACAAGGTCGGCAGGTTTCCCTTCTCCGCCAACGGCCGCGCGCGCACGTCAGGCGAAACGGAAGGATTCGTAAAGATCATTCGCGACGCCAAGTACGGCGAGATCCTCGGCGCCCACATCGTCGGCGCGCACGCCACGGAGCTGATTCACGAGCTGGCTGTCGCGCGGGAGAACGAGTTCACGGTAGAGGAGATTGATCTCGCGGTTCATGCTCATCCCACGCTGGCGGAGGCTGTGGCGGAAGCGGCGCTGGATTCGCTTGGCAGGTTGATTCACGCCTGATTGGTGACTAGTCACTAGTCACCAACATGCCCCAGCTCTGGACCGCCGCGCTCGGCACAATGCCCTACGGCGAAGCGCTGGAGCTGCAGCGCGCCGTGGCCGCAGATCGCATCTCCGGAAAGATTCCCGAGGACGTGCTGCTGCTCGTGGAGCATCCGCCCGTCGTCACTCTGGGAAGGTCCAGCAAGGACGCGCACCTCACGGCGTCGCCCGAACTGTTGAAGCTGCGCGGCGTCGGGCTGTTCGAGGTTGAGCGCGGCGGCGACGTGACGTTTCACGGCCCCGGACAGCTCGTCGGCTACCCGATCATCGACCTCAAGCGGCACAAGCAGGATCTGCACTGGTATCTGCGAACGGTCGAGCAGGCGCTCATAGACACGCTGGAAGCGCTCGGAATCGCCGCGGGGCGGAACACCGGCTACACCGGCGTATGGACGGGCGGGAAGAAGATCGCGTCCATAGGCGTCCACGCGCGCGACTGGGTGACGTGGCACGGCTTCGCTCTCAACGTGACCACGGACCTCTCGTACTTCGACCTGATCGTCCCGTGCGGAATTCAGGACGTGACGATGACCTCGATCGCGCGCGAGCTGCCCGCGGGCGAGGTGGCCTTCGAGCGCGTCGCGAAGACGGTCACGAACGCGCTCGCAAAGCTCCTCGAGCTCACCCCGGTATCGGTGTCGCCAGGTCAGTTACGCTGAGTCTGTCAAAGGTCTGCACATCGGGTGCAGCCGTATATTTTGAGAAGTGACCGATATACCGCGCACCTATCAGCGCCGCGCGCGCGTCGCCGATCCCGCGGCGGCACGGAGCGACCTCGCCGCCGACCTCAATCCCGTCCAAGCCGCGGCGGCGACGCACGGCGACGGCCCGCTGCTGATCATCGCTGGCGCCGGCACCGGCAAGACGCGCACGCTGGTGTATCGCGTGGCGCATCTCATCGAGCGCGGCGTCAGGCCGGAGAGAATCCTGCTGCTCACCTTCACCCGCCGCGCTTCGCAGGAGATGCTGTCGCGCGCGGAGCGGCTGGCCGGCGGGAGCAGTCGCAGCGTGCACGGCGGAACGTTCCACGCCACGGGGCACCGATTGCTACGGCGCTTCGGCGAGAGCGCCGGAATCCCGAAGGACTTCAGCATCATGGATCAGGGCGACTCCGAGGACCTGATGCAGCTCTCACGCGCGCAGCTCGGCTACGCCAAAGGCGCGAAGCGGTTTCCCAAGAAGGAGACGCTGCAATACGTGTACTCCAGGCACGTGAACACGGGCTTCGAGATAAAGGAGATCATCCGCGACGAGTACCCGCAGTTCACCGACTACATCGACGATTTCCGCAAGATCTACGGTGATTACACCAAGCGGAAGCACGAGCGAAACCTCGTGGACTACGACGACCTGCTGCTGTTCTGGGCGGGGCTGCTGGAGGAAGCGCCGGCGCTCGCCGACCGGATCGCCGCGCTGTACGACCACATCCTGGTGGACGAGTACCAGGACACGAACGCGCTGCAGGCGCGCATCCTCCGCGGCATGTGCCGCACGCACTCCAACATCACCGTCGTCGGCGACGACGCGCAGAGCATCTACTCTTTCCGCGGCGCCAACTTCCGCAACATTCTCGATTTCCCCGGGCAGTTCCCCGGCACGACGGTCGTGGCGCTCGAGCAGAACTACCGCTCCACACCGGAGATACTCGACGCGACCAACGAGCTGATTGCGCGGGCGCAGGAACGGTTCACCAAGCAGCTCTGGACCGAGCGGTCGGTCGGGGAGAAGCCGTGGCTCGTGGCCGCGCGCGACGAGCAACAGCAGACCATTTTCGTGGTGGACCGCATCCTCGAGCTGCACGAGGAGGGAATGAACCTGCGCGACATGGCCGTGCTGTTCCGCGCGGGATACATGTCGGCGGATCTCGAGATCGAGCTGACCAACCGCAAGATCCCGTTCGAGAAGTGGGGCGGGATCAAGTTCCTCGAGACGGCGCACGTTAAGGACGTGCTCGCGTTCCTGCGCATCCTGGAGAACCCGCGCGACGAAGTGAGCTGGTATCGGATCCTCCAGCTGCTGCCGGGCATCGGCGAGACGACGGCGCGCGCGGCGATTGACTCGATGGCCGCCCTGGCGTGGGAGTCCGGCGCGTTCGGCCGCTTCAACCCGCCCGCCCGCGCGCGCGCGGCCCACACGGCCCTCGTAGCGTTGCTCGACAGACTGCGCACGGGCGAGAGCGCCGACGCGGGTTCGGTGAGCGCGGAGATCGCCGGCGTGCGATCCATGTACGACGGCATTCTCAAGGAGCGTTACGACCGCGCGGAGCCGCGACTCGCCGACCTCGACCAGCTCCAGGTCATCGCCGCTGGCTACCCCGACCGCGAAGCGTTTCTCTCGGCGCTCGCCCTGGAGCCGCCGCAGGCGACGCAGGACCTGGTCGGCGACAAGTCCCGCAGCGAGGACGACTGCCTCGTGCTGAGCACCGCGCACTCCGCCAAGGGAAAGGAGTGGAACGCCGTGTTCGTCATCTGGGCGCTCGACGGCTGGTTCCCATCCTCGCGCTCGCTGTCGGACCCCGAGCAGCTGGAGGAGGAGCGCCGCCTGATGTACGTGGCGATGACCCGCGCGCGTGACCACCTCGCGGTGATCTACCCCTTGAACAGCTACGGCTCGCGCATGGGCTCCGATTATTTCGTCGCCCAGCTCTCACGCTTCATCGACGCCGGCGTGCGCGAGAAGATGGAGCGCGTCACCCTGGCCGCCCCACCAATTGAGCAGGCCCCCGAGACCCAGCTCCCGACCGTCGATCTCCGCGCCCTTCTCCGCGGCCGCTTCGGGTAGTTCCTATGTCTTGGCAGTTACTAGTCACTAGTCACTAATCACTAGTCACCTTTTTCAAGCGCCCCCACCCATTCTCGAATGGCGCTAAACGGATCCCCCGGCGACGCCTTCGCCAGCCGAATCACTCGAGTGATGGTCGCCCGGAGATCGCGGTCCTCCGCCCGATAGACTTCATCGAACAGTGCCAGCTCGTTCGCGTACACCACCCGCGCCAGCACGTACGCATTGTTCAGCGGCACCCGCTCGGCGTACCACGGACCAATCGTGCGGAGCAGCGGTCCGACGCTGTCCCTCAGCGCGACTCGCGCATTGGCATAGACCGTGTCGCGCACGAGCAGCCGCCTCTCCCGGCTCCCGGGATGCGCGGCGAACGCCGAGTCCAGCGACCGCGAGAGGGACGCCCAGAAAGAGCTCAGCACCTTCTGATCCTGCCACGCGGCGTCGCTCATCGCCGCGGCCTCGACCGACCCACGGGACCGAAAAAACCGCTCCGCGCCGCGCGCCCCGACGAAGCTGGCGAAGGATTCGTTGAACACGGCCTGCCCCTTGGGGAAGTAGGTGCTGTGGGTGATCTCGTGTATGACGGTGTTCACGAGGTCCAGCGAGTCGTGGCGCAGCGTGGTGCTGAGCAAAGGATCGTCGAACCAACCCAGCGTGCTGAACGCGTCGGATGTGCGGAGGTAGGTGTCGTAGCCATTCGCCTCGAGCTCGCGCCTGGCGTCGAGCGCGTCCGACAGGTCGAAGAACCCCCGGTATGGGAGTCGCCCCACGACCGGGTACCGCCAGCTGTAGCCGGCAAGCGTGTCGCGTCGCGCCGCGCTGAGCACCAGGACGAGCGTGTCGCGGCCGATGTCGGAATAGGTCGTAAAGCTCGCCCCCGCGTCGAGCCCCAGGGAGTCCAGCGCGTACCGGCGCGCGGACACCACGAGCCGCAACTTGAGCTTCACCGAGTCCGCGACGGTGCGGTCCTCCAACAGTTCGGGAATGGGGCGGCGGGCGGCCAGGATCCGGGCCTCCTCGACGGCCGCCCGGGCCAGATAACAGCCCTGGATCAACACCAGGCCCGTCAACAGCAACGCCCCACCGGAACGCCGCGCTGAAGCGCTCCGCCGCGGGTTCGGGGTAGGGGCGCATCTCGGTAACTGTGCCATTCTTGCGCTGTCCGTGAGAGACGCCGCAGGTTGGCCCCTGCGAACCCGGGTACCCTTTCTTATAATACAAAGAACCCCATCGGAGCAGACAATTGTCGAGAAAAATGTTCGTGCGGATCGTGGCGGTTTCGCTTGTCACGGGTGCGACGCTCGCCTGCGACGATAAGCTCGACCCGAGGTCGTCTGAAGTGGCCCAGGTTCTTGTCGCGGGTGCCGTAACCGATGTTCTGATCGGCCAGAGCATTCATTTTGAGGGCAGGGCGGCCACGTTCGCCGCCGTGCGCGTCGACAGCCTCGTCACCTGGTCAATCTCCGATGCGAGCATAGCGACCCTCACCAGCGGGATGACGACGGTCGGAGGCACGAGGATGAATCGCGCTACGGTGACCGGAGTTAGCACGGGTCAGGTCGAGCTGATCGGCACGGCCGGGGCGGCGGCCGATACGGTGGAGATCACGGTGCGGCGCTTCGGCGCTTAGGCCGCTTGTGCCGGGCGGATACCTCCTGGGAATATCCGCGTTTTATCACGACAGCGCCGCATGCCTGATTCGTGACGACAACGTCCTTGCGGCTTCGCAAGAGGAGCGGTTCAGCAGGGTAAAGGGCGACGAGCGGTTTCCGGCGCGAGCCGCAGCGTACTGCCTGCGATCGGCCGGGATCACGCCGGCCGATCTCGAGGCGGTCGTGTTTTACGAGAAGCCGCTGCTCAAGTTCGAGCGGCTGCTCGAGACGTACATGGACGTCGCCCCCCGGGGGTTCGCCTCCTTCCGTCGCGCCGGGCCGCTGTGGATGAGGGAGCGGCTGTTCGCGGAACGGCAGATCCGCGATGGCCTCGGGGGCTACGCCGGAATGCTGCTCTACGCCGAGCACCACGAGTCCCACGCGGCGAGCGCGTTCTTCCCTTCACCGTTCGACGAGGCGGCGATCCTCACCATCGACGGAGTGGGTGAGTGGGCCACGGCGACGATCGGCGTCGGCCGCGGCGCGGAAATGGAGCTGCTGGAGGAGATGCGCTTCCCCGACTCGCTGGGCCTGCTGTACTCCGCATTCACCTACCAGGCCGGCTTCAAGGTCAACAGCGGCGAGTACAAGCTGATGGGGCTCGCTCCGTTCGGGGAGCCGCGGTACGTGGAGAGGATCTATTCGCAGCTCCTGCGGCGCCACGACGACGGGTCGTTTGCGCTGGATCAGAAATACTTCGATTACCGGGGCGGCCTGCGGATGACGAACCGCCGGTTCGACCGCCTGTTCGACGGCCCGCCGCGCCGCCCTGAGGGCCCCCTCACCCAACGTGAGATGGATCTTGCCCGCTCGGTGCAGGTGGTGACAGAGGACATCGTGCTGCGCATGGCGGCGCACGCGCACGAGCGGACGGGGCTCGACAAGTTGTGCATGGCGGGGGGAGTGGCGCTGAACGCGGTCGCCAACGGCCGCCTTCTGCGCGAAGGCCCCTTCGCCGAGGTCTGGGTGCAGCCGGCCTCGGGCGATGCGGGTGGCGCCTTGGGCGCCGCGCTGCTCGCTGGTCACCGGTATTTCGGACGCGCGAGAGCGTCACGCCACGGCCGGGACTCCATGTCCGCGGCCCTACTCGGCCCGGAGTTCGGACCCGACGAGATCAGATCGGCGCTGGACGAGGCCGGGGCGTCGTACGGGGAAGTGACCGGCGGGAGCCCGGGCGAGGCGGCCGCCGGGCTGGTGGCCGAAGGCGAGGTCGTGGGCTGGTTCCAGGGCCGAATGGAGTTCGGTCCCCGCGCGCTGGGCGCGCGCAGCATTCTGGCAGACGCCCGCGAGCCGGGAATGCAGTCGCGGCTGAACCGGAAGATCAAGTTTCGCGAGGGGTTCCGTCCCTTCGCGCCCGCCGTGCTGGCCGAGCGCGCGAGCGATTACTTCGACATTAAAGCGACCTCGCCCTACATGACCTTCGTGTTTCCCCTGGCGCAACCCCGCAGGCGCGAGCCCGCCCACGGCGCCCCGGGGCTGGCCCGCGTGCACGAAGTCCGCTCCGACATCCCCGCGGTCACCCACCTCGATTATTCGGCGCGCGTGCAAACAGTCGCCGGGGGGGACAATCCGGCGTTTCACGGGTTGATCTCGAGCTTCGCCGCGAGGACGGGATGTCCGCTCGTGGTCAACACGTCGTTCAACGTTCGCGGCGAGCCGATCGTCTGCACCCCGCGGGACGCGTTCGCGTGCTTCGCGCGGACGAAGATGGACGCTCTCGTAATCGGTCCCTTTCTCGTCCGCCGCTCGGAGCAGAGCGAAGCAACAGTGGCGGCGGCCGGCTCCGCCGTGCTCGCGCTCGACTGATGCCGGTCCCGCGCGGGACGGCGTCCGCCAGGGCGCTGCGACACAGCGGGCGCGTGTTCGCGTTCACGCTGATGGGCGGCTTCCTCGTTGTCGCCGGCGTCGCGTACTGGCGGGGATCCGACACCGTGCGGACGGTCGCACAGCTATTGGCGCTGGTCGCTTTTCTGGCGGGTGTGCTGGTTCCGGGCCGGCTCGAGCCTGTCCGGGCAGGGTGGATGCGCTTCGGCGAGGCCATCGGCCGCGTGACCACGCCTGTCCTCCTGGCGATCGTGTACTATGGGGTCCTGACGCCTACGGCGCTTGTGAGAAGGCTGACAGCCGGGCGCGACGAGGCGCTGGCCTCCGGATGGCACGAGCGTCCTCCTTCACCGGCGCCGGCCCGGATGGAGCGTCAGTTCTAATGGGAGAGGTGAGTCGATGCTGAGCGTGATCCGCGAGCTGTGGGCGTTCATGCGCGAGCGAAAGAAGCTCTGGCTGGCGCCGATCATCGTGGTGATGGTCCTGATAAGCGGCCTGCTCTTTTTGGCCCAGGGAACGGCGCTGGCGCCCTTCATCTACTCGATCTTCTAGCGCGCCGCGCGCAAAAAAAACCGGGTGCGCGCTCCGAAGAACGCGCACCCGGCCGTGTTGCGTGTAGCGTGGAGCTTACATGCCCGTCGGGTTCTCTGCAGCGCCGCCGAACGTGTAGATCTGCTGTCCGAGCGTCTCCAACTCCTTCGCAGGAAGCGGAAGGTGGCGCCACGTACCCGGTTGGAGCCTGTCCGTCAGGCCATGCCGCGCCCAGAACAGATCGTTACCGTTCGTGAACAGCAACTCGACCTGTCGCTCGTAGTCAACCGCGGTAAGCAGCACCGCGTCCGACTCCGCGCCGGTCAGAGGCGTCATCTGGCCCCTGCCCACGCGGCTGTTATTTATCAGCCCGGCCGCGGTGACCTTGCTGCCGCCCGAGCGGATGAGAGCCTCGGCGCGAACGAGATCGCTCTCGGCCGCGAGGACGTACGGCATCGGGCCAAGGCCCGGCGTCGCCGCTTCCCACGAGCAACAGATATACCGCTTGTGGAACCACGGGCTCTGCATGTAGATGCCGCGGCCCGGGTCGCCGATGACCCCCCCGACGTGGAGGAAGTCCGACGTGTACCGCGCGTCGGGCGACGTGCCGGCCGGCTTGATCGTGCCGTTGAACTTCTCGTCCGTGGTCTTCGGCTCTTCCATCAGCCTGATGAGGCGTTGGTCGATGCGAACCCAGCTTCTGAGATTACCGTACAGGAGCAGGTACGACCACCAGTCCGTGCCGTCACCCATGATGGTGAAGTCGAACGGCGCGCCGGCCGAACCGGTTCCGATCCCCTTGTCGGCAAGCTGAGCGACCTTCGCCCAGTTCACCGCCGCCGCTTCCGTCGCGTTGCGCGGCGTAGCAGCCATGGTGATCGCGGCCATGGTGTTCGCGATACGGGCCATACGGCTCGAGTTGAAACCGCCCTGTATCGGGAACTCCGCGGGGTCGTACGTGAAGCTGGTTCCGGCAGCGGCCGTAGCCAGCGCTTCCCACTTGGCCAGCGCGGCCGCCGACACGTCGGCGTACGGCTGCAGCACGGGGAGCGCGCCAGACAGGTCGAACGTCTCGTCAATGATGAAGGCCTGGTCGAACACGAGCCCGACCTTCATCAGGGTCGCAGCCTGCGTGAACTGCGCGAGATGCTTGTACTTCTCCGTGTTTCCGGTGCCGGGGATGACGATCCCCCCGGTGGTCAGCGCCCGAAGGGCGTCGTTGGCAGCTCCCAGAGCGGCGTAGTTGTAGTTCCATGGATTCTCGGTAACCCAGCGGTCTGGGCCAGACGAGTTGTTATTGTAGGGGATACGCGGCTCGAGATTGTTGAACCGCATGCCGAAGTTACCGTAGTTCCCCGTCGCCATGTCGGCCGTCACGGACGAAACCATTTCGAAGCCGGCGTCATCTAGGCGCCCCGGGCCAAATGGCAGCGTATTTGACAGATACCATGACCTGACGGACGAAACCGCGATGTTCTGCACGTCCGCCGGAGAGGCCAGCGCCCGGACGATGTCCGGGTTGTTCGGGTTGGTTACTTCGAGGTCACCACAGCCGCTACCAACCAGCAGCGCGGCCGCGCCGACCATCGTGTAAAGCTTTCTCAGTCTAATCATTTATGGCTCCCTCGGTCGAGGCAGAGATCAGAACGTGATCTCTACCTGACCAGTGAATGTCCGGAAGTTGGGATACTTGAAACCGTCCATGCGGAAGTTGAAGTCCGAGCCGGAAGTGACGTCCGGATCGAACCCGGTGTAATCGCTCCACGTCAGCAGATTCCGGCCAATGAGCGCCAGCTTGATGCCGCTGGCGAACCGGTTGAGACCGGCAACCTGCAACGCGCGATCGCCCAGACGGTACGCGACCGACAGCTCACGCAGCTTCACGTAGGAGCCGTCTTCCACGAAGTAGTCGTTCGCGACAAGACCGTTGTACAACCCGGCCGCGAAAAAGTTCAGCGGAACCTTGTCGGCGTCCGCCTTGCCCGCCATGTCCAGATCGCCATGACGGTGATCCTGGAACATCCACTGCTTGGTGAAGTTGTACACGTCACCACCCCTCTGCCCGTCGAACAGGGCGTAGATCGAGAAGGCGTTCCAGCGGATGTTGTTCGCGAACCCGAAGCTGAGGTCGGGGTTTACGTCACCGATAATGTGCTGGGTCTCACCAGCGGCATTGATGTACGGGATCGCCGCGTTACGGCCGGCGGGCGTATTACGAACGAGGTAACCCAGAGCGTTGACGATGTAGTCACTCTCCGTGCACAAGACTGGTGCCGCCACGGTGCCGCAGTTCTGGTTGATGGCCCGCTTGGGATCATCCGCCAGCTCCGCGAAGCTACGGACCCACTTGGCGCCGTAGATGATTCCGAGCGGCGCGCCTTCCTTGTAGTAGAAAGCATCCTGACCCTGGTCGCCCTCGGGGTTAACGCGGAACGGCGCGCGACCGAGCTTGAGGATCTTCTGGCTGGTCTTGTCGCCGGTCAGGCTGAACGAGTAGCCAAAGGTCGGCCGGTCGAACACCCTGGTCTGCAACATGAACTCGGTGGTCTTGGCTTCGACGTCGGCCGCGTTCCGAACCTGCTGCGAGAAGCCGCCCGACTGCGCCACGGAGAGCGGGATGTTCAGGAAGGCGCCACGGGTGATGCGATTCGCCTGCACCAGCTCCAGGTCGAACCGGCTGCCGAACGTGGTGTTGATGCCGAACTCCTTCTCGGTCTGAATTGCCGGCTTCAGCAACACGTTGCCGAGCTGGGCCTTCGAGATGGTTCCGGAGCCCAGGGAGTAGTACTCGTACTGGTCGAGGAAGCTCGGGCGAAGGCCCGCCGTTCCCTGCGCCGCACGAATCTTGAATTCCTGAACGCCAGGAATCGTGAAGTCTTCGCTGATTCTCCACGCTCCGGAGACACGATAGAAGTTCTCGCGGCGGTTGTCCGGGCCGAACAGCGAGGATCCATCGCTACGGAAGAGGAAGTCCAGCAGGTACCGATCGCGGATGTCGAACGCCTGCGATCCGAGATAGTTGATCGTGCGCGACGTCGCGTCGAATGAGTTTACGAAGTTGTTAGCCGGGTCCACGGCGCCCAGATCGGTCACTCCGGTGACGTTCAGCTTGTTGCCCGACGCCGTGAAGAAGCTCTGGTTGAACTCTTCGTACGAATACCCCAGACGGGACGTGGAGACCACACCGCCGAACCTTCCGGTCGCCGTGGCGTTCAGTGCCGCATTCTCGGAGACGTTGTTGTCCGTATCCCGCTGAATGTAGCCCTCGCTCGGAACACCGACCGTGCTCAGGTAGCCGCGGAAGTCATACGTGCTCTCACGCGCATTCAGACGGTCCGTGCCGTAGCTGGCCTCGAGGCGCAGCCAGTCAACCGGACGATACCGCGCCGACGCGGAGCCGATGATGCGCTCGCGGCGGAGCGTGTACTCCCGGTTCGCCAACGCGTACAGCGGGTTGTCCCGCGCGCTGGGGGATGGGACCTTGGGATAGAACTCGACCGAATCCGGGTACGGCTTCCGAAGGTCGATTTCCGGCGGCATTTGCATGAACGTAAACCATGACTGTGCGCCGTTGGGGTTGTAGTCGTTCTTGTTGACACCGTACGTAGCGCTGAAGGAAACGTCGGCCCGCGAACCGATACCCTGGTCCACGTTCAGGCGGACGTTCTGCCGGAACTGACCGGACGTGAGCGGCAGAATTCCACCGTTGCGGTCGGCGGTGTAGGAACTGTGGAAATTCGTCGCCCCACGCCGCGCCCCCATCTGGAAATTGTTGCTGTAAAAGACGCTGCCGTCTCCCAGCCAGTCCTTCAGGTGATTGCGCCACCGGCTCGGGCCGGTCGTCAGATACGGGTTGTCGGCGATCCCGTCGGGATCGAGGATTCTTTCGCCCGACGGAGTAAGCGCGAAGTCGCCGTCCGGATTGGTCAGGTAGTGGTGGCTCCGGTTCAGCTCGACGTACTTCTGAAGTTCCGTCTTGCCGTACTCGGAACGCAGAATGAACGACATGCTGCCGTCCGGAACGCCGCGGCCACGCTTCGTCGTGATGCTGACGACGCCGTTGGCCGCATTCGAACCGTAGAACGACGAGGCCGCCGCGCCCTTGAGCACTTCGATGGACTCGATGTCGTTCGCGTCGATGTCGGCGATGTTCGCCCGGCTGATGACGCCGTCGAGAAGAATGAGCGGCGTGCTGGAGCCCACGCGAAGACCGGTCGATCCTCTGAGCCGGATCGTCGGCTGCGCGCCGGGATTTCCGCGGCCGATGGCGACCCTGGCGCCGGACACCTTACCGGCAAGAGCGGCGATCGGGGAGCTCGCGGGAACTTCCTTGATCTGGTCCTCGCTCACCGAGGCGACAGAGAACGTGAGCTTCTGCCGCGACGTCGCCGCGGAAACTCCCGTGACGACGACCTCTTCCAGTCGGAACGGGTCGGCGCGGAGCGAGAAGTTCGCCGTCTGCGTACCGGCGGAAAGCGTGATGGACCGCGACGCAGGCGTGAAGCCGATGAAACGCGCCTGCAGTGTGACGGTCTGACCGTTGGCCTGAGCATCGGGCACGGTGAAGGAATAGTCGCCATTGGCGTTCGCCGACGCTCCGATACCGAGCGTCGGTATAGCGACGTTGGCGCCCGGAATCGGCGCGCCCTGTTCGTTGGTCACCCTACCATTGATGACCGCCGCCTGCGCACGCGCTTCCTGTGCTCCAAACAGGCTCAGCAAAAGCGCGATGAACGGGACGGTGATTCGCGTACGTGCGATTCTTGTCATGCTCGTTCCTCCCTGGTACTGCTGGTGAAAGCCGAAAACCTCGCACAATCGAAACCAGCGCACTGCACGTGTGGGCAACACGTGACCGGCGTGGACATCCGACAGCTCGAGAATGTGCCACGGCACGAACGGCCATCGCTGCCGTTCGTGGGTGGATGCCGAACAAGATGGGCCGTGGGCCGGACCATTCGCAAGAGTAATGTTCAGCGCATCTCGAAGAGGGGACATCCCAGCCAGAGGTACCTGGCCCGCCCCTGCAGCTAGATCGACCGCTAGAACGGGTTGATTTGCCCGGCTGCGGGGACAGGTGGCAGATCAAAAACAAACGGCACCTGGACGAGCTGCCTGACGTTCCGGCCCGCCAATCTGGCAGCCCGGAAAATTGCGCCCTCCAAAGCCGCCTTAACCGACGCGGAGAAATAAGGATGCGTCGTGGAGGCTATCCCGAAGGAACCCGGCTCGATCGAGCCATCTGTCCCTACTATGAACTCGGCGACGACGCGGCCGCCCACCCCAGCGCGCCACAAACTGTCCGGGAAAGCCGGCTCCACGGTGCCGGGGGCGAGAATGGCGGGCTGGTCGACCCGATCAGCCGTGTAAACCCTCTGGGAAGCGACTTCGCGCTCCAGCTCACCCGACTTGGCGCTGCCCAGGCGGGTCCGTCGAACACGAGCCGGCCGGGACCAGACCGCGATCACGCCGCACCGCTCACCCCCACGCACACTGTGGAACTCCGCCGGTACCGTCGAGATCCCCGAATAAATCTCGATCGCTTCGACGCTGGCCAGATCGATGATGTCCAGGTCCAACGCCCCCGCGGCCGCCGGGAATCCATCCAGAAACACGAGCGGGGGGCAGCTGCCCCGCATGCTTACCGTGGTTCCGCCTCCGCCCCGCCGGAGCGGTCTGACGGACAGGCCCGGCACGCGACGTAAGATGTCGGCCAAGCGCGGCGAATCATGCCGGTCTATGTAATCGCGCGTAATGAAGTGGCCGGTGCCCCGCTCCTTGCGAGCATGAAAGCCGGCCAGTCGCCGGTCGGAGATGTCGGGCCGCCGCGTCACCTCTACCGGTGGAAGCAGCTCGGGGAGCGCGGCCAGCCGGAAGTTGACCTCCGTTTCCCTCCCGGGCTCGACCCGAACAACGAACGTGGACGGCCGATAACCAAGCCGCCGAACCTGTACGCGTATCTCTCCCGCCGGAACCCGGGGCAGCCGGAAGGAACCCGCCGCGTTGCTCTCGGTCCGGAGGTCGGAGTTGGCGACCACAATCTGCGCCGAGTACACGGCGCCCCCGAGGGAGTCGGCCACGACGCCTCTCACCCCCCCGAACGACTGTTGCGCCCCCACCGCCGGCACCTGTGCCCAAAGCGCGAGGAGTACGACTACGGATAGCGTGGTCCGCCGAACGGACCGGGACGAGCAATCAGACATGGGCCACCCCCAATCACACTAAGACCCTGCTGATCAACAGATGTTGCTTTGGGAGGCGGCGGTCAAGCGAGGCGTCATCCGACTCAGGGAGACAGCCCGAGAGTCCTGAGCCACTCCGCGAGCCCAGGATATCCCGGACTCAGCCGCGCAAGCTGGAGCGCCGTGGCCCGCGCGTTCGGCAGATCCCGCGTCATTCCGTAGGCGAGCGAGAGCTGATACAACACGTCCGGCTGGTTCGAATCGAGCGCAAGCGAGCGGCGAAACAACGGGATCGCTGCAGACGGATTCCGCTGATTCATCGCCGACACCGCCAGTTCCGCGAAGCCCCGCGCGCTCGGCCGGAGCTCCACGGCCCGCCGCATCGCGGCGTCCGCCTCGGCTTGCTTGCCCGCCTGCGCGAGTGCCCGCGCCTGTAGCCGCAACGGCTCGTCGAACTGCGGCGCATCGCGCGCCAGCCCGCCGTACTCGAACGCCGCGGAGTCGAACAGCAGTCTCCGCTCGTAGTCCGCGGCCAGTTGGAGCTTCGCCGTCTCCCATTGGGCGCCGCGCGATACTGCGAAAGCGAGGCTGTCGAGCAGATCGATCGGCACGTAGCCGGCACGGTAATCCGTCTGCCTCGTCACCGGCACGAACGGCCAGCGCGAGGTGAGCGTCCGCACCAGGTGCAACGCGACCCGCTGGTCGAACTCGCTGACGGCGGTCCCGCGCACGTATTCGCTCCAGTCTCGCATGCGGGACGTGTCCGCCGCCGCACCGAGGATGCCGGTGGAGAGCATCGCGTCGAAGAAAGCGCGCCCGATCAAAGCCTGTCCCGCGAGGTTGGGATGCACGTGCTCCAGAAAGAAGCCGGACCCGGCGATCCCGGCAGGCGACTCCGAAGCCAGACGCTCGGCAACGGGGACATAAGTCGCTCCGGGAACCGCCGTTACACGCCGAATCACCGCATTGAACTCTTCGGGCGCGCGGAACCGGACGACGTCGAGCTCGCACGCCCGGACGAACAGCGTCCGCGCCAAGGCCGTATCGCCGCGCCCCAGGGCGGAGTGCGCGCCGGCGAAAGCCGAATCGGCCCCGCCCGGCCGGGAATTGGCTTCCGCGGCGAACGGC
Organism: Gemmatimonadaceae bacterium; assembly: GCA_051305945.1. GTDB lineage: Bacteria > Gemmatimonadota > Gemmatimonadetes > Gemmatimonadales > Gemmatimonadaceae > JACDCY01. The sequence continues at coordinate 68,246 of JBPPMH010000100.1, forward strand.
GGCTGGTCCCTCAGATTGCTGCCGAGGCTTGCCACCAACACCGGAACGCCCGCGCGCGCGAAAGACCGCACAATGCCCGCCATGTTCGCTTCGAACTGCTCAACCCCGCGAAGGTAATCCGGCCCATCGAGCGGGACCTGGCGATCCCGCGCCAGGATCTCCATGAGGCTCGCCGCCTCGAGATCGCTCGCGGGCGCACCGTCGCGCGCGCGAAGCGCGACCAGCGCGTTGCGCAGAGCGAGCACTGCCCGCAGCCGCAGCAGCTTGAGGTACAGGCGGACGGCGCCCGTGCCGCCCGGAACGCTCACGCGCGACGCGGCGCCGAGCGCGCCGTAATACTCGTTGTGACCCGCGTATATCAGCACCGCGTCAGGCCGGCGGCCGGCGACCTCCCGTGCCATGTCCAGAATAGCGAAGCTGTTGGTAGCCGCGATGCCGAGATTCACCACGTCGACGCGGCGATTCGGCAGCATATCCCCGAGCACGTCACGCAGCAGACGTGAAAAGGCCGCGTTCCGGGGATACGGAAACCCTGCCGCCGACGATTCGCCCAGCACGAATACCAGGAAGTCGCCGCCGCGCTTTTCCCGCGGAAACGGCTCCGGCGGAGGGGCCGGCGGCTGATCTATGGCGGCGAACCAGCGGCGTCCGACTTCCGGGTTCGCCGTCACGTAATCACCCGGGACGAATGTCGCTTGGCGAAAGAGGGGCAGGCCACCGCCGGGGCGAGCCAGGCGCATGCCCGCTTCGATGATGCCGAAAAGCAGTAAGGGGGCGGCAACGGTGAAGGCGAGAAACAACGCGTACCGCGCTCTGGATAACCGTTTCCGTGGCTTGGGCGCTGAGTTGATTGACAAGCTTTGGTACCAACCCTAGTCGTAAGGGGTAGCAGCACGTAACCGTCTTGGTCACACTTCCACAAAAACTTCCGCAGGTGAATATGCATCCACGACAGCTGACCGCCGCGCTTCTCTCGATCGCCGCCCTTGGGGGATGCGCGAGCGCGCCACCCGTAGTCGAAACAGGCACCGCGAGCACGGGTGACCGGGCGGCAGCGCTCGGCGCCGCCGCGACGACGATCCGGTACTCCGGGACGCTCCAGCCTACCCAGCAGCGCACGGGAATGGCCGCGCCGACCGCGCAGAACAAGGCGTACGGCTCGGTCTTCCTGGCGCAGATCGGCCCGAGCAGGATGCGCGTCCGCATGAACGTCTCGACCCCGATCCAGAGCTCCCGCATGCTCCAGTGGGCGATCCATACCGGCCGCTGCGGCTCGGGCACGCTCCCGATCGTCGGCGTAGAGCGTTTCCCGGTGCTCGAAGTGGGGACAAGCGGCCGCGCCGACCTGGACGCGGAGATGCCCCTGACCATGCCGGAGACCGGCACGTTCCACGTGAACGTCTTTCTCGGCGGCCAGAATCTCAACAACGTGCTGACCTGTGCCAACCTGAGGCGCGAGGGCGGAAGGTAGATTTCCCGGGTGTCCTTCGTCCATCTACACTGCCACTCGGAATACTCCCTTCTCGACGGTGCTAACCGGATAGGCGATCTGATATCGCGGGCGCTGGAGTTCGAACAGCCGGCGCTCGCTATCACCGACCACGGCAACCTGCACGGGGCCTGGGACTTTCAGGAGCAGGCCAGGAAAGCCGGCATCAAGCCGATCATCGGCATGGAGGCCTACGTAGCGCCGGGCGACAGACGGCTCAAGGCCCGCACCGACCTCCGCTCGAAGCCCTACTACCACCTGGTTCTGCTGGCACGCGACGCCGTGGGCTACAAGAACCTGGTCAAGCTCTCGTCGCTCGCCTACACCGAGGGCTTCTACGCCAAGCCGCGCGTGGACCGCGAGCTGCTGGCGAAGTACAGCGAAGGGATCGTGGTGTCATCCGCGTGCATGGCGGGCGAGGTCGCGGCGGCGCTGCTGGACGACAATTACGACGCGGCGCGCGAAGCCGCATCCTGGTACGCGGAGACCTTCCGCGACCGCTACTACCTCGAGGTTCAGGCGCACGACAGCCCCAACCAGTCGGCGCTCAACGAGCGCGTGTTCCAGCTCGCGGAAGAGCTGAGTCTCCCGGTCGTCGCGACCAACGACTCGCACTTCCTCCGGCGGGAAGATCACGACGCGCACGACGTGCTGCTCTGCATCGGACTCGGCCGCGAGCGCGCCGAGCCCGACCGGATGCACTACGACGAAGGGCTCTACTTCAAGAGCGCGGACGAAGTCTCCGCGCGCTTTCCCGACCGGCCGGACGTACTGGAGAACACGCTACGGATCGCGGAGGAATCCTCGATCTCGCTGTCAAAGAAATACCAGGTCCCGTCCTTCCCTCTTCCGCCCGGCGTCGAGACGGAGAACGAGCTGCTCGTCAGGCTCGCCACCGAGGGCGCGCGCGAGCGGTACGCGCCGGGCTCAGCGCCTGACGCCCCGCTCCCGGCGGAAGTGCGAGAGCGACTCGATTACGAGCTCGGCGTCATCACCAGCACGGGCTACGCCGGCTACTTCCTGATCGTGTACGACTTCATCAAGGCGGCGCGCGACCGCGGGATCCCCGTCGGCCCCGGCCGCGGGTCGGCGGCCGGCTCGCTGGTGGCGTACTCGCTCAAGATCACCGACGTCTGCCCGCTCAAGTTCGACCTGCTCTTCGAGCGCTTCCTCAATCCCGAGCGCGTCTCGATGCCCGACATCGACGTGGACTTCTGCTTCGAGCGGCGCGGCGAGGTCATCGAGTACGTGCGACAGAAATACGGCCGCGATTCTGTCGGCCAGATCATCACCTTCGGTACGCTCAAGTCACGCGCGGCGGTCAAAGACGTGGGCCGCGCGCTCGGGTTCACGCCGAAGGAGACCGACGATCTCGCGAAGCTGATCCCCAACGCGCCGAACTTCTCGCTCACCGTGCGCGAGGCGATGGAGCGCGTTCCCGAGGTCAGGCTGCTGTACGCCGAATCGCGCGATGACACGCGCGAAGCGCGCGAGCGGAAGGCGCGCTACCGCGAGCTGCTCGAGTACGCGGTCAAGCTGGAAGGGCTGTCGCGCCACGCGGGAGTGCACGCCGCGGGCGTCGTCATCGCGCCGGGCCCGCTGGACGATTACGTGCCGGTCTGCACCACAGCGTCCAAGGGCGCCGCCGGGCTCGCGTCCGACAACGACACGATCGTCGTCACGCAGTACGACATGAACGCGCTGGAGAAGGTCGGGATGCTGAAGATGGACTTCCTCGGCCTCACCACGCTGACGGTCATCGACGACACGCTGAAATCCATCCGCGCGCGCACCGGCTCGGCGCCGGACCTCGCGACGCTGCCGCTCGACGACGCCGAGACGTACCGCATGTTGCGGAGCGGGCGGACCGCCGGTGTGTTCCAGTTCGAGTCGCCGCTCGCCACCGACATGGTTCGCAACATGCGCTGCGACCGGTTCGACGACCTGGTGGCATCCAACGCGCTGATGCGCCCCGGGCCGCTCGACGCGGGAATGCACAAGGTGTACTGCCGGCGGAAACGGGGCGAGGAGCCGGTGACGTACCGGCTGCCCGAGCTGCGCGACATCCTCGAGCCGACGTACGGCGTGATCACGTATCAGGAGCAGGTGATGCGGATCGCGCAGACGCTCGCGGGGATCTCGCTCGCCGAAGCCGACGTGCTGCGGAAGGCCGTCGGCAAGAAGGACGCGGAGCTGATCCGCGAGGAGCTCGGCAAGTTCGTCGAGAAGGCCGTGGCGCGCGGCTACGACCGCTCGATCATCGAGGAGATCTCCGGCCAGCTGGAGACGTTCGGCCGGTACGGCTTCAACAAGTCGCACTCGGTCGCGTACTCGATCATCGGCTACCACACCGCCTGGCTCAAGACGCACTTCCCCGCCGAGTTCATGGCGGCGCTCCTGTCGTCGCAGATCGGCGACACGGACAGCGTGGTCAAGTACATCGCGGAAGCGCGCGACATGCGGCTCGACGTGCTGCCGCCGGACGTGAGCGAGTCGGGCTACAAGTTCACCGTGGTCGGCGAGCGGAAGATCCGCTTCGGGCTGGGCGCCGTGCGCAACGTGGGCCACGCCGCGATCGACTCGATCCTGGCGGCTCGCGGCGAGAAGCCGTTCGAGTCACTGTACGACCTGTGCGAGCGGGTGGACCTGCGCGTGTGCAACAAGCGCGTGTTCGAGGCGCTCACGCTGGCGGGCGCGCTCGATTCGCTGGGCGCGCACCGGGCGCAGGTCTTCGCCGGCCTGGACGCGGCGATCCGCGAGGGCTCGCTCCACCAGGACGACACCCGCACCGGGCAGGTATCGCTCTTCGGTGGGCCGGCGGAGGACGAGAGCACGGACGTGCGCGCGCCGCGGCAGCTGCCCGCCGTCGCGCCGTGGACGGAGAGCGAACGGCTCACGCGCGAGAAGGAGATCCTCGGCTTTTACATCTCGGGACACCCGCTCGACCCGTTCCGTGCGGAAGCCGAGCTGTTCTCGACGCACACGGTGTCGAATCTCGGGACGTGGGTTCCCGAAACCATGTCGCTCTGCGTCGTCGTGACCTCGGTGAAGAAGCAGATGAGCAAGCGGACCGGCGCGGAGTTCGCGCGGCTCGTGATCGAGGATTTCTCGGGCTCCGCAGAAGTGATGGTGTTCCCCGAGAAATGGGCCTCGCTCTCCACCCAGCTCCGGACCGACGTGCCCGTTGTCCTGCGCGGCGCGTACGCGCGGCGCGATCAGACCGCCGACAACCCGCTGTTCGTCGTGGAGTCGGTGAAGCCGATGACCGATCTGCGGGCCGACGGCCAGGTGGCCGTGCAGCTCGAGCTCACGCTGGGGCAGCACGCGACGCCGACGCTCGCCGACGAGCTGCGCGAGGTGATCGGCCATCATCCGGGCTCGGCGCCGGTCGAGATCCGCTGGAGCGACGGTAACGGCGAGCGCGCGGCGTTCAGGTCGCGTACGTTCACGATTTCGGCCGACGGGCCGTCCATCTCCGAGCTGCGCGCACTCGTCGGCAACGACCGCGTCAAGGTCGTCCGGGCCAGCGCATGACGGGAGTGGGTCTGGAGTTCGAGAAGCCGATCGCCGAGCTGGAGCGGCGGATCGAGGAGCTGCGAGAGGCGGCTGGCGACGGCCAGCTCAGCGCGGACGAGGAAGTCTCCACGCTCGAGTCCAAGCTCGCGGAGATGCGCGCCGAGGTGTACCGCAACCTGACGCCGATCCAACGCGTGCAGGTAGCGCGGAGCAGCAAGCGCCCGTTCACCGAAGATTACATCCGGCTCATCTTCACCGACTTCATCGAGCTGCACGGCGACCGCGCGTTCCGCGACGACGCCGCCATCATCGGCGGCTGGGCCCGGCTCGACGGAGAGACGGTGATGATCATAGGCCACCAGCGCGGCCGCGACACCAAGGAGAATCTCAAGCGCAACTTCGGGATGCCACACCCCGAGGGCTACCGCAAGGCGCTCCGCCTGATGAAGCTGGCGGAGAAGTTCCACGTCCCGGTGCTGACGCTCGTGGACACTCCCGGCGCCTGGGCAGGACTGGGCGCGGAGGAGCGGGGCCAGTCGGAAGCGATCGCCCGGAACCTGCTCGAGATGAGCCAGCTCATGGTGCCGATAGTGGCGACCATCATCGGCGAAGGCGGCTCTGGCGGCGCGCTCGCACTCGCCGTCGCGGACCGCGTGTTGATGCTTGAGAACGCGGTGTACTCGGTGATCACGGTCGAAGGCTGCGCCGCGATCCTGTGGAAGGCGGACGGAAAAAACCAGGAGCTGCGCGACCGCGCGGCTTCCGCCCTGCGCATCACGGCGCCCGACCTCCTCCCGCTCAAGGTGATCGACGAGATCATTCCGGAGCCGGCCGGCGGCGCGCACGCCGACCATGAAGCGACCGCGGCGTCGGTGCAGGAAGCGCTGCTGCGCCACCTCGAGGAGCTGCGCAAGTACCGGCCGGAGAAGCTGGTTCGGCGCCGAAGACAGAAATTTCTGCGCATCGGGCAATGGAGCGAGTAGTGGTGATCACTGATCACTGATCACTGATAACTCCCATGAGCCATCTCATCGAAGTCGCCTTCCCCGGCAATCGAAAGGAGTTCTTCGAGTGGCCCGAGCCCGAGCCGCCGCCGCTCAAGGCGCCGGTCATCGTGGACGCCGACCGCGGCGAGGACTTCGGCTACGTGCACGCCACCGGCGAACTCGCGGAGAAGCGTAGCCGCGGCTGCGCCCACGGCTGCGGCTATTCGCCCGGGACCAGCGAGCCCGCGGCGCCGGCGCGGCGCGCGCTGCGACTCGCGAGCGAGGCCGACGTGCGCCAGGCGGGCAGCATGCAGAAGCTCAGCTCCGACGCGCGCCGGCAGGCCGCCGAGAAAGTGCGCGGCGCCGGACTCCAGATGAAGATCTCGGACGCGGAGTGGCAGTGGGACAAGCGCAAGCTCACGCTGTACTTCACCGCCGAGAAGCGCGTGGACTTCCGCGCCCTCGTGCGCGACCTCGCGTCGCTGTTCAAGACGCGCATCGAGCTGAAGCAGATCGGCGTGCGCGACGAGGCCAAGCGGCTGGACGGCATCGGCCGCTGCGGCCGGCAGTACTGCTCGGCGTCCTGGCTGCCGGAACTGCGCCCGGTCAACCTCGGCGTCGCCAAGGACCAGCGGCTGTCACTGAACCCGTCGCAGATCTCCGGCGCGTGCGGCCGGCTGATGTGCTGCCTGCGATACGAGCACGAGATGTACGTCACCGCGCGCAAGCGCTTCCCGAAGGAAGGTCGCACGTTCAAGACGTCCAAGGGCGAAGAGAAGGTGATCGCGAACGACATCTTCCAGGAGCGCGTCACGCTCCGCGCCCTCGAGGGGGAGCAGCGCGTCCTGCCGCTCGCGCAGTTCTCGCTCGAGACGGGATTCGTGTCGCCGTCCGTGGCGATGGCCGCGGCGGAAACGATGGAGTCGGCCGAGGTCGCGGACGATCTCGCGCTCGTGGAAGAGCTGATCGCCGAGGAAAGCGGACCCGGGGAGCCGGCTGGCGCGACCGAAGTGTTGGACAGCAGCGCGCAGCCGCCGGCCGACGCCGGCGACGCCGGCGATGACGGCGCGCAAGCGGCGCGGCGGAGGCGGCGGGGCCGCCGCGGCGGTCGCAAGAATCGCGGCCCCAAGCAAGGCGGGTGAGTGGCGAAATTCTACGTCACTACCGCCATCGACTACGCCAACGGCGACCCGCACCACGGCCATGCGTTCGAGAAGATCGGCGCGGACGTGATCGCGCGGTATCACCGCATGCGGGGCGACGACGTGCACTTCCTCATCGGGATGGACGAGCACGGGCAGAAAGTCGCGCAGGCCGCGTCCGATCGCGGCATTCCCCCGCAGGAGTTCGTGGACGAGATCGCGGCGAAGTTCCAGGCGATGTGGCGGCGGCTGGACATCTCGCACGACCAGTTCATCCGCACCACCGACGAAGCACACCGGAAGGGCGTGCGCGCGCTCATCAAGCGCATCCACGACAACAACCCCGACGACTTCTACGAGAAGAGCTACGAGGGCTGGTACTGCGTGGGCTGCGAGCTGTTCAAGCGCGACAACGAGATCGTCGACGGGCGCTGCGTCGAGCACCCGACCCGTGAGCTGGAGTGGACCGAAGAGCGCAACTGGTTTTTCCGGCTCACGAAGTACGCCGACTTTCTCACGCGGCTGATCGAAGAGCGCCGCGAGTTTCTTCAGCCGGAGACGAGGCGCAACGAGATCCGCTCGCTGCTCGAGCAGGGGCTGGAAGACATCTCGATCTCGCGCGCGCGGCTCAGCTGGGCGATTCCCTTCCCGCTGCAGTCGGCCGACCCGGGCGCGGCCGAACAGGGCACATGGGTCTGGTTCGACGCCCTGCCCAATTATCTGACGGCGACCGGCTACCCTGACGCCGGCTATCGTGATCGCTGGCCGGCCCAACTGCACGTCATCGGCAAGGACATCACGCGGTTGCACGCGGTCGTTTGGCCCGCGATGCTGCAGGCCGCGGAGCTGCCACTGCCGGAGCGGGTGTGGGCCCACGGCTTCGTGCTGCTGGGCGGCGAGCGGTTCAGCAAGTCATCCGGCGTCCGGCTGGATCTCGACGAAGCGATAGATCGCTACGGCACCGACGCGCTGCGGTACTACCTCACCCGGGAGATCCCGTTCGACGCTGACGGCTCGTTCTCCTGGGAGCGGTTCGAGGAGCGGTACAACTCGGAGCTCGCGAACGCGTTGGGGAACCTCGCGAGCCGCACGGTCGCGATGGTCGAGAAATACTGCGGCGGCGTGGTTCCGGCGGGTACGCCCAACGAGGTGGATGCCGCGGACGCGCGGGACTACGAAGCGTACCACTCTGCCATGGACGGCTCGCGCGGATACCTGCTGCACGAAGCGCTCAAGAGCGTGTGGGCGACGGTCGCGCGCGGCAACGAGTTCGTGGACCGGCAGGCGCCATGGAAGCTCGCCAAGGATCCGGCGAAGAGCGCGGAGCTCGGCGGCGTGCTGGCGTCGCTCATCCGGCAGATCGCGCGGCACGCGGTGCACCTCGCGCCGTTCATGCCGGCCAAGTCGCAGGAGCTGTGGCAGTCGCTCGGCGCGCCCGGAAGAGTGAGCGACGTCCTGTTCGCCGACGCCGTAAAGATGGAGCCTGGCGGCTGGCGGGTGATGAAGGGCCCGCCGCTGTTCCCCAAGGAGATCAGCGGCGAGCCCTGAGGCTCAATTCGTTGACGGACTGAAGTCCACGGTCGGCGGTGTCTCCGTGCCCTCGGGCGCATTGAAATACTCGCGCGGCTTCGCGCCCGTGACCATCGCCGTGAGCTTCTGCGGCAGGGTCCGGATGTAAGCGTTGTACTGGTTCACCGCCGCATTGTAGTCCGTCCGTGCTACGGCGATTCGGTTCTCGGTGCCGGCCAGCTCATCCTGGAGCCGCAGGAAATTCTGGTCGGACTTAAGCTGCGGGTAGTTCTCCACGGTCACGAGCAGCCGGCCGAGCGCGCCCGTCAATTGGGCGTTCGCGGCGGCCGCCTCAGCCGCGCCGCCCGACTGGATCGCGTTGAGCAGCCCCGAGCGGGCGCGCGCGACCTCGATGAAGATCGTCTCTTCCTGCCGCGCATAGCCCCGCACGGTCGCGACCAGATTCGGCACGAGATCGGCGCGGCGCTGGAGCTGGACGTCGATCTGCTGCTTGGCCTGCGCGGCCTGCTCGTCGTGGCGCTGGATGGTGTTGTAGCCGCAGCCGGTGAGGGCCAGCGGGATCAGAGCTACGAAAAGAAATCTTGGTGAGCGGCTCATGTCGTCAGTTTCCAGTTGAGAGTTGTGAGTCCAACAGCGCTTTCATCCGCCCCTCGCGAACCTATCCAGATGATGCGCCAAATGCTCGACCGCGAGCAGATAATCCCCCAGCGCCTTCGCCGCTTCGCCCGCGCGAATCTTGGTTTGTCCTCGAACGTGTCGCACGACCCGAACCAGGGACTCAGCGTCGAAGCCCGAGCGGTCCGCGACCATCCGGCTGAGCGCCTCGTAATCCGTGGGCGGGGTGTCGCCGTGCAGCCGGACGACTGCCCGCAACAGGATCATGAGCTTGCTCAGGCTCCGCTCGAGTATTTCGATCTGCGCGCGGGTGTCCGCGCTGGCGCCGAACACCGACTGGCGGAGGTGCAGCAGCTTGCCCATCGCCTCTTGCTCGACCTGCAGTCGCAGATGCGCAGGCGAGACGCTGATCCCGGCGAAGACGTCGTCGCCGAACAGCACCCGGTTCCGCTCGAGTATGTCGGCGTACTCCATCGGGAATACGTCCGCGGAGGAGCGCCACTCGCGCTCGGTGAACGTCATCGGAGGCGGGTTCCCATCCGCCACCCATACCTTCGTCACCGCCGCCGCTGCCCGCAGTGTCTCGAGCGGAAGCTCGCTCACGACCACCAGCACGTTGGAGTCGGACCGCCGCGGGATGCGCTCCCCCGCGACCGTCGAGCCGTACAGGACGACCGCGCGCAGAGCGGGGCCGTACGCGGACCGGAGCTGCGAGACTAATTCGTCGAGGGACATGAAGTGTGACTAGTCACCAGCTAGACCCGCCGCCGCCGCCGCCAAATCCTCCGCCGCCGCCGAAGCCGCCAAAGCCGCCAAAGCCGCCCCCACCGCCGAAGCCGCCGCCAAAACCGCCGCGGCCGCCCCAGCCGCCGCGACTCGTGGGGAGAAAGATCGGCACCGGCAGCCATGTCCCGCCCCTGCGCCCACGCCGGCCGCGTCTGCTCATCCCGCTGATCAGCATGATCAGCACCAGCATGAAGATGATCTGGCCGATGGGAAACGGCTCGTCGCGCGGCGCGCGCCTAGTGGCGACAGCGGGAGACGCGAGCGACGTGTCCACGCGAAACCCGAACTCGGCAGCGAAGCGCTCCGCCACGGCGAGAGTCACCAGCTCGATCCCGCTGCCGTAATCCCGCGCGGCGAAGAGCGGCGTCGCGCTCCGGCATATCTCGCCGGCGGTCGCGTCGGTGATGAATCCCTCCGCTCCGGTGCCCGTCTCGATCCGGCAGCGCCCGCGACCGTCAGCGCTGGTCTCCTTCGGCACGATGAGCACGACTACGCCGGCGTTCCTGGTGGGGTCGCCCGGATCCCCGATCTTGCCCACGCCCCACTCGCGGCCGATGCGCAGCGCGATCTCGGTGACGTCCCGATCGCCGATGTTCGGCAGCGTGACGACGGCGATCTCGCCGCGCGATTTCGTCCGTACGTCTTCCGCGATCCGCGCAATCCGCTGCTCCTGCGCGGCGGGGATGACGTTGGCGAAATCGTTCACCAGACCGGTCGGCGCCGGGATCTGGACGGCTTGGATCAGGGCGGCCACGATGAAAGTGAGCAGAAGCAACTGGCGGGTTGGCTGTTGATTATTGGCTGTCGGTCATCCTGAAGTTAGGGGAATGCGTGAGATGGAGGAATTTTTCGCTTCCCCGCGGCTTGCGGATTTCGGACTGAGGTCGCGCTCGCACTTGCCCGATACGAGACCCTCGCCGACGTTTAGCCGGGTGAAGACACGCCTCGAACTTTCCCTGCTGCTCGCCGCCGCCGTCGTCCTTGGCGCCTGCAGCCGCCCGCCGGACCCGCAGCGCGGCACTCCCGCGTCCCCCGCCACGGCGGAGCTTGCTTCGCGCGACGACACTCTGCGGATGCTCGCGGACCGGAGCAGGATCGAAGGCGATTCGGCCGCGCCCGTGTGGGTGATCGACATCAGCGATTTCCAGTGCCCGTACTGCGCCGAGTGGCAGCGCAACACGCATGAATCTCTGCGCGCCGAGTACGTTCGCACCGGCAAGGTGAAGCTCGCGTTCGTCAACTTTCCGCTGGAGCAGCACCGGCACGCGATGGCCGCCTCCCGCGCCGCAATGTGCGCCGGAGCGCAGGGGCGGTTCTGGCCGGTGCACGACGCGATTTTCGAGACGCAGGACCGCTGGGCAGCGGCTCCCGACGCGGCTCCTCTCTTCGAGTCGATCGCGCGCACCGCGGGAGTTCGGATCGAGGAATGGCGCGGCTGCTTCTCGTCGGATGTGATGGATCCGCTCATCGAGGCCGATCGCGACCGCGCGCTCGCCGCGGGCGCGAACTCCACTCCGACCTTCATCATCAATCGGCAGCTCATGCGCGGCGCGGCACCCATCGAAGAGTTCCGGCGCCTCATCGACTCGGCCCTGGCCCCTCAGCCGTAACGCGATGAACCACGCGGCGCGGCTGCTCTACGGTGCCGCGGGACAGCTCAGCCGCGCCGCGCCACTGCTCGCTCCGCCGGGAAAGTCCCGCGCGCT
>JBPPMH010000101.1:0-7986 GCA_051305945.1 Gemmatimonadaceae bacterium
ACGAGTGAAGGCGAGAACGAGGATCCCTCGTGGTCGCCGGACTCGCGGCATGTGGTATTTTCTTCCACGAGGACCGGCGCGCGTCAGCTATGGGTCGTGGACACGGAATCCGGCAGACTCCGGCAGCTGACGCGCGCGGCCGGGGCGAGATTGCCGGACTGGTCTCCGATCCTCGGACGCTGATCACAACACACACATTCCAACCCACGCGACGATGAAAAGACACGCGCTCCTGCTGATCGCCCTGGCCGCTCTCACCGCGGCGGCGTGCGGCAAGAAGATCAAGCCGATGACACCGGCTCCAGTGAGCATCGCGCAGGCCGATTCGATCGAGCGCGCGCGGCAGCAGGCGGTGGAGGACAGTCTGCGCGCCGTGCGGGAGCGGGAGCTCGAGCGGGAGCGCGAGCGTCAGCGCGCCGAGGCCGAGCTGGCGACCGCGCGCGAGCAGGAAGCGATCGCGGTGATAACCGGCACGGTGTACTTCGACTACGACCAGTCGGCGCTATCGCCCGAGGCGCGCGTGACGCTCGACGCCAAGGTCCCCGCGCTGCAGGCGCGCCCCGCGTTCCGCATCCAGATCACGGGCCACACCGACGAGCGCGGCTCCTCCGAGTACAATCTGGCGCTCGGCCTGCGTCGCGCGGCCGAGCTCAAGGCGTATCTGGTCGCGAACGGGATCGACGCCTCACGGATCGACATCTCGAGCATGGGTGAGGAGCGGCCGGCGGCGCAGGGGTCCGGCGAGGCCGCCTGGGCCCTGAATCGGCGCGCCGAGTTCGTGCAGGCTACGGGAGAGCAGTGACTGGTGACTAGTGGCTAGTGACTAGTGAACGACAACAAACCCTCCCCTCCCAGCTTCCGCCGTTACTAGTCACTAGTCACAAGTCACTAGTCACTTTTTGCAGCACGCGGCTCTGAATGACACCCCGGGGCACAACCGGCCGTATTGTCTTGAGAGTCAGGCACGGCTGAGCACGACTCCGTCGCCCACGCTGCGCCGAATCGGGAGCGGCAACGCGCGAATCGAAGCGCAGACGTTCAGCGGCAGCATTCTCATCATCCGCGGGCAGAACCGCGAATAACGGGGGCAACTTTATGAAGAAGATGATCTTTGCGGCACTGGCTCTGGCTCTGCTCGCTCCGGCGGCGACGCTGCAGTCGCAGGAAGGACTCGGCCGCGACCAGGAAGTCTGGACGTGGAGCGGGCCGCTCGTGGCGGGACAGTGGGCCAGAGCACATTCCATCAACGGCGCGGTGAAGTACGAGCTGAGTCCGGACGATCAGATTCACATCCGCGCGGAGAAGAAATGGGGCCGCCGGGGAGACCCGGAGGACATCTCGTTCGCGCTCGTCCGGACGGCGACCGGTCTGACGGCGTGCGTGCTGCGGCACCAGATCGATACCTGTAAGGAAGACGGGATCGATTCGCGCAGGCAGCGCAACTACGACAATGATGCGCGCGCCGACCTCACGATCCAGGTGCCGCGCGGCGTTCACGTGAGCGCCAACACCGTGAACGGAGGGGTGCAGGTCGGCGGCGTGAGCGGTGAGATCAAGGCCAGCACGGTCAATGGCGGCGTGACCGTTGCCACTTCGGGCGGACCCGTGTCGGCCACGACGGTGAACGGGTCGGTGCGTGCCGAGATCGGCACGGCTACGAGGGAGGCGATGCGGTTCAGAACGGTCAACGGATCGGTGGAGATCTCCCTGCCGGCCGAGACCAGCGCGGACCTGGACATCTCGACCGTGAACGGAAGCATCAACACCGAGTTTCCGATCACGGTGACCGGTCGGTGGGGTCCCAAGAACGCGCGTGGGACGATCAACGGCGGTGGCGAGACGATCTCGATCAGCACGGTGAACGGCAGCGTCCGGCTCCGGCGCTCCTGACGCTTCTAGGCCGGGAAAACAGCCGGGGCCCCCTCAGGATGGGGGTCCCGGTCTTTTTTCGCTGTTTCGACGTTCCTGAGGGGCCCCAGCACTTCCAGAAAATATCTCTGGCGGGCTCAGTGTAAACGATTACATTCGCCCTCGTACCGAGGCAGATCCTGGGGCTGTGAATCCTCTCCCGAGGAGAATGGTTACGATCAAGGACGTCGCTCGTGAAGCCGGAGTTTCGGTAGCCACCGTGTCCCGTGTGCTCAACGGGAGCGGCCCCGTCAGCGAGCAGACCGGCCAGCGGATTCGCGAAGTCGCGGGCCGTCTCAGGTACGTGCCTCACGGCGGCGCGCGCAGCCTCATCACTCGAAAGACTCAGACGCTCGGCGTCCTGCTCCCCGACCTCTACGGCGAGTTCTTCTCGGAAGTGATCCGCGGGATGGACGACACCGCCCAGCGCCATGGATTTCACCTGCTCATCAGCCGCGCGCATGCCGACACGCACGGGGTGGACACGGCGATGCGGGCGATGCGCGGCAGGGTGGATGGCATAGTCGCCATGTCGCCGGACCTCGGCGCGGACTCGCCGCTCGACGTGCCGGCGCTGGTGCCGATCGTCCTGCTCTGCTCGGCGCCGCGCGGCGACGGGGCGGATATGCTCACGATCGACAATCAGGGCGGATCGAAGGCAATCGTCGGCCACCTGATCGGGCTTGGGCACACGCGCATCGCCATCATCAAGGGGGCGTCGCGGAATTTCGACGCGGCCGAGCGGCTGCGTGGCTACCGGCTCGCGCTGCGGGGGGCGGGGATCACCCCCGACCCGTCGCTCGCGGTGGAGGGCGGGTTCACCGAAGCGGGTGGGTACGCGGCCGCGCTCGAGCTGCTGACGCGGACGCCGCGGCCGACGGCGATCTTCGCCGCCAACGATTCGATGGCGATCGGCGCGCTGAGCGCACTGCGCGAGTCGGGCGTGCGGGTTCCGGAGGACATCGCGGTCGCGGGCTTCGACGACATCCCGCTCGCGCGCTACATGGACCCGCCGCTCTCGACGGTGCGCGTGCCCACCTATGAGCTGGGCGCCCGCGCGGTGGAGATGCTGCTGCACGGCGTGCGAAACCGGAACGAGGGCGCTTGGCATCGCGAGCGAGTCTCGACCGAGCTCGTGGTGCGGCGGTCGTGCGGCGCGGGATCCGCCAGGCGCGCGCCGCCTTCATGAAAGGAATCAGGACCGTGCCGACACTGCGGCACGGAGCACGTTCGGCAGCACCAGCGATTCTCACCGTTGTACCAACGACTGGAGGTCAAATGAGCAGCAGAGTGTTCACAATTGGGCGCCTTTGCCGAGCGTTCGGCATAGCGATAGTGCTCGCGTTCTTCACGTGGGGCGACCTTGCGGCGCAAACGTCCACGGGCGCGGTCCGCGGGTACATCACCGACCCTTCCGGCGCGCCGGTGGCGGAGGCGCAGATCATCGCGCGGCTAGCCGCCACCAACGAGATGCGAGCCGCCACTTCGAATGCGGCCGGCTTCTATTATCTCCCCGGCCTTCGACCCGGGTCGTATGAGATCACCGTGCGCCGGATCGGCCTCGAGCCCCGGACGCGCACCCTGCAGCTCCCGATCGGCCAGACGATCGACCTGAACTTCGTGACGGTCGCCGCCGCGGCGCAGCTCGCCACGGTGGAGGTCATGTCACCGCGCAGCCAGGAGACGCGGACGTCGGAGGTCGGCACCAACATCTCGCGCGAGCAGATCGAAAACCTGCCGAACTTCGAGCGGAACGTGCTCGACCTGGCGAAGCTCGTCCCGGGAGTCAGCGCGCAGGCGGTGAACAACACGGACAAGTTCTTCGCGGCCGGCGGACAGCCCCCGGAGGCGGTGAACGTGTTCGTCGACGGAGCGAGCTACAAGAACGACGTGCTTAGGGGCGGCGTCGTGGGACAGGACGCGAGCAAGGGAAATCCGCTTCCGCAGGGCGCGATTCAGGAATTCCGCGTTCTGACGCAGAACTACAAAGCCGAGTATCAGAAGGCGGCGAGCGCGGTGATCATCGCCACGACGCGCAGCGGAACCAACGAGTTCGAGGCCGAGGCGTTCGCGAACGGAGTAAGCAAGGCGTACGTCGCGCGCGACGAGTTCGCCGTGCGCAACGATCGCGCGCGTCCGAACTACAAGCGGCTGCAGGCCGGCGGCAGCGTCGGCGGGCCGATCATGCGGGACAAGCTGTTCTACTTCGGAACGTACGAGCTGAATTTCCGCGACGAGCCCGCGTACATCACGCTCGGCGGCGACACGACGTTCGCTCCGGCGGCGCTGGTTTCCGAGCTGCGTTCACAAACAGGTCTCCAGGCGCAGCAATTCCGCGAGCACCTCGGGCTCGCCAAGCTGACCTTCAATCCCAACGAGCGTAACACGGTTGACGGAAGCTTCACCTTCCGCAAGGATGACGATTTCCGCGGGTTCGGCGGACAGACGTCTTTCGAGGCGGCGGAGAACGTCGCGATCGACACCTACACGGGTGTCGCCAACTGGAAGCACATGCGCGGATCGTGGCTCAACGAAGCGCAGCTCAACACGCAGTTCTTCACCTGGAACCCGACCGGGCGCAATTATGACGTGATCGGGAGGAATTATTTCGGCCTGCTGCGCGTCGGCGGGAAGGACACGGAGCAGAATTTCCGGCAGAACCGCATCTCACTCCGCAACGACGTGACGCGCGGCGGCATCCAGCTCGCGGGCGACCACGTCTTCAAGGGCGGCGCGAACATCGACTTCCTGTCGTACCGGGGAATCAAGGACTTCACCGGCAACCCGGTGTTCAATTTCCGGCGCACGCCGGAGAACTGGGCGACGCCGTTCGAAGCGTTCATCGGCTTCGGCGACCCCAAGATCGAGACCGACAACAAGCAGTTCGGCTTCTTCCTGCAGGACGACTGGTCGATCGGGAGGCGCCTGCTGCTGAACCTCGGCATCCGCTGGGATGGCGAGACCAACGGCATCAACAACGACTACGTCACGCCGCAGCCGCTGGCGGACTCGCTCCGGCGAGCCTATGGGTTGAACGCCCTCACGGTGGACAGGCCGCGGCCGGAAGGCGGCGCCGAGGTCGTCAACGTGATTCAGCGGCTCGGTGGCATCGACAACTTCGTCACCGCGGGCAGCGGCACGCGGCCGATGTTCAAGAAGGCGTTCCAGCCACGGCTCGGCGCGTCCTACGATCTGTCGGGCGACGGCTCCACGGTGGTATTCGGCGGAGCGGGACTGTACTTCGACCGCAATTACTGGAACACGCTGTTCGACGAGCAGTTCAGGCGGCAGTTCACCACCATCCGGTTCGAGTTCCGGCCGGATTGCGCGCCCGGCGCGACCAACTGCCTGGCGTGGGACCCGAGGTATTACGATCCGGCGACGCTGCGCGCGCAGGGAGTGGCGACGGGAAGGCCGGAAGTCTTCCTCGTGAAGAACGACATGGCGCCGCCTCGCACGATGCAGATGTCGTTCGGCTTGCGGCATGACATCGGACGCCAGCGCGTTACGCTCAGCTACAACGGGCTGCGCGGAAGCAACTACATGAACTTCGTGCGGGGCAGCCCATGGGGCGGTGGCCCGGAGCTTCCGTACAACACTGTCTTCGTTGCCGACGACCGCGTGAAGACATGGTACGACGCGCTGCAGCTGCAGGTGCAGCGGCCGCTGAACGAGGCATCGAGGTGGGGTGGCGGCCTGTCGTACACGCTCGCCAAATCACAGGAGCAGGGGCAGAGCCAGGACATCTTCTGGGGCTTCGACGACCGGTATCCCACGGTCGGCGATCTGCCTAAGAGGCGTGCGCCGAACGATCAGCGTCACTCGATCGTCGGCAACGCAATCGTCAGACTGCCGATGGATTTCCTCTTCAGCACGATCGTGAACCTGGCGTCGGGCATAGCGGTGAACGCTGTAGACGCGAGCGCCGGCTTCGGACCAGGAGAGAAAAGGAGCTACGTGTTCTCTACACCCACTAGGCCGTTCCTCGGGATCGGGCACGTTTTCGGGTACCAGAACATGGACATGCGTCTCGAGAAGGGCTTCCAGCTCCCGGGAGGTTCGAGCACGAGCCTGCTGGTGGACGTGTTCAACGTGTTCAACAGCGACAACTTTGGTTGCTATGACACGGAAATCAGACCACCTGACAATGTGAACACGAATCTCGGCAAGGCAGGATGCGCGGGACTGGGTCGGCGCTTGCAAGTCGGGCTCAGGTACGGCTACAGGTAAGCGTCCCGGAGACTCCGGGCTGAAGTAACGGAAGTTCGGCGCTGGCCGCGCACCTGGCGGCCAGCGCCGAGTTCGTTTTATGAACGATTCTCGCGGCGTGTGGCTGTTGCGGGGGCGGACGTCGCGACACAATGTCCTTCTGCATTCTCCAGCGGGAACTCTCAATGCGCATGTTCCGATGGACGCACCGTTCCGTTCCGCTTTTCCTTCTATTCGCGATCGCGTGCGCGCCGCGCGCGACGCCCCCCAGTGGCCGCGTCGAAGCTCCACCGACGGAAATCACGCCGCGCCAGACGGCGTTTCTCGACACGCTGCAGCGGCGCACGTTCGACTGGTTCTGGGAGCGCACCGACGGACGCACCGGGCTTACGCCGGACCGCTGGCCGACCAAGAGCTTCTCCAGCGTGGCCGCGATCGGATTCGCGCTGACCGCCTACCCTGTCGGAGTCGAGCGCGGGTACGTGACCCGCGCACAGGCGGCCGAGCGAACGCTCAACACGCTGCGCTACCTGTATCAGGCACCGCAGGGTCCCGACAGCGCCGGTGTGACGGGCTACCGCGGATTCTACTACCACTTTCTCGACCTGGAGACGGGCCACCGCTTCGGCGACGTCGAGCTGTCCACCATCGACACCGCGCTGCTGCTGGCGGGCGCGCTCTTCTGTCAGTCGTATTTCGATCGCCCGAATGAAGCCGAGGCGGCGATCCGCGCCTACGCCGACTCGATGTACCGGCGCGTGGACTGGTCGTGGGCAATCACCAAGCCGCCCGTCGTCAGCATGGGGTGGCGGCCGGAGCGCGGCTTCATCAACTACCACTGGGAGGGGTACAACGAGGCGATGATCGTGTACGTGCTGGGGTTCGCGTCGCCAACGCACCCGATCGATCCCGCGGCGTGGAGCGCGTGGACGGCCAACTACAAGTGGGCTTCGTTCCACGGTTACGAGCACGTGAACTTCCCGCCGCTGTTCGGGCACCAGTACTCGCACATGTGGATCGACTTCCGCGGCATCCAGGACGAGTACATGCGTGGGAAGGGGATCGACTACTTCGAGAACTCCCGTCGCGCGACGCTGGCGCAGCGCGCCTACGCGATCGCGAACCCCGACGACTGGGAGGGCTACGGCCCGACGATCTGGGGTCTCACCGCGGTGGACGGGCCGATCGACACGACCATCACTCTCGACGGCCGGCAGCGGTCGTTCTTCACGTATCGCGCGCGCGGAGCCGCGGCGGATGAGATCATGGACGACGGAACCATCGCGCCGACCGCCGCGGGCGGGTCGGTGCCGTTCGCGCCGGAGATCGCCATCCCCGCGTTGGTCGCGATGCGCGAGAAGTACGGCGAGCACCTGTTCACCAACTACGGGTTTCTCGATTCATTCAATCCGACGCTGGACTTGGATCTGCCGCTGCGGCATGGACGGGTAGTGCCCGGCGTCGGCTGGTTCGACGGCGACTACCTCGGCATCGACCAGGGTCCCATCATCATCATGATCGAGAACTACCGCTCGGATCTGATCTGGCGGACGATGCGGCGGAATCCTTACATCATCGCGGGGCTGAAGAAGGCTGGATTCACCGGCGGCTGGCTCGATGTCGCTACTCTGGCGCCGGCGACATCCGGCCGCGGGTTGACGATGAAGCCGGCGCGAAAGTGGATTCACGCGCGCTGATCGCTCGATCGTTCGTCGTCGCGAGCATCGCGCTCGCGCTCGGCGCCTGCGCGGAGTCGCCGGCGGGCGACACGGTGACGCTCCGGCTGTGGGCGATGGGGCGGGAGGGCGAGGTCGTCTCCGAGCTGATGCCGGCGTTCGAGCGCGAGCACCCGGGAATCAGGGTCGAAGT
>JBPPMH010000102.1:0-19869 GCA_051305945.1 Gemmatimonadaceae bacterium
GTACTCGCGCAGAACGCCGGCGACGGGAGTCCCCGCGGCGGTTACGCCCGCTCCCGGCGTCGCCCGCATGACGACGCCGGCCGCCGGAGTCACGGGCGGCACGCCGGCAGGCGGTGTATCGCGGCTGCTGACGCCCGCGGGCGGAACGCCGCGACCGGCGACGCCCGCTTACGAAGCGGCGGCGTTCCAGGAGGCGGGACCGCGGGCCCCGGCGGCGCCCGGCGGAGGTTCCGGCCCGGCGGCGTCCATCAATCCTTACCTCACGCGGGATCCGGACGTGCGCGCCAAGCGGCTCGCGCGGGCTCTCATCTCCGACATCGTCACGTATTACCCCGACAAGCACGCCGACGCATTGCGCGCCGGCTCGCTCAAGCAGACCTTCAGCGAAGAGATCAAGAAGAGCTACGAGGAATACGTGGCTCAGATCGGGCAGGCGTTCGCTGAATCGACCACGCACTTCAAGGACGCGCTCAACGAAGTGCTGGGTGAAGGGAAGCGCATCTTCTAGCTCGCCGCCGCACTCTCCGGTAAATACAACAAATGGCAGAAACTGAACGCGGCCGGGACCTCGCACGGCACACCGCGCGACTCGAAGAATTGCGGAGGTATCTTTGACATCGATTCCAAGCGCCAGGCACTAGCCGCCGACGAGGAGAGGATGGCGTCCCCGGGCTTCTGGGAGCGCCAGGAGACCGCGCAAGCCACCGTGCAGCGCGTCAAGCAGCTCCGCGGCTGGGTGGATCCGTTCGACGGCCTCGCGGCTCGCGTCACCAGTGCCGTAGAGATGGACGCGCTGCTCGCGGAGAGCCCGGACCAGGAGATGGAGACGGAGCTCGACAGCGACATAGCGGCGATCGAATCCGACCTCGACGCGTTCGAGCTGCGCTCGCTCATGCGCGGGCCCGACGATTTCCGCGACGCACAGGTCGAGATCTCCGCGGGTGCGGGCGGAACGGAAGCGCAGGATTGGGCGTCCATGCTGGTCCGGATGTACACGCGCTGGGCCGAGCGCCGAGGATTCGAGATAGTACTGCTCGACGAGAGCGAGGGCGAGGAGGCGGGCATCAAGGGTGCGACGCTCGAGATCCGCGGGCAGTACGCCTTCGGCTTTCTCAGGCCCGAGACGGGCGTGCACCGGCTGGTCCGCATCTCTCCGTTCGATTCGGCCGCGCGCCGGCATACGAGCTTCGCGTCGGTGTTCATCTATCCCGTCGTGGACGAGGAGATCAACATCGAGGTCCGGGACGAGGATCTCCGGATAGACGTGTATCGCGCGTCGGGCGCGGGCGGACAGCACGTCAACAAGACGAGCTCGGCCGTGCGCATAACGCACATTCCGACCAATACGGTCGCGGCGTCGCAAGCGGAGCGGTCGCAGTTCAAGAACAAGGCGACCGCGATGAAGATGCTGAAGAACAAGCTGTACCAGATCGAGCTGGACAAGCAGACCGAGAAGCGCGCGGCGCTGGACGCCACCAAGTCCGACGTGTCGTTCGGCAGCCAGATCCGCAGCTATGTGTTTCAGCCCTACACGATGGTCAACGACCACAGAACGGAGCTCAAGATCCCCGACGTGCAGAAGGTCATGGATGGTTGGATAGATCCCTTTATCGAGGCGTATCTCAAACGCTTTGGAGCAGTACAGAGCGGGGCCGCGGCATGAAATTTCTCTCTCTTGAGCGCGGCGACCGGTACCGACTGCGGCGGCTAGCTTCGCGCGGTCCTGCGGACCGCGCTACAGACGCCGCCTTCGCCGGCACCGGCTCGCCGCGCTCATCAGGCATGGTCTCATGAGCGACGAGCTGAACTTCGTCATGCAGGCACGCCGCGATAAGCTGGATGCTCTCGTGGCGCGCGGGGAGCAGGTGTTCGGGTATTCGTTCGAGCGGACGCACTCCGCAGCTGGTGCGGTTCCGCTGCTGGCGGAGGGCGTTGAGGAAGGACCGGTGGTCAGCGTCGCGGGGCGCATCGTCGCGTGGCGGGCGCACGGGAAGACGGCGTTCGCGCACGTCGCCGACGAGAGCGGGAAGATTCAGCTCTACTTTCGCAAGGACGAGCTCGGGGAAGACAGGTTCCCGGTGCTCCAGCACTACGACCTCGGCGACATCGTCGGGGTGACGGGCCCGCTGTTCCGCACGAAGACGGGCGAAGTCACGATCCGGGTGACGGCGTTCGAACTGCTCGCCAAGTCGCTGCGGCCGCTGCCGTACGGCAAGGAAGAGGTCGTGGACGGGCAGACGGTCCGGCACTCGGGGTTCGTGGATCAGGAGCAGCGCTACCGGCAGCGGTACGCCGACCTCGCGGTGCATCCGGAGGTGCGCACGATGTTCGTCGCGCGGTCCCGGCTCATCCGCGCGATGCGCGCGTTCCTCGACGGACGCGGGTTCCTCGAGGTGGAGACGCCTGTGCTGCAGCCGTTGTACGGCGGAGCGGCGGCGAAGCCGTTCGTCACGCACCACAACGCGCTCGACATGCCGCTGTTCCTGCGCATCGCGGACGAGCTGTACCTCAAGCGGCTCGTCGTCGGCGGGTTCGAGCGGGTGTACGAGATCGGGCACGACTTCCGGAACGAGGGGATAGACCGGACGCACAACCCCGAGTTCACGATGCTCGAGTTCTACCAGGCGTACGCGGACTACGCCGAGATGATGACGGTGGTGGAAGCGCTCATCGTCGCGGCCGCGGACGCCGTGCGCTCGACACCAGGCATCGCGGCGGACGTCCCGACGTTCTCGACGCCGTTCCCCCGCGTGCAGTGGACGGCCGCGCTGCGCGAAGCGGCGGGAGTGGACGTCATGGCCCTCGGCGACGAGGAGATGCGGCAGCTCGCCAAGCGCGTCGGCGTGGAGCACACGCAGAAGCTCGCGCGGGGGAAGCTGCTGGACGAGATATTCCAGGCGCTGGTCGAGCGGAAGATCGAGACGCCGACTTTCGTGGTGGATTATCCGGTGGAGCTGTCGCCCCTGGCCAAGCCGAAGCGCGGCGATCCGGCGCTCACGGAGCGGTTCGAGCTGTTCGCCAATGGGCGCGAGCTGGCCAACGCCTTCAGCGAGCTGAACGACCCGATCGACCAGCGCGCCCGCTTCGAGGCCCAGGCGGCGCTCAAGGCCGCGGGCGACGAGGAAGCCTCCGGCGTGGACGAGGATTACCTGCGCGCGATGGAATACGGCATGCCGCCGATGGGAGGAGTGGGGATCGGCGTGGACCGCCTGTTCATGTACCTGACGGGGACGGCCAACATCCGCGACGTCATCCTATTCCCGACAATGAGACCCGAAAGTGGTGACTAGTGACTAGTGACTAGTGTCTAGTAACGGCGGAACAACGGGTGGCATAGGGTCGTAGTTACTAGTCACTAGTCACTAGTCACTAGTCACCCTTTAGTTTGCAGGCATGTCCCGTCTAGAACTGTCCATCGCCTGGCGCTACCTGCGCAGCCGCCGCGGATCGCGACTGCTGTCGTTCATCAGCATGATCGCGATGCTGGGCGTGGTCGTGGGCGTGAGCGCGCTGATCGTCATCATCGGAGTCATGGACGGGCTGCAGCACGACCTGCGCGAGAAGATCCTCGTCGGCAGCCCGGATATCCGCGTGTTGAGCTACGGCAGCGACCTCAAGATCCAGGACTGGCGTGACGTGCTCGAGAAGGTCCGCCGGCACCAGGGCGTCGTCGCAGCGGAGCCGTTCGTGCTCACCGAGGCGGGGATGAACGCAGGGCGGGATTACGCCGGCGGCGTGATGCTCGTGGGGCTTCCCGCCGAGCGGCGCGGCGCGCAGGAGGTCACCACCATCCGGCGGCACGTCACCAGCGGCGATTTCCGCTTCGCCAGCTCCGACGGCCAGCGCCGCGGCGCGGTGCTCGGCAAGTTGCTCGCCGCGCGGTTCAATGCGTGGCCGGGCGACAAGATCAATCTGATCTCGATCGCGAACACGAAGATCAATGCCGCGACGGGCACGTTCGTGCCGGCCGTGTACGAGCTCGAGGTAACCGGCATCGCCGAGACCGGGATGTACGAGTACGACGACCGGTACGTGTACATAGATCTCGCGCTGGCGAGCGAGTTCGCGGGGCTGGGCGAGAGCGTGACGGGAATCGAAGTCCGCACGATCGGCCGGTGGGAAGCGTCGCGCATCGCGACGGAGCTGACGCAGGTGCTGGGATTTCCGTACCGCACCGTGGATTGGGAGGAGCAGAACCGGTCGCTCTTTCAGGCGCTCAAGCTGGAGAAGCTCGGCATGGGCGTGATCCTGCTTCTCATCGTGATCGTCGCCGCGTTCAACATCGTCAGCACCCTTACGATGGTGGTGTCCGACAAGACGCGCGAGATCGGGATACTGCGCGCGATGGGAATGTCGGCGGGCTCGATTCGCCGCATCTTCTTCGCGCAGGGCGTCTTCATCGGCATGGTAGGTACGGCGTTCGGCGTGATCGTCGGGCTCACCGCGGCGATCGGCATGGACCGGTACAAGCTGATCGCGCTCGATCCCGCCATCTACTTCATCGATCACCTGCCGGTGATGACGAGCCCGCTCGACGTCCTGGTCATCGTGCTCGCGAGCCTCGCGATCGCCGCGGTGGCCACGCTGTACCCATCCATCCAGGCGTCGCGTCTGTACCCGCTCGAGGCGATAAGGCACGAATGAGCGGTCTCACCGTGGTCGAGGGGCACGGCCTCTACAAGTCGTACGTCGGGGGCGACGGCAGCACGATCAACGTGCTGTCCGGCGTGAACCTCGCGGTCTCGCGCGGCGAGATGGTCGCGATCGTCGGCGCGTCGGGAGCGGGGAAGAGCACGCTCCTGCACATACTCGGCGCGCTCGAAGCGCCGTCCAAGGGTTACGTCGTGCTTGCCGGCGAGCCGGTGCACGGCCGCTCGGACGACGAGGTCGCCGAGCTGCGGAACCGGCGGGTTGGGTTCGTGTTTCAATTTCATCACCTGCTGCGCGAGTTCACCGCGCTGGAGAACGTGATGATGCCGCTCAGGATCGGTGGGAAGTCGCACTCCGAGGCGCGTGCGCGCGCCGAGGAGCTGCTCGACCGGGTGCGGCTGAGCGGCCGCATGTACCACCGTCCCGCGCAGCTCTCCGGCGGCGAGCAGCAGCGCACCGCCGTGGCGCGCGCGCTGGCGATGGATCCGGCGGTGCTGCTGGCCGACGAGCCGTCGGGTAACCTGGATCAGGCGCAGGGGCAGAATCTGCACGACCTGCTGGTGGAGGTCACCAACGATCTCGAGATCGGCGCGGTGGTCGTGACGCACAATCAGGCGCTGGCGGCGCGGGCCAACCGGGTGCTGCTACTCGCGGACGGCCGGCTGGAAGAGACGCACGCGCGCGAGGGAGTGGCCTGATGGTCTGCGATCTGTGCAAGGAAGGCGTGGTCGTCGTCGACGTAACGAGGGTCGTGGGCGAAGAGGTAAAGCATCTGCACCTGTGCGAAAAATGCGCTGCGGAGCAGGGCGTCGAGACGTCGCTGAACGTGCCCAAGCAGCAGGTCATAGATCTGCTGCAGAGCGTGCACCAGCACATGCCGGCGGCTTCCGACGACGCCGCGCGCTGCACCTTCTGCTCGTCCACGCTGCGCGACTTCCGCAGCACCGGCCGCCTCGGCTGTCCGCACTGCTACGGCGCGTTCGAGAAGAGTCTGCGCGAGCTGCTGCGCCGGGTGCATGGCAACTCGCGGCACGTGGGGCACCGGTACGTGGCGCCGTCAGAGGGCGATGTCGAGCGGTCGGTGACGGCGGGCGAGCTGCGGGATCGGCTTCAGCGCGCGATCGAGTCCGAGCAGTTCGAAATGGCGGCCGACATCCGCGACAAGCTCAGAGGGCTCGAGTGACGCTCGACCTCTCGCTGCTCCCGAGTGGCGGCGTCCAGTGGCTGGACGCGTCGGGCGAGCACTCTGACATAGTGCTGTCCACGCGCATCCGTCTGGCGCGCAACGTCGAAGGGTATGCGTTCGCGTCGCGCGCGCGGGACGGCGAGCGGCTGCGCGTGCTCGCCCAGGTGCGCGATGCCATTCCCGCGGTGACCGGCAGTGACCACGGCGTGATGCTGCGCGTCGATGAGATGGAGCCCGGCGAGCGGCTGTTGCTGCACGAGCGGCATCTGGTGAGCCGGGAGCTGGCCGGGCTGGACGCGCAGCATCCGGTGCGCAGCGGGGCGGCGGTGTTTCTCGCGCGGCAGTCCTCGATCATGATCAACGAGGAGGACCACCTGCGGCTGCAGTCGCTGCGGTCGGGGTTCGCCGTGAACGAGGCATACTCGGAGGTGGAGGCGATTGATCGCGAAGTCGGCGGCCGCGTTCCCTATGCGTACCACCAGGAGTTCGGCTACCTCACCGCGTGTCCGACCAACACCGGCACGGGGCTCCGCGCCTCGGTGCTCATCCATCTCCCCGGCCTCGTGCTCACCAAGGAGATCGGCAAGGTCCTCACGGGGCTCCAGCAGATGGGGCTCACATACCGCGGCCTGTACGGCGAGGGGAGCGAGGTCGTCGGAAACTTCTTCCAGATGTCGAACCAGACCACCCTCGGCAGGTCGGAGGAAGAGCTGCTCGACCACCTCGTCCGCGTGGTGCGCCACGTGGTCGAGCGCGAGGCAGAATCCAGGCGTGTGCTGCTACGGGACGCGGGCTATATTATCGAAGACAAGCTCTGGCGGGCGTACGGGACGCTGCGGTACGCGCGGAGTCTCACGTTCGAGGAGGCCATGAACTTCCTCAGCGGCGTTCGACTTGCAGTCGGTCTGAACCTGATAGCAGGTCTCAGTGTATATACCCTCAACAAGCTCCTGATTTTTAGCCAGTCGGCACATCTCGCCTACGCGGCCGGACGCGCCCTGACTGAAAACGAGGCGAACCTGGCGCGAGCGAAGTTCGTAAGAAAGGCGCTCGAGGAAGAGCCGGACAAGTAGGGGTTACGCGGATCGCCGCTGGTGTACCGCGACTGAGGATCGACTGATGAACGGTTACAACTTCACGGAACGGGTGCGAAAGGTTCTCGCGATGGCGCGGGAAGAGGCATCCCGTCTGCACCACGAGTACGTCGGCACCGAGCACATCCTGCTTGGCCTGATCCGCGAAGGAGAGGGCGTCGCGGCGACCGTGCTGCAGAACCTGAACGTCGACCTCGACGAGATCCAGCAGAAGATCGAGGAGACGGTGAAGAAGGGCAAAGCGCCGCAGGCGAGCGACCTCCCGTATACCTCGCGCGCCAAGAAGGTGCTCGAGCTTGCGATGGCGGAAGCGCGCGACCTCTCCCACAGCTACGTCGGGACGGAGCACCTGCTCCTCGGCCTGCTGCGCGAGGAGAAGGGGATCGCCGCGCAGGTCCTGGCTGACGCCGGCATCAACCTCGACGCCGCGCGCGCCGAAACGCTGCGCCTGCTCGGTACCGAGATGCCGCAGGGTGGCGCGGCCGCGACCGCCGAAAAGGCGACGCCGGGCGTGCCGGGCGTGCCGGGCACCGCTGGCGCGAAGGGCGACAAGAAGTCGAAGACGCCGGCGCTGGACCACTTCTGCCGCGACCTCACTCAGCTCGCCGCCGAGGGTCAGCTCGACCCGACCATAGGCCGCGCGAAGGAGATCGAGCGCGTCATGGAAGTGCTGACGCGCCGGAAGAAGAACAACCCGGTGCTCATCGGCGAGCCGGGCGTGGGCAAGACGGCGATCGTCGAAGGCCTGGCGCAGCTCATCGCCACCGGCGAGTGCCCCGATTCGCTCCGCGACCACCGCGTGCTCGCGCTCGACATGGCGGCCGTGATCGCGGGGACGAAGTACCGCGGCCAGTTCGAGGAGCGCCTCAAGGCGGTGATGAACGAGATCACTCAGAACAAGAACATCGTCCTGTTCATCGACGAGCTGCACACGCTCGTCGGAGCGGGCGCGGCCGAAGGCGCGATCGACGCCAGCAACATGCTCAAGCCGGCGCTCGCGCGCGGCGAGCTGCAGTGCGTCGGCGCGTCCACGCTGAACGAGTACCGCAAGTACATCGAGAAGGACGGCGCGCTCGAGCGGCGCTTCCAGACGGTCATCGTCGAGCCGCCTTCGGTGGACGAGA
Source organism: Gemmatimonadaceae bacterium (assembly GCA_051305945.1). Classification (GTDB taxonomy): domain Bacteria; phylum Gemmatimonadota; class Gemmatimonadetes; order Gemmatimonadales; family Gemmatimonadaceae; genus JACDCY01. The sequence continues at coordinate 8,055 of JBPPMH010000102.1, forward strand.
CTATCGAGATACTCAAAGGTCTCCGGCAGAAGTACGAGGACCACCACAGGGTCGAGATTCCCGACGCGACGCTGGTCGCGGCCTCGAAGATGTCCGAGCGCTACATCACGGACAGGTTCCTGCCCGACAAGGCGATCGACGTGATCGACGAGGCCGGCGCGCGCGCGCGTCTGGCCGCGCAGCAGCCGTCGCCTGAAGTGGCGGATCTCAAGGGCCAGCTCGAGGGCGTGAACACGGAGAAGGAAGCCGCCGTCCGCGACCAGAACTTCGAGCGCGCGGCGTCGCTGCGCGACAGGGAGCGCGAGCTGCAGGGCGACATCCGGCGCGTGCAGGAGGACTGGGAGAAGCACCGCCAGTCCCACCGGCCCGTGCTCGGCGAGCCCGAGATCTCGTTCATCGTCAGTCGCTGGACGGGCATCCCCGTGATGCGGCTGCAGGAAGCGGAGACGACGCGCCTGCTGCGGATGGAAGAAGAGCTGCACGAGTCCGTGGTCGGTCAGGACGAGGCGATCAAGGCGCTGGCGCGCTCCATTCGCCGCAGCCGCGCGGGGCTCAAGGATCCCGACCGGCCGATCGGGTCGTTCATCTTCTCCGGGCCGACGGGCGTCGGCAAGACAGAGCTGGCGCGATCGCTGGCGCAGTTCCTGTTCGCCGACGCGAGCGCGCTGATCCGCGTGGACATGAGCGAGTACATGGAGAAGTTCTCGGTATCGCGCCTGATCGGCGCGCCTCCGGGCTACGTGGGTTACGAGGATTCCGGCACGCTGACCAAGGCCGTGCGGCGCAAGCCGTACAGTGTGGTGCTGCTCGACGAGATCGAGAAGGCGCACCCGGATGTGTTCAACATCCTGCTGCAGGTGCTGGACGAAGGACACCTCACCGACAACTACGGCCGCGTGATCGACTTCAAGAACACGGTCGTGATCATGACGTCGAACGTCGGCGCCCGCGACATCACCAAGGGCAAGAGCCTCGGCTTCGTCGCCGACAACCGCGGCAACTTCGAGCGGATGTCGGAGAAGGTGAAGGACGAGATGCAGAAGGTGTTCAACCCGGAATTCCTGAACCGGCTGGACGACGTCATCGTCTTCCACCCGCTGTCCGAGGACAACATCCGCGACATCGTGTCCATCGTCCTGCGCGACGTGCAGAAGCGGCTCGGCGACGAGCAGATCAACCTGAAGCTGACGGATGCCGGGCTGAACTTCCTGGTGAAGCACGGCTACGACCAGGACTACGGCGCACGCCCGCTCAAGAGAGCGATCCAGCGGTTCATCGAGGATCCACTGTCCGAGAAGATTCTGCTGGCGGAATTCTCCAAAGGAGACGAAGTGGAAGTCGACGTCGCGCCCGACGGCGAGAAGCTCGACTTCCGCGTGCTCACGACGGCGGCGCCGCAAGCGTAGTTCCGCAGTTAGCACGGTCCAACGCTCGGTCTAAGACGACGCGCTCCGGGAAATATCCGGGGCGCGTTCGCGTTGGCAGCTTGGGTGTACCGGGAGCATGCACGGAGGGGTGTCCCCGACTGCGCCTACGCTCGCAAACCGCGCTCGCTAACACGGCGCTGTCGGGGACACCCCTCCGCGCACGCTCCCGCCGGCATCGTGGTAGATGTCAGAGGCGACGAGACGACCGGTGTCCCCGGAGCGAGCGTGTTAGCGCGCGTAGTGTGCGCGCGTAGCGAGCGGAGCGGGACATCGGTCGCCTCGTCGCTCGGCACCAGTCCGCACCCGCCCTCGGGAGCGCCCGGAAAGGTGCCCGCAAACAGCGGAAGGACGGGGGGACCGATTTGGGGTCGGGGCGTGTCTAATACGGTGCCGTCGGGGCTGTTGGCCGGGAGCCAACAGCCAATAGCCAATAGCCCTTATATTTCACGGATGCATCGACTTAGACTGCTTCTGCTCGCGTTGTTTGCGATGGGAGCCAGAGAAGCCATAGCCCAGGACGTTTCGGGCGCGCCCGGGCCCTGCGCCGCGCCAGCCGCGATCACGGTGGCGGGAAACTCGCGCGTCACTGAGGCGACGATCCTCGCGGCCGCCGGCCTCCGCCCCGGCGATACGTACGCGTATCGCGACATCCAGCGCGCGATCGAGCTGCTGTTTGCCACCGGACAGTTCGACGACGTGCAGGTCACCTGCTCGCTCGACGACAACTCGCGCGCCACGCTCGTCGTGACCGTGCGCGAGCGGCCGCTGGTGTCGGCGTTTACGCTCACCGGCGTGAATCGTGTCTCCGAGAAGGACGTGCGCGACCGACTCGAGCAGCCGGTCGGCGTCCCCGCCGATCCGAGCCGGATCGCGCTCTCGATTCAGCGGGCCGATTCATTGTACGAGGCGAGAGGGTTTTACCTCGCGAGGATTCGCGTGGACTCGACGCTTACCCCGGACGGCAAGGTCGCCCTCAACTTCGTGGTTGACGAAGGACGCCGGCTCGCGGTCTCGGGCGTGCGCATCATCGGAAACAGCAAGGTGTCCGACGGCCACATCGTCGGCGCGATGAAGACCAAGCCCGAAGGATTCCTGTTCTACCGCTCCGGCGAGTTCGACGAGCTCGAGTACGCCCAGGACCTGTCCGAGCGGATCCCGCAGCTGTACGGCAGCCGCGGCTTCATCGACTTCGAGATCCTGTCCGACTCGATGATCGTCGACCGCGAGCTGGGGAAGGCGATGATAGACATCACGGTCCGGGAAGGCCCGCGGTACCAGATCGGATCGTTCGAGGTCCTCGGCAACCGGCGCTTCCCCACGGCGGCCGTGAAAGAGTACTACCCGTTCGGGGATGACTCGCCGACCCTGGTCGGCAGGGCGACGGGCCTGATCCGCCGCGGCCACCGCAACCCGCCCAACACGTTCGATGCCGCGAAGTGGGAAGAGGCCGAGCAGAAGCTGATGGAGGCGTACAGCAACGAAGGTTACATCTACGCCCGGGTGAGCCCGATCGTCGAGCGCCTGCCGGGCGGAGACTCGGTGCGCACGGTGAATCTCCGCTGGGAGATCGTGGAGAGCTCGCCCGCGATCGTGAACCGGATTGACATCGCCGGAAATGATTACACCTGGGAGACCTGCATCCGCGAGCAGCTCGTGCTCATTCCGGGGCAGGTGTTCAACCGCCAGGCGCTCATCCGCAGCTATCAGAACATCTCGAACATGAATTTCTTCGAGTCGCCGATGCCGGCGCCGGAGACCAAGCCGGCTGGCGACGCCGGCGACGTGGACATCGTGTTCAACGTCAAGGAGAAGCGCACGGGTCAACTGAACTTCGGCGCGTCCATGGGGCAGGGCACGGGACTCGGCGGCTTCGTCGGGATGAACCAGCCCAACCTGTTCGGCAAGTGCAAGCGCGCCGAGGTACAGTGGCAGTTCGGCCGCTACATCAACGACTTCAACGGAACATACACGGATCCGAACATCCGCCAGTCGCGGATCTCGGGCAGCGTGACCGCGTATCACACGCGTTCGCGCTTCCGAATCGCCGATCTCGGCCAGAGCACGCGGACCGGTGGACAGCTGCAATTCGGCTTCCCCGTGCCGTGGTCGTACTACACCCGCCTGTTCGTGTCGTACGGCGGCGAGTCGGTGCGCTACTCCGAGGAGAACTCCACGCTCCTCGGCCAGTTCGCGAGCGACTGCAAACGCTGCTTCCGCTCGACGCTCGGCCTGACCGGGACGCACGATACGCGGATAGGATTACCGTTCCCGGTGGACGGTGCGCTGCAGACGATCGCGGCGCAGTTTAACGGCGGTCCGCTCGGCGGAACGTCGAAGTTCCAGCGGTACACGGCCGAGCTGCGGTCGTACGCTCCGCTGGCGGCGTTCGGCAATCAGATCTTCGGTGGCCAGCCCATGCAGGTGGTGACCGGCCTGAGCGTCAAGGGCGGCGCGCTATTTGGCAACCCCGGCCCGTTCTTCTACTCCCAGTCGTTCGCGCTCGGCGGCACACAGTACGGCGAGCAGCTGCGCGGGTACGACGAGTTCTCGATCACTCCGGGAGGGTACGACCCGACGTCCGAGACGAGCTCGGCCCGTCGCGAATCCTTCGGAAATGCGTACTTTACCGCCACGGCCGAGCTCGGGCTGAGGCTGTCGTCGGCTCTGTACGTGCACGCGTTCGCCGAAGGCGGCAACGTCTGGGACAGGCCGCGCGAGTTCAATCCCACGAGACTGTTCAGGAGCGTGGGCTTCGGCGCCGCGACGCTGAGCCCGCTCGGACCTCTCGGGCTCGACCTGGGGTATGGACTCGACAAGACCGATCTGCTCGGCCGGCGCGCGCCGGGTTGGAAGCTGCATTTCAAGCTGGGCCAACTTTTCTAATTCCCCTTTTGGAGTCTTGATGAAGATCATTTCCCGCATTGCCGTTGTCGCCGCGCTGCTCATTGCAGTGGGCGCGATGCCGGCATCCGCCCAGGCACCGCTCAAGCTGGGTTACATCAACGCGCAGCAGATTCTCGCGACCGCACCAGGCCGCGAGGCCGCCGAGCGCCAGTTCGAGAGCGAGATGGGCTCGTTCCGCCAGCAGATCCAGCGGATGGACGACTCGCTTCGCGTCATGAGCGAGGCGTTCCAGCGCGAGCAGGCGACGATGACGCCGGCGGCGCGGCAGCAGCGCACACAGGCGCTCGAGGCTACCGAGGAAGCTTTTCAGCAGCGCGCCGCGCAGCTGAATCAGCAGATGCAGCAGCGGCAGGCCGAGCTCGTCCGCCCGATCATGGACCAGCTCAACCGCGTGCTCGACGAGATCCGCCGCACGGACGGCTATGCGTTCATTTTCGACGTGTCGTCCGCAGGGCAGGCCATCGTCGCCGCGGACACGGCGCTCAATCTCACGGACCGCGTAATCGCGCGCCTCGTGGCGCTCGGGCCACCGCCCCCGGCTACGCCGGCGACGACTCCGCCCGCGACCACGCCGCAGCCGGCCGGAGTGCAGCGACCGAGACAGTAATGGCGCGATCGGCGCCAGCGTCGGGCAGCAGTGAATCTTCAGTCAGCGGTGATGGTGTTCGCACCATCACCGCTGAAGCCGTTTCGGAGCTTGTAGGCGGAGAGCTTCGCGGCGACGCGAACGTCACTGTTTCAGGCGTCGCGCCGCTCGACCGCGCGTCGGCGGACGACGTCAGCTTCCTGGCCGCGCCCCGTTACGTTCCCGCCGCCGAGCAGACGCGAGCAGGGATGCTGCTCGTGAGCCGCGAGCTGGCTGATACGGCGACGGCGGCGCGCGCGACCATCGTCGTGGACAAGCCGCACGACGCCATTCTCACGCTGCTCCCCAGACTGTACGTCGGACCGAAGCGCGTCCCGGGGGTGCATCCTACCGCGCGGATCGGCCGCGGCGTGAGCATCGGTGCCGGAGTCTCGATCGAGGAGTTCGCCGTCATCGGCGCCGGCGCGGTGGTGGGCGACGGAGTGTGGATCGGGCCGCACACCGTTGTCGGCGATGGCGCGCGGATCGGGAAGGATTCCGTCCTGTACGCGCATTCCACCATCTACTCCGGCAGCGAACTGGGCGAGCGCGTGAAGATCCAGTCAGGCGCGCGCATCGGCAGCGACGGGTTTGGCTATGTCTTCCGCGACGGCGCGCACCAACCGATTCCGCACGTGGGGCGGTGCGTCCTCGAGAACGACGTGGACGTCGGCGCGAACACCACGATAGACCGCGGCAGCGTGGACGACACGGTCATCGGCGCCGGCACAAAGATAGACAACCTCGTGCAGATCGGGCACAACGTGCGCATCGGCAGGCTGTGCCTGATCGTGGCGCAGGTGGGAATATCCGGCTCCGTGCACATCGAGGATGGCGCGGTGTTCGGCGGACAGGCGGGATCGGCGGGCCACCTCACCATCGGGGCGGGAGCGCGCATTGCCGCGCGAGCCGGGGTGATCAGCGACGTCCCTCCCGGCGAGACCTGGTCCGGCTATCCCGCGCGGCCGCATCGCGAGTCGCTCCGCGCGTCGAGCGCGCTGTTCAAGCTCGCCGGGATCATCAAGAAGCTGGAGCGGCTGGCGGAGAAGGACGAGGCATGACCCGCCGCACCACGCAGCGCGCCGCCTCGGTCTCCGGCGTGGGGCTCCATCTCGGCGAGCAGTGCACTCTGACCTTCGTTCCGGCGGAGTCTGGCCACGGAATCTCCTTCCGCCGGGTGGATCTTCCCGGGAAGCCGTCGATTCGCGTAGCGCTCAGCGAAGTCGCGTCCACCGAGCGCCGTACCCACCTCGGCGACGAGCACGGCGACCGCGCGGTTCACACGGTGGAGCACGTGCTGGCCGCGGTCGTCGCGCTCGACTTGGATGATCTCACGATCGACATTGATGGCCCCGAGCCGCCGATACTGGACGGGAGCTCGGAGCCTTTTCTTCGCGCGCTGAAGAGCGCGGGCGTGAAGTCCAACGGCACCGACGCGGATATCCTGACGCTGACCGAGCCGGTGCGGATCATCGACGGGGATTCGGTCTACGAGGCGTATCCGGCTGACAGCCTGCGGCTGGACGTGACGATCGACTTCGACCACCCGTTGATCGGCCGCCAGAGCGGCGTATATGACGTGGACGCGGTCGTTTTCGAGCGCGAGCTCGCCCCGGCCCGCACCTTTGGCTTCGTTCGTGAAGTAGATTCGCTGCGCGCGAAGGGATTGATAAAGGGAGCGTCCACCTCCAACGCCGTGGTTCTGGACGACACGGGACTCGTGGATGCGACGCTCCGCTGGCGGGACGAGTTCGTCCGGCACAAGGCGCTCGACATCCTGGGCGACTTGGCGCTGGCCGGCGCGCGGGTGCAGGCGCGGATCGTGGCGGTGCGGCCGAGCCACCGGGGGACGGTGACGCTCGTCCGGGAAATCGTCAAGGCGGCTACAAAAACGGCGGCGAAGGGGGCGATGAAAGTGGCGACCAAGGAGAAGCGCGGGTACTCGATAGAACAGATCATGAAGGTGCTGCCGCACAGGTATCCCTTCCTGCTGGTCGATCGAATAACGGAGATAGAGGAGAAGCGGATCGTCGGCGTGAAGAACGTGACGATGAACGAGCCGTTTTTCCAGGGACATTTCCCCGGGCACCCGATCATGCCTGGAGTCCTCATCGTGGAAGCCATGGCGCAGGTCGGCGGCATGCTGCTGATGGGAAACGTGGAAATCCCCGAGTCGAAGGTCGTGTACTTCATGTCGCTCGACAACGTGAAGTTCAGGAAGCCCGTGCACCCGGGCGATCAGATCGTGTTCGAAGTCGAGGTCTCCCAGATCCGCGGAACCGTCTGCAAGATGCACGGCGTCGGCCGCGTTGACGGGGAGGTCGTGGTCGAGGCCGACATGGCCGCGATGGTCCGGGACAGATGAAGAACATCCACCCGACCGCGATCGTCGCCGAAGGCGCGAAGCTCGCCGCGGGCGTGGAAGTCGGGGCGTTCGCGATGATCGGGCCGGGGTGCGAAGTCGCGGAAGGGTGCGTCATCGCGCCGCGGGCTACGCTCGAGCGGAACGTCCGGCTCGCCCTCAACGTCCGAGTTGGAATCGGCGCGGTGCTCGGCGGAGATCCCCAGGACCTCAAGTTCCAGGGCGAAGAGACGACGGTGGAGATTGGCGACGGGACGGTGATCCGCGAGTACAGCACGATCAACCGCGGCACTTCGGAGTCGTTCAGGACCACGGTCGGCCGGGGCTGTTTCATCATGTCTTACGTGCATCTCGCGCACGACTGCCACCTCGGCGACGGAGTCATCCTCGCCAACGGCGTGCAGCTGGCGGGGCACGTGCGGATAGACGACCGCGCGATCCTTTCGGGACTGTGCGCGGTCCATCAGTTCGTGCGGATCGGGCGCCATGCGTTCGTGGGCGGATGTTCGCGAGTGTCGAAGGACATTCCACCGTTTCTCAAAGCGGTCGGGAATCCGGTCAAGCTGTACGGCTTGAACACCGTCGGGCTCCAGCGCGCGGGATTCGAGGAGGGGACGCTGCGCGAGCTCAAGCGCGCGTACCGCCTGTTCTTCGACTCCGACCTCAACATCACGCAGGCGCTGGAGCGCGCGGAAGCCGATCTGGACCAGCTTCCGGAGGTGGGAGAGCTCATGCGGTTCCTGGAGGCGAGCGGTCGCGGAGTAGTAGTCTGACCGGCGCGGGCGTGCTGCGGGTGGGAGTCGTCGGGGTGGGCGGCCTCGGCTTTCATCATGCGCGGATTCTGCGCGATCTGCCGGTCGTGCGGTTCGGCGGCTTTTACGATTCCCGCGCCGAGCGCGCGGGCGAGGTCTCGGCGGAGCTCGGAATCACGGCGCACGGTTCGCTCGAGGCGCTGCTCGCCGAAGTGGACGCGGTGACGATCGCCGTGCCGACTCCGGCGCACTTCGAGGTCGCCGGCCGGGCGATCGCGCAAGGCAAGCACGTGCTGATCGAGAAGCCGATCACCACCACGGTCGCCGAAGCGGACGAGCTGCTGGACATGGCGCGGAAGAACGGCGTGGTCGTGCAGATCGGGCACGTGGAGCGGTTCAACGCCGCGATCCGCGCCGCTCTGCCGCATATAGACGAGCCGCGGTTCATCCAGAGCGAGCGGCTGGCCCCGTTCAATCCGCGAGGCTCGGACGTGGCGGTCGTGCTCGATCTCATGATTCACGACATAGACCTGATTCTGACGCTCGCCGTCGGCGACGCGCAGTCCATCGCCGCGGTCGGGGTCCCGGTGCTCACGCCCATGGTGGACATTGCCAACGCCCGGATAACGTTCGCGTCGGGAGCTGTCGCCAACATCACGGCGAGCCGGATCTCGCGCGAGCGCGTGCGGAAGATCCGGATCTTCCAGAAGACCGGCTACCTCTCGCTCGACCTGGCCGCGGGGAACGGCGAGTTCTTCAGGCTCAAGAAGAACCTGGCGCTCGAGAAGCTGGCCGCGGGTCCGGTCGACTTCTCCCAGTTCGTCGAGCGCGTCGAGCTGACGGCTCCCGCGGGCGAGCCGCTCAAGCTCGAGTTCGAGAGCTTCGCGCGCGCGCTGACCGGAGAAGCTCCGCCGGTGGTGACGGGGGAAGACGGGCGCCGCGCCCTCGGCGTCGCGCTCGAGATCGTGCGCGAGATCGAGCGGACGTTGCCGCAGCTCTCTGGTGCGGTGGAGAGCGGGCTCGGCCGCTCGCGTCCGGAGCCGACCGCGATTGGCTGAGGTCTTTTTCGTGGCCGGAGAGGCCTCGGGCGACCTGCACGCATCGGGCGTCGCCGGCGAGCTTCGCAAGCTGCGTCCCGAGCTCAAGCTCGGTGGAATAGGCGGTCCACGCCTTGCGGCGGAAGGCGTGGAGCTGATGGAGACGTACGACCAGCTCGCGGTGATGGGGCTCACCGAAGTCGTCAAGCACATTCCGCGGCATTACGCGCTGCTGCGGCGCGTGCGCGAGCGGCTGCGCAGCGGCGAGATACGGCTGCTGATCCTCGTGGACTATCCCGGCTTCAACATGCGCCTCGCCGAGAGCGCGAAGGCGGCCGGCGTGCCGGTGCTGTACTACGTGACGCCCCAGGTGTGGGCGTGGGGCGCGAAGCGCCTGCCCAAGCTGGCGCGCATGGTCACGCGCGCGGCTGTCATTCTGCCGTTCGAGGAGCAGCTGCTGCGCGGCTACGGGATCGACGCGCACTTCGTGGGGCATCCGCTGCTGGACGGCTGGGAGCGGCTGCCGTCGCGCGAGGCGGCGAGATCGGTGCTGGGCATCGCCGACGACGCGAAAGTGCTGGTGCTGTATCCAGGGAGCAGGGTGCAGGAGATCGTGCGGCACATCGAGCCGTTCGTGAAGACCGCGCGGGCCCTGCAGAAAAAGCATCCCGATCTGCAAGTGATCATCAGCGCGGCGCCCGCGACGGAGCACGGCTACTCCAACATGCCGTACCCGGTCGTGGCCGCGCCCGCGCTCACGATGTTCAGCGCCGCCGACGTCGCGCTGTGCAAGAGCGGCACGACGACGCTCGAAGCCGCGATAGCCGGGTGCCCGATGGTCGTGGCCTATCGCGTCGGGAAGCTGTCGTACGCTATCGCGCGCCGGATGGTGAAGATCAGCCACATCGGCCTGGTGAACATCGTCGCCGGACGGGAAGTGGCGCGTGAGTTCGTGCAGGACGCACTCGACCCGGAAGTCGTGGCGGCCTCGCTCGACGCGCTGCTGACCGACCCGGAGCTGCGCCAGCGCACGATCGAGGATCTCGCCGAGGTGCGCGCCAAGCTCGGGACTCCGGGCGCGTCGGCCCGGGTCGCGAGAATGGCGAGCGAGCTCGTCGCGTGAGCGACGGCGACTCCGACCTAAAAGCCCTCCGCGTCACTGACCGGCTCGCGATAATCCTCGGCGGCAGACTGATCCGGCTGCTCGCTTCGACCTGGCGGTACCGCGTGTTGGGCGAAGACGAGCTGACGAAGCTCCGCGCGGCCGGAGCGCCGTTCGTCTTCTCGATCTGGCACGGCCAGCTCTTGCCGCTGCTCTGGCACCACCGCGGGCAGGGAGTGGCGATCCTCGTGAGCGAGCACAAGGACGGTGAGCTGATCGCGCGCTTCGCCGAGTCGCTCGGCTACGGCACCATCCGCGGCTCGTCGTCGCGCGGCGCGGCCGGCGCACTGCTCGGCCTGGTGCGCGCGCTGAACGAAGGCAGGGAAGTGGGCATCACTCCCGACGGTCCGCGCGGCCCGGCGTGCAGCTACGCCCCGGGCGCCGCCGTCGCGGCGAGCAAAGCCGGTGCGCTGATCCTGCCGCTGGCAGCGCACGCGAATCGCGCGTGGCGGCTCCGCAGCTGGGACAGGTTCATGATCCCGAAGCCGTTCGCGAGAGTCACGCTCGCGTACGGCGAGCCCGTGCTCCTCCCCGACGACGCGCGCGCCGCCGCCGCGGAGACGCCGCGGCTGGAGTCGGCCATGAACGCCGCGGTAGGAATGGCGTCGAGCGGATGAAGCTCGAGGATATGTGGCGTTCGGACGCGGGCGCGGCGCGCGCCGTCAGGGCACTGCTCGCGCCCGCGGAGCGCGCGATGGCCGGCGCCGTCGCGGTCCGGAACACGCTGTACGACCGCGGCACTTTGCGCGAGCGGAGCACGCCTATACCCGTCGTGAGCGTCGGAAATCTCACGGTGGGTGGAACCGGCAAGACTCCCGTTTCCGCGTGGCTCGCGCGGATGCTGGTCGATCGCGGGGCGGCCCCGGCGGTAGTGCTCCGCGGCTACGGCGACGACGAGCCACTGGTGCACGCCGTGCTGAATCCGTCCGTCCCCGTCGTGGTCTCGCCCGACAGGGCGAAGGGCGTGGCGGAGGCCGCTGCGCGCGGCGCGGACGTCGCCGTTCTGGACGACGCGTTTCAACACCGGCGCGTTGCGAGAGACGCCGACATCGTGCTCGTCGCCGCCGACGACTGGAGCATTCCGCGCCGGATGCTGCCGACGGGCCCGTGGCGCGAGTCGCTGGAAGCGCTGCGGCGCGCGGCTTGAATCTCCGTTTCGCTCGCCGCTTTGCCGGTGATGACGGCGAGGTCCGCGCGCACCGCGATCGCGCACGCGGCGCCCGACACGCCCATCGCCGGCGTGACGCTGGAGCTGGGCGACCTGCTCCGGTTCGGCGACCCTGGAGCGCGGTTGCCGGAGGGCGGGCTGTCCGGCGCGGCCGTGCTCGCCATCGCGGCCGTCGGCAATCCGGAGGCTTTCTTTGCGCAGCTGCGGCGCGCGGGCGCGACGGTCGAGGCGCGTGGCTTCCCGGATCACCACCGTTTTACCCGCGACGAAGCGCGCGAGCTGGCCGCCCGCGCGCCGCGGAGCGGGATGGCGGTTTGCACCCTCAAGGACGCCGTCAAGCTGGCACCGCTGTGGCCTGCCGACGCCCCTGCCTTATGG
>JBPPMH010000103.1:0-15660 GCA_051305945.1 Gemmatimonadaceae bacterium
GGTAACGCAGCGGGACGATCTCGCCGATCGTCTGCGGCGGCTCCGGGTGCACGGCGGATCGCGCACGTACTTCCACGAGGAAGTCGGCTATAACAGCCGGCTGGATGCGCTGCAGGCGGCGGTGCTCGGCGCGAAGCTGCCGCACCTCGAGGAGTGGAGCGCGGCGCGGCGCCGCAACGCGGCGTACTACAACGAGGCCTTCGCGGACCTCGCGGAAGTGCGCACGCCGGTGATCGAGGAAGCGAACGAGTCGATCTACAATCAGTACACGATCCGGGTGCCGCGCCGGGATGCGTTGCTCGAATATCTCAAGGCGAGGGAGATCGGATCGGCGATCTACTATCCGTTGCCGTTGCATCTGCAGCCGTGCTTCGCCTATCTCGGGTACGCCGAGGGGGCGTTTCCCGTGGCGGAGGCGGCGGCGAAGGAAGTCATCTCTTTGCCCGTGTATCCCGAATTGACTACCACGCAGCTCGACAAAGTCGTCGAGTCCGTGCGTTCATTTTTTCAACAGTAGAGACAGATGCCCGGTTCTTCGATGAAGGATGTCCTGCTCGGCAAGATCAAGGACAGGACTGCGTGTGTTGGGGTCGTGGGCTTGGGATACGTTGGCCTGCCGTTAGCCGTCGAGTTCGCTAAGGCAGGCTTCAAGGTGATCGGCTACGATATCAGCGAGCACGTAGTTACGCAGCTGATGGAGGGCGAGTCCCACATCCAGGACGTGCCGAGCGCGGACGTCGCGCGGCAGATCGAGGCGGGGAAGTTCGAGGCCACCACTGATGAGAGCCGGCTCGCGGAGATGGATGTCGTGCTGATCGCGGTTCCCACACCGCTTAGCAAGACGCGCGACCCTGACATGACTTTCGTGCTGGCTTCCTCGGACGCGATCGCGCGTAATTGCCGGCCGGGTATGCTGGTGGTTCTCGAGAGCACGACCTATCCGGGCACTACGCGCGAGCTGATGCAGCCCAAGCTGGAGGAGAATGGGCTCGTCGTCGGGGAAGACATCTTCCTCGCCTTTAGCCCCGAGCGCGTCGATCCCGGCAACAAGGTCTGGACGACCAAGAACACGCCCAAAGTCGTAGGCGGAATAACGCAAGCCTGCACGGACGTGGCGGTCGCGCTGTACGCGTCCTGTCTCGACACCGTGGTGCCTGTCTCCAGCTCCGAGACCGCCGAGCTCACCAAGCTGCTCGAGAACACTTTCCGCGCGGTCAACATCGCCATGGTGAACGAGATGGCGATGGTATGTGACAGACTGGGTGTGAACGTCTGGGAAGTAGTCGAGGCCGCGGCCACCAAGCCCTTCGGGTACATGAAATTTCTGCCGGGCCCCGGGATTGGCGGGCACTGCATCCCGCTCGACCCACACTACCTCGCCTGGAAGATGCGCACGCTCAACTACAAGACCCGCTTCATCGACCTGGCGAGCGAGATCAACAGCGAGATGCCGGCGATGGTGGCGGAGAAGGTGTCGCGCGCGCTGAACGACGACCGGAAGTCGGTCAACGGCAGCCGCGTGCTGGTCCTCGGCGTCGCGTACAAACGCGACATAGACGACGTGAGGGAGAGCCCGGCTCTGGATGTGATCCGCCTTCTCGAGCTCGACGGCGCGGACGTGGTGTTTCACGACCCGTACGTTCCCGCGATCCGTGAGGACGGCCACGTGCGCATGGGCGTGGATCTCACGGCCAAGGAGCTGGAGCGCGCGGACGCGGTGGTGATCATCACGGACCACAGCTCGGTGGATTACCAGCGCGTGCTCGATCTCGCGGCGGTCATCGTGGATACGCGGAACGTCACCGCGCGGCTCAACTCGGCGAAGGGACGAATCATCTCCCTTTCGTCCACGCCTTCATTCGTCAACGGCTGATCCAAGCAACACGATGAATATTTCCGTAATTGGTAGCGGATACGTCGGGCTGGTCGTGGGAGCCTGTCTCGCGGAGACGGGCAACGACGTGACCTGCGCGGACGTCAGCGAAGAGAAGATCGCCGGCCTCAAGCGGAACGTGCTGCCGATCCACGAGCCCGGTCTCGAGGAGCTGGTCGAGCGCAACCAGGCCGACGGCCGGTTGAGCTTCACCACGGACGTGGCCGACGCGATCGCAGCCGCGGACGTCGTCTTCATCGCCGTGGGCACGCCACAGGGAGAGGACGGCTCGGCCGATCTCCAACACGTACTCGCGGTCGCAGACAAGATCGGCCAGCACATGACGAAGGAGCTTGTGATCGTCACCAAGTCCACGGTTCCCGTCGGCACAGCCGCCAAGGTCGCCGCCCACGTCGCGGAGCACAGCCGGATCCCGTTCCACATGTGCAGCAACCCGGAGTTTCTCAAGGAAGGCGCGGCGATCGAGGACTTCATGAAGCCGGACCGCGTGGTGATCGGCGTCGAGTCCGAGTACGCCAGGACTGTCATGGGCGAGCTGTACGCGCCGTTCGTGCGGACCGGCAAGCCGGTGATCTTCATGGACATTCCGTCCGCGGAGATGACCAAGTACGCCGCGAACGGCATGCTCGCGACCCGCATCTCGTTCATGAACGACATCGCGAGCCTGTGCGAGAAGGTCGGCGCCAACGTGGACCTCGTGCGGCACGGGCTCGGCAGCGACTCGCGCATCGGGCCTTCGTTCTTATTCCCGGGCCCCGGCTACGGCGGCTCCTGCTTCCCCAAGGACGTGAAGGCGCTGGTGAGGACTGGACGGTCGCTCGGCGTTCCGCTGCACGTGCTGGAAGGCGTAGAGACGACCAACGAGCGGCAGAAGCACAAGCTCGGCGAGAAGCTGCGCGCGGCGCTGGGAGAGTCGCTCGAAGGCGCGCGGATCGCGGTCTGGGGGCTCGCGTTCAAGCCGCAGACCGATGACATGCGCGAGGCTCCCTCGCTCGTCCTGATCGAGGACGCGCTCGCCGCCGGCGCGACGATCTGCGCGCACGACCCCGTCGCCATGAAGGAAGCCCGCCGGATCCTCGGTGACCGCATCGAGTACGCGGAAACGAATTACGACGCGCTGCCGGGCGCGGATGCGCTGGTCGTGGTGACGGACTGGAACGAGTACCGGCACCCGGACTTCACGCGCGTGAAGAGCCTGCTCAAGCGGCCCGTAGTGATAGACGGGCGCAATCTGTACGACCCGGAGAAGATGGAATCGCTCGGCATCGTCTATCATTCGATAGGGCGCAAGCCGACTGCGAACGTTGCGGCACTGACAGGGTAACTAGAGTCTTGATGCGATTCTTCCGTTCTACATGCGCGGTGTCCGCCCGGGGTGCCGTCATGGCGCTGCTGGCTCTCGGTCTGCTCGCGGCGACGGGCGCGTGCCGCCGGTCGCCGGGCTTCGACCCTGCACGCTTCACTTCGACCGACGAGCTGTATCTGGCCTCGCTGCAGCAGTTCCAGCAGGAGCGCTGGCGCGACGCGGTCCGCGGGTTCGAGAAGCTGACGACCGACCTGCCGCCGCGCGATGCCCGTCTCCCGCTGGCGTACTACTACCTGGGCCAGTCGCAGGCGAAGCTCCGCGACCACCTCATCGCCGCGCAGACGTTCTCGCGGCTGGGCGCGAACTTCCCGGACGACACACTGGCCGACGACGCGCTGATCGCTGGCGCGCGCGCTTACCAGCGTCTTTGGAGAAGCCCGGGACTCGACCCCGAGTACGGGCAATCCGCCCTGCAGCTGTATCAGACGCTGCTCGCGGTGTACCCGAGCTCACCGCTCGCGGTCGAAGCGCACGCGGGAGTCGGCAGGCTCGAGCAGATGTTCGCGACCAAGGATTACGACACCGGGTACCACTACATGAAGCGCGGCGCGTACGACTCCGCGATCATTTACTTCAAGGACGCCATCCGGAAATACCCGAGCGCCCCCAAGGCGCGGGAAGCGTACTTGCGGCTGCTCGAGTCGTACCGCGAGATCAATTACCGCGAGGAGGCCCGCGAGATCTGCGACACGATGCGGGCGTCGTATCCGACCGACGGCGAGGTCGCGCGGGCCTGTCCGGCCACCGGATAAGCGCGTACCGCCCATGCAGTGCGCATAGGGGTCTTTGGCGGCACCTTCGATCCGCCGCATACCGGCCACGTTCTGGTGGCAGGCGATGCCTGTGAGACTCTGGGCCTGGACCTGGTGGTCTGGGTTCCCGTAGCCCTGCAGCCGCTCAAGGACGCGCCCCCGCTGGCGCCGGTGCCGGACCGGCGCCGCATGGTCGAGCTGGCCATTCGGGACGACCCGCGGTTCTCCCTCGATACCGTAGAGATGGACCGGGGTGGTTTATCTTTCACGGTTGACACGCTCGAGACGTTGGCGGATCGGCAGCCGGGCGCGAAGCTGGTGCTGCTGCTCGGCGCTGACGCGTGGGAGAGCTTCGACCGGTGGCGGGACCAGGAGCGGATTCTGGCGCTGGCGGAGGTCGCCGTGATAGCCCGAGCGGGCGAAAACCCCCGGACGGTCTCGGGCCACACGCCGGTGGTCGTGACCGCGAGGCGCGTGGACGTGTCGTCCACGGAGATCCGCGACCGAGTCCGCCGCGGGCTTCCGATCACCGGCTTTGTAAGTGACGCGGTGCGCGATCATATCACGACCGCGGGACTGTATCGATAGTACGGTTGTTTGCCGTTGGTTTTTGGTTTTTGGTTTTTTGGGGTTTTTGGTTTTTGGGTTTTTGGTTTTTGGTTCTTGGTTTTGCCGTTGTCGTTTGACTAGTCACTAATCACTAGTCACTAGTCACCAAGAAGTCGTTCCAAGAGGTCTTGCAATGCTCAAAGGGATCGTCACCAAAATCGTCGGCAACAGGCACGACCGGGAGCGCCGCCGGGTGCAGCCCATCGTGGACGAGATCAACGAGCACTATGCTCGCCTTGAGTCCGTCTCCGAGGAAGAGTTGCGCGGGCAGACCGCCAAGTTCCGCGCGCGCATCGCCGAAGTCACTGACGATCTGGAGCGCAGGATCACCGAGCTCAAGGAAGCCAAGCGCACCGCCACCGATCCCCGGGAGCGCGAGCGCCTCGACATCGAGCTCGGCGGAGCCGACGGCCGCGGCGGCGTAGAAGGCGAGCTGCGCGACGCGACGGCGGAAGTTCTCGAGGAGCTCCTGCCCGAGGCGTTCGCCACAGTGCGCGAGGCCTGTCGCCGGCTCGTCGGCCAGACGGTCACGGTGACCGCGGTCGAGAGCGTGTGGAACATGATCCCGTACGACGTCCAGCTCATCGGCGGCCTCCAGCTCCACATGGGACGCATCGCCGAGATGGCGACAGGCGAAGGAAAGACGCTCGTCGCGACGCTCCCGCTGTACCTGAACGCGCTGCCCGGCAAGGGCGCGCATCTGGTGACCGTGAACACGTATCTCGCGCGTCGTGACGCGCAGTGGATGGGCACGGTTTACAACTATCTCGGAATCACGGTCGGCTGCCTCGACGAAACCGAGCCCGGGACACCCGACCGCCGCGCCGCCTACGAGTCCGACATCACCTACGGCACGAACAACGAGTTTGGCTTCGACTATCTGCGCGACAACATGGTCGTCGCGCTCGAGCAGCGGGTGCAGCGGAAGCACGTGTACGCGATCATCGACGAGGTGGACTCGATCCTGATAGACGAAGCCCGGACGCCGCTCATCATCTCCGGTCCCGTTGGGAAGGAGAGTGACGCCGAGTACGCACAGCACAACACCGCGGTCGCGAGGCTGGTCCGCCGGCAGATGGATCTGGTGAGCACGCTCGTCGCCGAAGGCGAGAAGCTGCTGGCGGCGGACGACACCGATGAAGCCGGCCTCAAGCTGTACAAGGCGCGGCTCGGCGGCCCGAAGCACAAGCGGCTAGCGAAGGTCATGCAGGAGACGGGAGTCAAGCAGCTCGTGCTCAAGACCGAGCTGGCGCACATCGCCGACCGCAAGCTCCCCGCGAGCAAGCAGCAGTACCGCGACACCGAGGAAGACCTGCTGTTCGTGCTCGACGAGAAGGGGCACACGGTTCACCTGACCGATCAGGGCGTGGAGTACCTCTCGCCGAACGATCAGGATGCGTTTCTCCTGCCCGATATCTCCATCGAGACGCACCGCGTCGACCACGATCCGGATATGTCGGCGGAAGAGAAGATCGTCAAGCGCGACGCCCTCAACGCGGAGTACGCGCAGAAGAGCGAGCGGCTGACGATCATCCACCAGCTGCTCAAGGCCCACGCGCTGTACGAGAAAGACGTGAACTACGTGGTCGTGGACGGCCAGGTGCTGATCGTGGACGAGTTCACGGGCCGCACGATGCCGGGACGACGCTGGTCCGAGGGGCTGCACCAGGCGGTCGAGGCCAAGGAAGGCGTGCAGGTCAAGGAAGAGACGCAGACGCTGGCGACGATCACCATCCAGAACTACTTCCGGATGTACGACAAGCTCGCCGGCATGACGGGAACCGCGGAGACCGAGGAGACGGAGTTCCACCAGATCTACGGGCTCGACGTATCCGTCGTCCCGACCAACCAGCCTGTCATCCGCGACGACCGGCAGGATCTCGTCTACAAGACGCGTAACGAAAAGATCAACGCCATCGTGGGGGAGACCGAGCGGCTGCACCAGCTCGGATTTCCGGTGCTGGTCGGAACCGCGAGCGTGGATTCGTCAGAGGTCCTTTCGCGCAGATTCAGGCAGCGCGGCATTCCGCACAACGTGCTCAACGCCAAGTATCACGAGCGCGAGGCCGAGATCGTGGCGGGCGCGGGCCAGCCGGGCGCGGTGACGATCGCGACGAACATGGCCGGCCGCGGAACCGACATCAAGCTGGGCCAGGGAGTCATCGAGTCCAAGCCGTCGCGCATCAAGGATCCCGACGGCAACGAGATAGACGTAGACGAGCTCGGCGGCCTGCACATCATCGGTTCCGAGCGGCACGAGGCGCGACGCATCGACCGGCAGCTGCGCGGCCGCGCGGGCCGCCAGGGCGATCCCGGCGCGTCGCAGTTCTTCCTGTCGCTGGAAGACGACCTGATGCGCATGTTCGGCTCGGAGCGCATCGGCAAGCTGATGGACCGGATGGGCGCGCAGGAGGGCGAGGTGCTGACGCACTCCCTCATCACGCGCTCCATCGAGCAGGCGCAGAAGCGCGTCGAGCTGCAGAACTTCCAGTCGCGCAAGCGGCTGCTGGAGTACGACGACGTGATGAACCAGCAGCGCGAGGTCATCTACTCGTTGCGCGCGTTCGCGCTCGAGGGCGGCGAGGAGCTGAAGGGCGAAGCCGAAAAGATGGTGGAGCGCGCCATCGCGCGCAGGGTGGAGAACATCGTCTCGACCTTCGATTCCGAGGAAGAGTGGGACCTGGAGCTGGTGAAGCAGGACCTGCTCATGCACTTCGTCCTGCCGGTGCCGGAGTACGAGATCGAGAAGCAGCTCCCGACCACGCTCGACGGCGCGCGCGACGCGGCGACCGCCGCGGGCAGCAAAGCCTTCGAGCAGAAGCTCGCCGCGCTGACCGACTTCAGCGAGCAGCTGCTCGCGCTCGTCATGCTCAGCGTGATCGACGAGAAGTGGAAGGACCACCTGTACGATCTCGATCAGCTCCGCAACGCGATCCACTACCGGTCGTGGGGGCAGAAGGACCCGCTCGTCGAGTACAAGCACGAGGCGTACACGATGTTCGTGGACCTCATGCAGGACATCTACAACTCCTTCACCGAGCGGTTCTTCCGGGCGCAGGTCGTGTTCGAAGACCCGGCCGGCCGGCGCCCGCCGCCGCCCGTGCCCGTGGCGTCGAAGCCGAAGTACAACGCGCTGGGCGGTCTCGAAGCGAACGGCGAGGGCGAGAACGAGGTCATGGACATCGGCCCTGGCGAGCCGCCGAACGCGACGCCCGCCACGCGGACCGACCCGAAGGTCGTGGGAATCGGCCGCACCAGGTCACTCGCCCAGGGCGCGGCGCACACGCCGGCCGAGTGGAGCAACGTGGGCAGGAACGATCCGTGCCCCTGCGGGTCGGGCAAGAAGTTCAAGAAATGTCACGGAGCTGCGCTTTAGTCGTCGCAGCGTTCTGATTTC
The DNA here is from genome assembly GCA_051305945.1 of Gemmatimonadaceae bacterium. Lineage (GTDB taxonomy): Bacteria > Gemmatimonadota > Gemmatimonadetes > Gemmatimonadales > Gemmatimonadaceae > JACDCY01. Next base: position 8,019 of record JBPPMH010000103.1, read on the forward strand.
GTTTGCTCGGTTGAGGTTGTCCGTTCGGTGTGGGGCTCGGGTATGGTGCGGACTCAACCTCTGCTCTGAGCGCAAGCGATGGACAACGCCACCCACGAAGCGCCGCCTCACGCGGCGCGGCTAGCCGCGCACTCCGATTTGCCCCCCGCCCGCAGGCGGCTTTCCCTGCGTGAGCTGCCGACCACTGACCGGCCGCGGGAAAGACTGCGGGAGCACGGGGCGCAGGCGCTCAGCTCGGCGGAGCTGTTGGCGATACTGCTCGGCTCCGGCAGCAGTGGTCGGTCCGCGCTGGAGCTCGGGCACGATGTGCTCGCGGCGGGTGATGGATCGCTGCGGCGGCTGGCGTCCCAGCCGGTCGCGAAGCTCATCTCGCTGGCCGGGATGGGGCCCGCGCGGGCCGTCGCGGTGCACGCCGCGCTGGAGCTGGGGCGCCGGTTGAGCGCCGAGGAGAGGCGGGAAGGGGTGCCTATCCGCTCGCCGCGCGACATATTCAGAACGTACGCGCCCCGGCTGGAGGACCTGCCGGTCGAAGAGTTCCACGTCGCCATCCTCGACATCCATCACCGGCTCGAGCGGGATGTCACGGTGACCCGGGGAATTCTCGATTCGTCGCTGGTTCATCCCAGAGAGGTGTTCCGCCAGGCCGTGGCGGAGAATGCGGCGGCCGTCATTCTCGTGCACAATCATCCGAGCGGCGATCCCACGCCGTCGCCGGACGATCGCACGGCGACGGAGCAGCTCGTGCAGGCCGGCCGGATGCTCGGCATACCCGTCCACGACCACGTCATCATCGGTCGCGGCCGGTTCATGAGCTTTGCGGAGGCAGGATTGCTGTGACGGCGACCGCGGTAGGCAGTGTGGCGCAGTTCCCGGGTGAGATCCCCGGGTGGGTGACTTCCGAGCAACCGCTTCCCGAGCGGCTCGACCGGGAGCTGCTGGTGCGCGCCTACCGGTTCAGCGAGAGCGCCCACAAGGGACAGAAGCGACTCTCCGGCGAAGATTTCGTGTCGCACTGCGTCGAGGTCGCGAAGATCCTGGCGGAGCTTCAGCTCGACACCACCACGGTCGCCTCCGGGCTGATCCACGACGTGGTCGAGGATACGGCGGTCTCGATCGAGGAAGTCGAGCTCGAGTTCGGCAAGGAGGTCGCCGACATAGTGGACGGCCTGACCAAGATCGGGCACCTCCCGCTCCATTCCACTCAGGAGCGGCAGGTCGAGAACTACCGCAAGCTACTGCTGTCGATCGCGAAGGACGCGCGCGTCATCATCATCAAGTTCGCGGACCGGCTGCACAACATGCGGACGCTCGATTACCTCGCGCCCGACAGGCGACACCGGATCGCGCAGGAGACGCGCGATCTGTACGCGCCGCTCGCGCACCGGTTTGGAATGGCGCGGGTTCGCTGGGAGCTCGAGGACCTCGCGTTCAAGTACATCGAGACCGACGAGTACAAGGGGCTCGCCAAGCTGGTGGCGCAGAAGCGCGGCGAGCGCGAGCAGATGATCATGCAGATGCGCGTGCCGCTGGAGGAGTCGCTCCGCGAGGCCGGCATCAAGGACGTGGAGGTCACCGGCCGCGCGAAGCACTTGTGGTCCATCTACAAGAAGATGGCGAAGCTGGAAAAGGACTACGACGAGATCTACGACCTGCTCGCCATCCGTGTGCTCGTCAACACGGTGCAGGACTGCTATCACGCGCTCGGCGTAATCCACGAAGGCTGGACGCCGGTGCACACGCGCATCAAAGACTACATCGCCCAGCCCAAGTCCAACGGCTACCAGTCACTCCACACAACCGTGTTCGGCCCGGGGCGGCAGCTGTACGAGATTCAGATCCGCACGCGCGACATGCACCGCACCGCGGAGTATGGCATCGCCGCGCACTGGCGCTTCAAGGAAGACGCGAAGAGCTCGGACGATCTCGATCGTGCGCTGCAGTGGTTCCGGCAGGTGCTCGAGCTGCAGCTCGACGCCAAGACGCCGGACGAGTTCCTCGAGTTCCTCCGCCTCGACCTGTATCAGGACGAGATCTTCGTCTTCACGCCCACTGGGGACGTGATCCAGCTCCCGAAGGGCGCGACGCCGATCGACTTCGCGTTCGCTGTGCACACCGAGGTCGGCCTGCACACCGCCGGAGCGAAGATCAACGGCCGGATCGCGCCGCTGTCGCGCGAGCTGCACAACTCGGAGACGGTGGAGATTCTGACGTCGCCCTCGGTGCGCCCGAGCCGGGACTGGCTGGCGCACGTGCGCACGGGGCGCGCGCGGCACAAGATCCGCCAGCGGCTCCGCATCGAGGAGCACGCGACCTCGGCCAGGATGGGAACCGAGATCCTCGAGCGGGAGCTCAAGCGCCGCCGCCTGGCGAAGCCGGACGACGCGCGCATGGAAGCCGTCGCGAGCGAGCTCGGACTCAACGATGCCGAGCACTTGGCGGCGTCCATCGGGCACGGCGATCACAACGTCAACCAGGTGATCCGCGCGATCTATCCCGACGAGGCCGAGCAGGCCGAGCCCCCGAAGCAGCGCGCGATCGACTGGTTCGTGGACAAGGTACGCGGCGCGCCGAAGGGCGTCCGCATCCAGGGCGTCGAGGGGATGATGGTGCGCTACGCCCAGTGCTGCCAGCCCGTGCCCGGCGACAAGGTCGTGGGCTACGTGACCCGCGGCCGCGGAGTGAGCATCCACCGGGGTGATTGCCCGAACCTGCTGACCCTCACCGCCGACGCCGAGCGGCGGTTGGAGATAGACTGGCAGGGCGTGGAGGGTGAGCGCTTCAGCGTACGCCTCACCATCGAGGGCAATGATCGCAGGGGGCTGTACGCCGACGTCGCCGCCGCCGTGAGCGCGACGGGCACCGACATCCGCAGCTTCGACATGCACACGGAGGACGGCCGCGTGACGGGCGCGATCATGGTGGACGTGGAGAACCTCGCCCAGCTCCAGAAGATCCTCAAGTCCGCGCGCCGCGTGAAAGGCATCACCGAGATCGCCCGCCGCGAACGCGTCTCGTCCGCCGAGCCGGCCGAGTAACTGCGGATTGCGGGTGGCCCGACCGCGAGGTTCGTTGCGTGTCGGCTGACTCCCGGGGGATGTTCGCTGGGCCTACGCTCGCAAACGGCGCTCGCTAACACGGCCCTGCGAACATCCCCCGGGCGTCAGCCTCCTCAGGCTATGCTCGGTGACCCGACGGCGGTGCGCAGGGGTCGCCAAAGCGGCGTGATAGGGCGCGCGGGGGCAGATCTCGGTTTCTCTCTCGAACGCCTCCCGCGCGCCCGTAGCCGCGATTGGGCGACCCCTGCGCCCGCAGGCGGGTCACACGCACCCAAGCAGAGGAAGCGGCCGCGGTATTCGGATAAATTGCAGGGATGCCCCGCGCCGAATTTGACCTGCAAGCGCCCTTCAAGCCGGCGGGCGATCAGCCGAAAGCGATCGCCGAGCTGACGCGGGGGATAGAGAGGGGCGATCGCTTTCAAACGCTCCTCGGCGTCACCGGCTCGGGCAAGACCATGACGGTGGCGAACGTGGTGAAGAACGTGGGGCTGCCCACGCTCGTCATGTCGCACAACAAGACGCTGGCGGCGCAGCTGTACGGCGAGCTTAAGGGGTTCTTCCCCAACAACGCCGTCGAGTACTTCATCTCGTACTACGACTACTACCAGCCGGAAGCGTATGTGCCCACGACGGACACGTACATCGAGAAGGACGCCTCGATCAACGAAGACATAGACCGGCTGCGCCTGCGGGCGACATCGAGCCTGATGGAGCGGGACGACGTCATCATCGTCGCTACCGTCTCTGCCATCTACGGACTCGGCGACCCCGTGCAGTACCGGGAGCAGATGGTCACGATCGAAAAGGGACAGCGCATCGCGCGCGACGACATCCTGCGCTCGCTGGTGAAGATCCAGTACTCGCGCAACGACGTCGTGTTCGACCGCGGTTTCTTCCGCGTGCGCGGCGACACGGTGGAGATCTTCCCGGCGTACGAGGAGCAGGGTGTCCGCATCGAGATGTTCGGCGACGAAGTCGAGCGCATCAGCAAGATCGATCCGCTCACGGGCACGTCCATCACGTCGCTGACCAAGACGGCGATTTACCCTGCCAAACACTTCGTCACGTCGCGCCCCACGATCGAGCGCGCTGTGGCGAAGATCCGCGCCGAGCTGGCGGAGCGGCTCGCGGAGCTCAAGTCCACGGGAAAGCTGCTCGAGGCGCAGCGGCTCGAGTCGCGCACCAACTTCGACATCGAGATGATGCTCGAGATCGGCACCTGCGCGGGAATCGAGAACTATTCCCGCCATCTCGCGGACCGCTCCGCGGGCGAGCGCCCCGCGTGCCTGTTCGACTACTTCCCGGACGAGTTTCTCGTGGTAGTGGACGAATCGCACGTGACGCTCCCGCAGATCTCCGGCATGTTCAACGGCGACCGCGCCCGCAAGCTCACGCTCGTCGAGTACGGCTTCAGGCTGCCGAGCGCGCTCGACAACCGGCCGCTGATGTTCGACGAGTTCCTCGCGCTCACGCCGCGCGCGCTCAACGTGTCGGCCACCCCGGGCGACATCGAGCTGCGGCTGTCCGAGGGCGTGGTCGTCGAGCAGATTATCCGGCCCACCGGTCTCGTAGACCCGGAGGTGGACATCCGGCCCGTGCGCGGACAGGTGGACGACTTGCTGAACGAGATCCGCATCCGCGAGCGCCGCGGCGAGCGTGTGCTCGTTACCACGCTCACCAAGCGCATGGCCGAGGACCTCACGGATTACCTCCAGCAGATGGGCGTACGCGTGCGGTACATGCACTCGGACATTGATGCGATCGAGCGGATGGAGATCGTGCGCGGGCTCAGGCTCGGCGATTTCGACGTGCTGGTAGGAATCAACCTGCTGCGCGAAGGGTTGGATCTGCCGGAGGTCTCGCTCGTCGCGATCCTCGACGCCGACCAGGAAGGCTTCCTGCGGAGCGATAGGTCGTTGATCCAGACCATCGGACGCGCGGCGCGGCACGTGAACGGGCGCGCGATTTTCTACGCCGACCGGATCACCGGCTCGATGCAGCGCGCGCTGGACGAGACCGGCCGCAGGCGCGCGACGCAGCGGGCGTACAACGCGGAGCACGGCATCACTCCGCTCGGCGTCATCAAGAGCGTGGATCAGGTGCGCTTCAGCACTCGCGTCGCTGACGCGCGGGAGGGGAGCGACGCGCGCGAGGAGGATCGCGCGACGAGACGCGTCGCCGAGGCCGGAGTGGGCAGGTACGGGAGCAAGGAGGACGTCGAGCAGATGGTGAAGCGGCTGGAGGCGGACATGAAGGCGGCCGCCGCGGCGCTCGATTTCGAAACGGCGGCGCGAATCCGCGACGAGCTGTTCGAGATTCGCGCGCAGGCGGAGGGAACGACCGTGAAATCGCGCGGCTCGCTGGCCGGGATCAAGGCGGCCGGGTGACGCGCCTCGTCCCGCCCCTGGCGCTGGCAGGCCGGCTAGTGCTGAGCGAGGAGGAGCTGCGACGGTGGGGCCACAGCTTTGGCCAGGCTGCCGAAGCGCCGCTCGTGGTCACGCTCAGCGGCGAGCTCGGAGCAGGCAAGACGACGCTGGTCCAGGCGATCTGCGCGGGGTACGGAGTCACCGACGCGGTCACCAGCCCTACGTACGCGCTCGTGCACGAGTACGCGTCGCCGCGCGCGCGGGTCTTCCATGTGGATCTCTACCGGTTGGAGAACGAGGCGCAGCTCACCAACATCGGCTGGGACGAGATCGTCTTCGGCGACGGGCTGGTGCTCGTCGAATGGCCCGAGCGCGCCGGTGCCAATCTGCCGCCGCACGTCCCGATCGCGCTCGAATACGATCCCGTGGATCAGTCGCGCCGAATCCTGCTCGCCGGATGAGCGCGGCATCCCGCGCGGTTCCGCCAGCAGAATGAGATCGCTCGCTGAGGCCTACACGCTCGCCCTCGAATCGTCCACGTACGCCGGTAGCGTCGCGGTCATTCGCGGAACGGAGATAGTCGCTTCGACCGACGTCGAGATGCGCGGGCGCGACGAGGAAAGGTTGATGCCGGCCGTCGCCGAATGCGTCGGCAAGATCCCGGAAGGCATCGAGGCCCTCCAGCGAGTCGTGTGCGGGGCGGGGCCGGGCAGCTTCACGAGTCTCCGAATCGCGGCGTCCATCGCGAAGGGAATCTGTCACGCGCACGGCATCCCGCTCTTCGCGGTCTCGTCGCTCTCGCTCATCGTCGCCGCGGCGGAGAAGGGGCGCGGCAGCTACGTCGTCGCGCTCGACGCGATGCGCGGGGAGAGCTTCGCCGCGCTCGTGCAGGTTGCCGGCGACGGGACGATCCCGGCCGCCGTTCCGGTGAGAATCGTGCCGCGATCGGCTCTCGCCGAGGAGGCCTCGAAGGCCGGCGCTGAATTGCTGCTCGGCGCTCCGCATGCCACCGGGGCCAGGCGAATGCTGGATTCGATCCTCGCTGCCGGACCGGTGGACCTCGGCGCGTGGGAGCCGGATTACGGCCGGGCCGCCGAGGCGCAGGTGAAGTGGGAGGCAGCGCACGGCCGCCCGCTTCCGAAGTGACCGCGGACGCGCTGGTTTTGCGGCACGCCGCCCTCGCCGACATCGAGCGGGTGGCGGAGCTGGAGCTGAGCTGCTTCACGAGTGATCCCTGGCCGCGGCAATCGTTCGAGTCGTTCATCGATCGCGCGGGCGTCACGTTCATCGTCGCGGAAGATCCGGGGCGGGAGGAGGGGATCGTCGGCTATGCCGTGCTCATCCAGGTGGCGGAGGAAGCGGAGCTGCTCAATCTGGCCGTGGCGGGTAACTCCCGCCGCGGCGGTATCGGGAGCAGCCTGCTGCGAAGTCTTCTGGAGGTGGCTGCCCGGGACGGGATCACGACCGTGTATCTGGAGGTCAGGGAGTCGAACTCCGCCGCGCGCGGACTGTACGCGGCCCACGGCTTCGTCGAGGTGGGGCGTCGCCGCGGATACTATCAGCGGCCCACGGAGGACGCGCTTATTCTTCAGAAGGTCGGGCCGTGAGAATTTTCTGGCCGGTGGGGATGGTTCTGCTTGCGGGCGCATCCGTTCGTAACCGCAGGAACCGGTGTGAGAGGCGATATAGGGTGACGGTTGAACCGTCCGACACTTTTTGCAAGGAGGCTTCGTGAGCCGCAGTCTGAACAAAGCCATGCTGATCGGAAACCTGGGGAGCGATCCCGAGATTCGCTCCACCACCACGGGCGCCCGGGTGGCGTCTTTCTCGCTCGCGACGAGCCGGAGCTGGACCGGGCAGAACGGCGAGAAGCAGGAGAAGACCGAGTGGCACAAGTGCGTGGTGTGGAACCAGAAGAGTGGCGGCGGTCTCGTCGACGTCATCGAAAAGTACGTCAAGAAGGGGGATCGCCTCTACGTCGAAGGGGAGATCGAGTACCGCCAGTGGCAGGACAAGGAGAACCAGACGCGGTACACCACCGAGATCAAGGTGCGGGATCTGGTGATGCTCGGCGGTGCGCGCGGCGGCGGGGACAACGAGTCGGCGGGTGGATCGCGTCGGGCGCCGGCAGCGAAGGCGGGTGCCGCGGCCGGAGCGGGCGCGGCGGGCGGGGACTTCGAGGATTTCCCCGCGGCGCTGGAAGACACGGACGACGATCTA